>DASQXS010000182.1:0-10236 GCA_035639615.1 Gaiellales bacterium | reverse complement strand
GACGCGGCGGCTCGATCGCACGCGCTGGCTGCGCGGCGACGACGAGCCCTGGGTGCTCGCGCTCCGGGCGATCAGCGAGGCTCCACCGGCCAGGGTCCTCGATGCGGGATGGGGAACGGCGACTTGGCCGAGCTCATCCGGCGCCCGACGTGGTGTGCGTGGACTCCTCGCCTGCCGCTGTGGCAGCCGGGCTTCCCGGGGCCTCCGTTCCGCGCCACCCGGCGGAACTGCGTCCTCGTGGCCACCCGAGTGTGAAGCGCGTCCGGGAGGTGTGGCCCCGCAATTGCGTGCCTGACCCCGCAATTGCGTGCCTGACCCCGAAATTGCGCAATGACGAGGGCGGCCTCGTAAACGCTATAGCGTTTGGCCTGTCGAGGGCGCTCTCAGTCGCGGATGATCCAGCCCTGGGCGCTCCAGCCGCCGTCGATCCGAAGCGTCGTCCCCGTGACGAACGCGCCGTCCTCGTCGTTGGCGAGGTAGAGCACCGCCCGGGCGATCTCGTCGGGCTCGCCGAAGCGGTGAAGCGGCGTCCGCGCCGTGTAGCGCTCGACGTCGACCACGCCGTCGTCGATCCCCTTCTGGACGAGCGCCGTCCGGGTGACGCCCGGCGCGACGGCGTTCACGCGCACGCCGCGGTCGGCCCACTCGATCGCCAGCACCTCGGTCATCGCCACGACGGCCGCCTTGGCTGCACAGTAGGCGAGCCGCATCGGGAACGCGGCCCAGGCGTTGATCGAGCTGATGTTGACGATCGAGCCCGACCCGCGGGCCAGCATGTCGCGCCCGGCCACCTGCGAGCACAGGAAGACGCCGGTCTGCATGACCCCGATCGAGGTGTCCCAGTCGGCGTCCGAGAACGTCTCGGACGGGCCGGCAAGCGCGACGCCGGCGTTGTTCACGAGCACGTCGATGCGGCCATGCTGGTCGATGACCTCGGCAAAGGCGCGTTCGACCGAGTCGCGCGCCGAGACGTCGCAGCCGTGGGCCGTCCCATCGACGGCGCGGGCCACCTCGCCGGCCGAGGCGGGATCGAGGTCGACGATCGCAAGCGTTGCGCCCTCGGCGCGGAAGCGATGGGCGATCGCTTCACCGATCCCGCGGCCGCCGCCGGTGACGACGGACACCTTGTCCGCGAGCTTCACGCGCGCCATTCAACCAGATCACCCTGCGCGAGTAGACTCGCGCAAATGGCCCAGCCCCCTCAGCCCGCTCCGCAGCGCCAGCCCGACCGGGGAGCGCCCTCCCGCCCGGGCTTTCCGGCCATGCCCGGCGGCCGCAGGTTCTGGGTCATCCTGCTCGTGCTCCTCGCGGCCAACTACATCATCGCGTCGCAGGCGACGAGCGGCCCGTCGCGGCTGCAGGTGCCGTACAGCTTCTTCCGCCAGCAGGTCACCGCCGGGAACGTCGCCGAGGTGACCTCGACGGGCGACACGATCGAGGGCGACTTCAAGACGAAGACCGCGCCGCCGCCGGGGATGGGCGGGTCGCCGTCGACGAAGTTCAAGACCGAGCGGCCGGCGTTCGCGGACGACCAGCTGATCGATCTCCTCCTGGCGAAGCACGTCGTCATCAACGCCCACCCGATCGACGAGGGCGCGCCGCTGTGGCAGACGATCCTCTTCTACTTCGGGCCGACGGTGCTTCTCGTCGGCCTCTTCGTGCTCCTGGCCCGACGGGCGCAGGCGAGCGCGGGCGCCGGAGGGCTCGGCGGCTTCGGGCGCTCGCGGGCGCGCCGCTACGACGCGTCCCAGGAGCAGACCCGGGTCTCGTTCGAGGACGTGGCCGGGATCGACGAGGCCGAGGACGAGCTGGTCGAGGTGGTGGACTTCCTGCGCAACCCCAAGAAGTACACGAAGCTCGGCGCGGCCGTCCCCCGCGGCGTCCTCCTGTCCGGGCCGCCCGGCACGGGAAAGACGCTCCTCGCGCGCGCCGTCGCCGGCGAGGCGGGCGTCCCCTTCTTCTCGATGTCCGCGTCCGAGTTCATCGAGGCGATCGTCGGCGTCGGCGCGAGCCGCGTCCGCGACCTCTTCCAGCAGGCGAAGGCCGCCGCCCCCGCGATCATCTTCATCGACGAGCTCGACGCGATCGGCCGCGCCCGCGGCGGCGGCGTGACGATCGGCGGCCACGACGAGCGCGAGCAGACCCTGAACCAGATCCTGACCGAGATGGATGGCTTCTCAGGCTCGGAGGGCGTGATCGTGATCGGGGCGACGAACCGGCCCGACGTGCTGGACACGGCCCTCCTTCGGCCCGGCCGGTTCGACCGCCGCGTGACGGTGAACCCTCCCGACCAGAACGGCCGCCGCCTGATCCTCGAGGTGCACACCCGCAGCGTCCCCCTCGCCGACGACGTCGACCTCCAGTCGATCGCCGCCTCCACGCCGGGCATGGTCGGCGCCGACCTGCGAAACCTCGTGAACGAGGCGGCGCTGACGGCGGCCCGCCGCGGCCACGAACGCGTCCGGCTCGCCGACTTCACCGACTCGCTCGAGAAGATCGTCCTCGGCGCGGAGCGGCGGATCGTCCTGTCGCCCGCCGACCGCGAGCGCACCGCCTACCACGAGTCCGGCCATGCCCTCCTCGGCATGCTCCAGCCCGGCGCCGACCCGGTTCGCAAGATCTCGATCATCCCCCGTGGCCGCGCGCTCGGCGTCACCTTCCAGAGCCCGGAGAACGACCGGTACGGGTACTCCGCCGAGTACCTGCGGGGACGGCTGATCGGCGCGCTCGGCGGGCGGGCGGCGGAGCTTCTGATCTACGGGGACATGACGACTGGAGCCGAGTCCGACCTGGAGCATGCGACCCGCATCGCCCGCCAGATGGCCGGGCGCTGGGGCATGTCGGAGGCCGTCGGCCCCGTCTCGGTGCTGCCCGGACCGGACGCCGAGCCGACGCTCTTCCCCGGGGCCGGCCAGGCCTCGGAGCAGACCCGCGAGCTGGTCGACGCCGAGGCTCGCCGCATCCTCGAGGAGTGCGCCGACTCCGCGCTCAATCAGCTGCGCGACCACCGCGACCAGCTCGATGCGCTGACCCGGGCGCTCCTCGACCACGAGACGCTCGACGAGGCGGACGCCTATCGGATCGCGGGCATCGAGCGCGGCGCCGTGCCGGCGGCTCCCGCTTGACGGATTCTTCTCGGCCTGCCAGCATCCACGGTATGCGTCCAGCCAGATGGATCACCGTCCTCTCGCTGTTCGTTGCCATCGGGGCGCTCGCGCCCGCCGCCTCCGGGTCTCTCCCGCAGTCACCGGAGGTCACGGCGACGATCTCGGATGCGCCCGATCCGGTCACCGCGGGCGAGCAGGTCCGGTACACGACGACCCTCGAAAACCAGGGGCCGGCGACCATCACCCATGTCGAGCTCTCCCTGCCGCTTCCGGCCGGGATGACGGCCGACTCGGCCACGCCGAGCGCCGGGTCGTGCCAAATCAGCGCGGGCGAGGTCGACTGCCAGATCGGCACGATCTCCGCGGGCGGGTCGGCCAGCGTCGCCGTCCTCGCGACGACCCCGTCGACGGCCGGCTCGGTCGAGGTGACCGCCACCTGGCTGGCCGACATCGGCCAGAACCAGCCGCATCAGTTCTTCGCCTCCGAGACCACCGACGTGGCGGCCCGGACGCAGGACCTCGTCTCGGGATACGTGCCCCCTGGCGGCGAGACCCTCACCACCGATCTCGGCTCTGGGGCGACCCCCGGAAACCCACAGGTGACGACGGCGAACATCCCCCGCACCCCGGACGGCACCCCGGCGACGCTCGCCGAGCAGAACGCCTCTGGTCCAGGCGATGCCTGCGCGCCGGGGAAGACGTGCTTCGGGCAGATCTCCGACATCACCATCGGCGCGGTGTTCTCGTCGAGCGATCCGCTTCAGTTCACGTTCCGATTCGACCGCTCGGAGATCCCCAAGGGGCTGACGCTCAAGAAGACGCCCCTCTACCACGACGGCGTGCTCGTGCCGAACTGCTCGGGCGCGGCGGGCCTGGCGTCGCCCGACCCGTGCGTGGCGAGCCGGGCCAAGCTCGCCGACGGCGACTATCAGCTCGTCGCGCTCTCGTCGACGAACGGGCGCTGGCGGCCATAGCCCGCGGCCAGCATCGCCCGTGCCCGCCGCTCGGTGACCACGTTCCCCTTCGCTGCCGATTCGGCGGCGGCGGCCGTGATCGCGTTGCAGGCTGTCCTCTCCTCACCGGCCGCGGCGGCGGCCTCGGCGAGTGCGAACAACGCCTCGGCACGGATCACCGGCGCCTCGGCGCCGTTGAGTAGGCCGAGCGCGAGCTGAGCCGCGTCGACGGCGGCGCCGGCCTCGCCGCGCCGCGTGAGCAGGCAGGAGCGGACGCAGGCGAGCAGCGCGCCGGACTCGACGTCGTCCTCGTCGGCCAGCTGGGCGGCGCTCGCGAGCACCTCCTCAGCTTCGGCGTCGCGGCCCTGGGCAGCGACGGTCTGGGCGAGAAGGGCGGCGGTGGTCGCAAGGAGGTAGTTCGCGCCCATCCGCTGAAGCTGGTCGTAGTCGCGCCGGAGCTCGCGCTCAGCGGCGGCCGCGTCGCCGGCGAGAAGCTCGACCGACGCCGACTCGAGCGACGTCGATGCGGCGAGCACGCTCTCTCCCAGGTCCTCGAGGGTCGCCCGCGCCTTGGCATAGAGCTCTCGCGCCCGTCCGAAAGACCCTCGCATCGCCTCCAGATGCGAGAGCGCCGCGAGCACGAGCCCCTCGGTGCGCCGGTCACCGGCGGCATCCGCAACGATCTGGGTGCATCGTTCGACGGCCAGGGAGACCGGCGTGGGGCCGTACACCAACGCCACCGCGTGGGCCGACGCGTTCCGCCGCTCCTGGCGAAGGTCGCCCGCCGCCCGGGCGTGCTCCATCGCCATGCGCACGGCGGCCTCCGCCTCGCCGTAACGAAGCGCGTTCGCATGGACGGCGCCGAGGATCCGCCACGCCTTCGCCAGCCCGGCGTGGTCGCCGAGGAGCTCGAACACCGGGATCGCCGCCCCCGCCGCCCGCGTCGCCCGCCGCGACCAGTCGGGTGGTCCGATCGCGTAGAGCTCGACCAGGAGCAGCACGAGCCCGGCGTCCGCCCGCAGGCGCTGGTCGCCGGTCTCCTCGGCCGCGGCCACGGCCTCGCGGAGCACCTCCTCGGCCGCCCCGAAGGCGCCGACGTCCATGAGCGCCTCGCCCAGGTCGGGCAGGAGCGCGAGGCGGTCGGCGTCGTAGGCCGGTAGGAGCGCGGCGGCGCGGCGGAGCAGGTTGGCCGCGGCCGGCATGTCGCCTCGGGCGAACGCGCGGTGGCCGGCGAACGCGAGCCGCTCGGCCGCGTTTCGGCCGACGGCGCGGCCGTGGTCGTCCAGCGGCCCGAGCTCGGCGAGGTAGCCGTGCGCCTGCTCGAGGTGATACCCCAGGATCTCGGCGAACTCGCCGGCGCGGTCGCCGTTCACGCGGTCGGCCCAGGCGACGAAGTGCTCGTGGAGCTCCGCCCGGCTCCGCTTGAGAAGGCCGGCGTAAGCGGCGTCGCGGATCAGGATGTGCTGGAACCGGTACGCCGGCCCGACGGTGATCCTGGCAGTGTGCGAGTGGACGAGCCGCTTCCGCGCGAGGCGCTCGAGCTGGCCGATCACGCCGTCGCGAACCGGGTCGGGGACGAGCTCCTCGACCGCGGATTCGGGGAAGACCTGGCCGATCACCGAGGCGGTGGAGATCACCTGCCGTTGGCCCGCGTCGAGGCGGTCGAGCCGCGCGGAGAGGAGGGCATGGATGGTGGGCGGCACCGCCAGGTCGCCCTCGTCGGCGTCCTGGATCATCGCCAGCATCTGCTCCAGGAAGAGCGGGTTCCCGTCGGCGGTGGCGATGATCTTCGCCAGCTGCTCGGGGCTCACGCCGTCGCCGACCAGCGACGCCGCCAGCTCCGTTGCCTCCTCCGGCGAGAGCTGGGACAGCTCGATCGTGACCGCGGCTGCATCGGAGCCCCATCCCTCGCGCACGTCCAGGAGCTCGTGCCGGGCGGTTGCGAGGATCAGCACCGGCGCGGCGGCGGCGAGGAGGTGCTCGACCAGGTCGAGCATGATCGGCTCGGCCCAGTGCAGGTCGTCGAGGGCGAGTACGAGGGGGCTCCGGGCGGCCATGTCCTCGACCATCCGGCGAATGCCCCAGAGGAGCTCGTCGACCGGGAAGGCGGCGTCGGAGAGGCCGATCGCGGCCGCCACCCGGTCCGCGGCCTCGAGGTCGCCGCCGACGAGGCCTGCGAGCTTCGCCGTCGCGGTCTGCACCGAGTCGTCGTCGTGCACGCCGGCGGCCTGGCGGACCGCCTCCGCGATGGGCCAGAAGGTGATGCCGCGCCCATAGGAGAGGCACCTGCCCCGGGCCGAGCGCGCCCCCGCCGGCAGCGTGCGCAGGAACTCCTCCACGAGCCGCGACTTCCCCGTCCCGGCCGCTGCCAGGATCGTCACCAGCCTGGGCGTGCCGTCCGCCGCCACCGCTTCCAGCTCCTCCCGCAGTTGGCGGAGCTCCGCCGCCCGCCCGACGAGCGCGGCCTGGGGCCCCTCCGCCGTCTCCTCGCGGATGCCGAGGAGCCGGAAGGCGGGCATCGGCTCGGACTTGCCCTTGAGCTCGAGCGGTTCGACCGGCTCGACGTCCGCGACCGGGCCCACGAGATCGTGGGTGAGCGTCCCGATCAGCACCTCGCCGGGGCCGGCGGCCTGCTCCAGGCGGGCGGCCACGTTTACGGCGTCCCCGGTGACGAGACGCTGGCCCGCGGTCGGGTCGCCGGCGACCACCTCGCCGGTGTTGACGCCGGTGCGGTTCTGGAGCGTCACGCCCCAGCGCGCCTCGAGCTCGGCGTTCACCTCGGCCAGCGCCGCCTGCATCTCGGCGGCGGCGCGGACGGCCCGTTCGGCGTCGTCCTCGTGCAGCTGCGGGAGCCCGAACACCGCCATCACGGCGTCGCCGATGAACTTCTCGACCGTCCCGCCGTGGCGCTCGAGGACGGCGCGCATCACGTCGAAGTACCTGCTCATCACCGCCCGCAGCGACTCGGAGTCGAGCCGCTCGCCGAGGCTGGTCGACCCCTTCAGGTCGGAGAAGACGATCGTGACCGTCTTTCGGATCTCCTGCGGCGGCGGCTCGGGCCGAAGCGGTGTGCCGCAGAATCCGCACAGGCGGAACCGGTCGGGGTTCTCCTCCCCGCAGTTCGGGCAAATCACCATCGCCGATCAGTCTAGGGCGGTTCCCGAAGGGGGCGACCGTGTCGGCACCGCTTCCTAGAACCCCGCGCATCGCCGCTTACACCCAGATGCGAACTCGATGCGCGCGCGACGCGGTGATCCAAGAGCGGTTGAAGCAGTTGTGCGTACCCTGCTTGAACGTCTCCCCGACGGGGCAAAACAGAAATTCGCCCACGATGCGGGCCCTACAGCGCGTCACGCGGTGCTGCCGAGCTCAGGCGAAGTAGTCGGCGAAATCCCAACCGCGAAGCTCGCCCGGCTCCAGCCGGATGAGCAGGTCGTCGCCTGCGGTCTCGGCGTACCGCTCACCGGCTTCGCGGCCAAGGTACCGCGTGGCTATGCGGCGGACGATCGATCTCTCTTCCAACATGATGAGGCGGGCCGTCGTGCGCAGCTCGAGGCCGCGGTACGGCGGGCAATCGTCGCAGACGACGATGCTCGCGCGCGGATCGCGACGGAGGTGCCGGGCTTTCCCGTCACGAAACCGGGTCACGACGTGGAAGCCGTTATCATGCCACTCGTGCCAGACCGGCGAGAGGAGAACCGTCCCGTCGCGCCGGTAGCTCGCCAGGACGGCCAAGAGCGGCAGCTCTAGGAGGTCTCCTAGGTCGTCCGGGGTCAACCCCTTCCGCACTCGCCGAGTTTCCCACCGCGTCAGCGAGAAAAGCAAGCCTGACGTCGATCCTCGACGACTTGCCGAGTCCTCGCGGTCCGTGCCGACGGTGCTGCACGGTAAACATCACCGAGAATGTGGGCCCCGCTGCAGGTCAGCCCAATATCAGGGGAGCAGGGTGCAGCCTTGCAGGTGACTGGATCACGACAGAACCCCCTGTCTGCGGGTACCGCGTGTACTGGACGGGATCCCAACGGGACTCGCGCCGGTATGGAGCTGCTCGAGCCCAACGGGCTGGCGCCTTTGTGGAGCGGTTCAAGTTACGCGGCGATTTGCCGGATGTCCAGGGATTTTTTGACTGTCCAGCCGGCGCGGATCACCACCGCGACCACCACGAGATCGATGTTCGCCGCTTCCGCCTGATGGGTAGCCCTCGTTTCCGATGAGAGGAGGAACGATGAGCGCTACCAGTACACGGATGTGGGTCTGGGAGTCGGACCTCGCGAACATCGGCTCCCTTGAGGGGTACTCCGTCGAGGCGACGGACGGGTCGATCGGCAGCGTCGACGAGGCCACATACGACGTCGGGAGCAGCTACATCGTCGTCGATACCGGCACCTGGATCTTCGGCAAGAAGGTCATGCTTCCCGCCGGCGTCGTCGGGCGTATCGACCACGACGCAGAACGGATCTTCGTTCACCTGACGAAGGAGCAGATCAAGGACTCGCCGGAGCTTGACGAGTTGACTTACCGTGACGATGAATACCGATCGTCACTCGGCGAGTACTACACGCCGTTCCTGCGGCGGTAAGGCGAAGTCGGCCGAGGCCCACCTCTTGTAGGGGGGTGGGCCTCGGCCCCGTCTTACGTACTCGAGTGGCGGGGTCTAGCCCGCCGATGCGTGGCTCCCGGAGAACCATGTGAGTCTGCGAATCAGTGTGGGCGTGGGAGGCACCGGCCCGCATTCCCTCAAGCCGGCGCTCGAGCGGTGGCGGCTGGGAGCCGTTGTGCGCCGCGCTCGGCGTTTTCGCACCACGCTCGAGACCTCACCGGCGAAGACAAGACCAACTGGGCCGAGGTAAGCACCTCGGGGGTGGAAGCCGGCTACTCGTCGTCGGTGCGGCTCGGCGGGAACGGCTCGACGTCATCAAGCAGGCCCTGCGCGTTGTGGTGCTCCTCGCACAGGTAAATCGATACGTCAGCAATCAATCCTTCGGTAGCGTCCGGGTCGTCTGCGCGGGGGCTGTCGCTCGTGTCGGGCAGCGTGACGTGGAGCACACGCCGCCAGCGGACGACGTTCTCGCAGGCGGTGACAACGCAGTGAACGGTCTCGGAGAACATGCCCAGATTCAACCACGCCGAAAGGCGTAGCGCGGCGGTAGGTGGTGCCAGCGGTCGCCTTGTGGGGCGTCCTGCCAACTTGCGATCCGCAGCAAGCCGGGGCGGAGGGAGATATCCGTCTCGGCCGAGCACGGTGTAGCTCGCTGGTCATCCTGCTGTGCTGCCCCACTCGGTCGCCTCGTTTCGCCCCGTCGGTTTCGATCGCCGCGCGGATCTCGATCGGGAGCGCCGCGGTCCCGCTATGGCCCAAGCCCGAGCTGACGGAGGAAGTCCGCTGGGTCGTAGGCGATGCTCACCGAGGTGATCCGACCGTCGCGAATCTCCATCTGGTTATGCGCCTGCAACTCCATCCGGCGGCCTGTCGGAGGGATGGAGCCGTCCGGCCCAACGAGCGGCTCGGTATGCGTGCCCGTGACGCGCAGGTCCGCCTCGGCCGTTGAACCGTGAGCGTCGAGGCGGTCGACGACGTGTTCGATATCGGGGAACGCATCGAAGAAGGCCTGCATCCATCCGCGGAAGGGGTCCGGGCCGTCGAACGTCGCGCCGGGCACCTCGACTCGCACGTCGGGAGCGAGGGTCGCAGAGACCGCATCCAGATCCCTGGCACGGAGTCCCGCGTAGTATCTGTCCGCGACCGAGCGCGCTTCCACCTGCACGGCTCCAGATTGAACCACGCAGGGCCGAGACCGCAATCAATCGCGCGAGCGCAGATCGCCATTCGGTCCGGATGACCCAGTAAACTCGGGCCTGGTGGCGCGTGTGGGGCACATCCGCGGGCGGATGGGGCCGATCCTTGGCGTTGCGCTGCTCGCGCTGGTGTACTGGGCCGCGGCGACGCTCGGCCTGAGCCAGGAGCTGCCGGGGACGAACGCGACGGCGGTGTGGGCCCCGACCGGGGTGTCGCTGGCGGCGCTCTTCCTCTTCGGGCTTCGGCTCTGGCCCGGCGTCGCCCTCGGAGCGTTCCTGGCCAACGTCGGCACGGACGTGCCAATTGCGAGCGTCGTCGGAATCACGGCGGGGAACACCCTGGAGGCGCTCGCCGGAACCTGGATGCTGCGCAGGGCCCG
>DASQXS010000181.1:0-5639 GCA_035639615.1 Gaiellales bacterium | reverse complement strand
TCGACGGCGACGCCGTCCAGTGCGTCCTCGCGGCCGCCGGGCAGCGCCCGCGCCGCCGCCGCGAGCACGTCGCCGGCCTCACCACCCGCGAGCTCGACGTGATCCGGCTCCTCGCCCGGGGCCTCTCGACGAAGCAGATCGCGGCGGAGCTCGTGATCACGCCCAAGACGGCGGACAGCCACATCCAGCATGTCTACGCCAAGATCGGCGTCTCGACGCGTGCCGCCGCGACCGTCTTCGCCATGCGCCACGGCCTCGTCGAGGCCGGCCGAAGTTCGGGTGAACTCCCGATGTAATCGCGCCGCCCGCGCCCGATGCTCCTTGTGTCACCGACGAAGGAGGATCAATGACCGCCAAGGAACTCTTCCTCGAGGCGATGCGCCGCTCCGATGCGCGCGAGCACGAGGGCTTCCTCGCCATGCAGGCCGCCGATACGACCTGGGTCGTGCCCGGCGGGATGGAGCTACGCGGGATCGAGCAGCTGCGCGGGTGGCTGGAACCGTTCTGGCAGGGATTCTCGACCTCCCGCCACGACCTCACGCGTGTCTTCGAGGACGGCAACACCGTCTTCGCCGAGGGCGTGTGGACGGGCACGAACGACGGCGCCTTGCAGATGCCGCAGGGCACGCTGCCGCCGACCGGGCGGACGGTGACGTTCCCGTTCGCGATCGTCGTCACCGGCGACCTCGACCGGGGCGTGGCGACGTCCGTCCACGTCTACTTCGACCAGCTCGAGTTCCTCGGGCAGCTGGGCCAGCTTCCGGACGAGGCGGCTGCGTAGACGTCGACGCGGAGGTTTTCCACCGTTGCCGAGTCCGACACCGCGGTTGATATCGTGACGACCGTTGCGTATAGTCGCTTCCTCCCGAGGGGAGGGTCGGACGTCGCTGCGAACGCGTACGGGTATCGTGGCATTGGGGCTCTGCCTTGTCGTGGCTGGGCCGCCGCCGGCCATCGGTGCTGCTCCAAGCACTGTCCGGGTGAGCGTCTCATCGGCGGGTGCGGAGGCGAATGCCGGAAGCGGCCGCGGTGGCGTGGTGGTGTCGGCCAACGGCCGGTACGTCGCGTTTGTCTCGCATGCGTCGAATCTCGTCCCGGGTGACGGAAACGGCGTCCAAGACGTGTTCGTCCGCGACACGCGCACGAACACGACTGAGCGGGTCAGCGTCTCCTCGGCCGAGTTCGAGGCTGATGACAGAAGCAATGCCCAGGCGCTTGCGATCTCCCCGGGCGGTCGTTACGTCGCATTCACGTCGTTCGCCACCAACCTTGCATCCCGTGACGACGATTCGATCTGCGCGCCGGACCCGTGTCCCGACGTATACCTCCGCGACCGGGCTGCCGGCGTGACGCGATTGCTCGTGCCGTTCGCGGGCGTCCCCATGCCGCGAGCGATGGTCGTCTCAGACGGAGCGCGCTTCTACGCGTACGACACGAGCGTCAACGGCAACGTGGTGCGATGCCGGCGCAGCCCGAAGAGGTGCCGAGACGTCTCGGTGCTGCCGCCCAGCGTCAAGGTGGACGAGGCTGACCCGAACTCGTTCCTGGGCGGCATGTCAGTCAACGGCCGCTTCGTTCTGTTCCAGAAGATCGGATTCAACGAGTCGCCGCATCCGGCGAGCATGCTCGCGGGCGGCGTCTTCGTGCGGGACGTCCCGGCCGGAGTGACGCACATCATCTCCAAGCACCCACGGGACGGCGCCGGCGGGTTCTCGGCGCGGGGCCGGCTCGTGCTGTTCACGAGCAAGCGCGCACGGGTCGACGGCGACACAAACCATCTCGGGGATGTCTTCGTCCGAAACCGAACGACCGGGCGGATCCGCCGCATCAGCGTCTCATCCAGCGGCCACCAGGCGAACGGCCCCAGCAGCGGCATCGGGATCTCGGTGGACGGCCGCTTCTGCCTGTTCGCATCCGCAGCGACGAACCTTGTCGCCGGCGATACGAATGGGGCGAGAGATATCTTCCTGCGCGACCGTCGACTGGGCACGACGGTCCGGGTGGACGTCTCGAGCTCGGGAGGGCAATCCAACCGCGCGGCTGGGATGTCCGCCCTCTCGGCCGACGGCCGCTGGGTCGCGTTCACCTCGCGCGCGACAAACCTGATCATGCTGGACGCGAACGCAGCCCCCGACGCCTTCATTCGAGGGCCGCTTCGCTGAGTGGACCGCCTCGGCGGGGGGCGGCGCCTACGCGGTCAGCCCGACCATGACGATCTGGCCCTGCATGCCGGGGACGTACGGGACAGTCTGCCCGTTCACGGGGAGCTGCATCGTCACGTACTGGCCGTTGATCACGAGCCCGCGCCCGTGGCTGGAGGCGCCCGTCATATAGAACCAGGCGAAGCCGGTGATCGTGGTCGTGCCGTTGCCGTTGGGGAGCGAGTCGACGATCGGCACGTACATGAGCCGGGGCGGGAAGCCGTAGTGGTCGTCCCAGGCCTGCGGGATCAGCTGGTACTCGCCGTTCCCCGTCGGCTTCAGGTCGGTGGCGAAGGAGCCCGGCAGGTTGTTCACGACGTCGGCGCTCGGCTGCGACGCGCCCGACTTGACCGAGATGCAGCCCTGGTTCACGAGCTGGCCGACGTCCTGGGTGTCGCCCAGGATCGCCCTGATGTTCGTCGGCGTCCCCTTCACGATGTTCCCGCCGCCGCAGCTGCCGCCGGAGGTGTTGTCCAGCGCGGGGAGGTCGATCGTCCCGTAGGCCCCGGGGGAGTTCTCCTGGAAGAGCTGGGTGCCTGTGCCGTTCGCGTAGGCGTCGCGGGTAACCGCATACGGCGAGATGTGCCCTTGGATCTGAGCGGTTGCCTGGATGGTGGCGGTCGCCGATGCGGACACCGTCACCGTCTTGATGCCGAAGACGCCGAGGAAGAACGACGGCGCCTGGCGGGTGACCTTCACCGTGACGCTGTCGGTGCCGTTGTAGCTGACCGCGACCTGATCGCCGGGCCTGTCGTTCAGCCCCGCCTCGCGCTGCGCCTCCGCGGTGTACGACCCGCTCGGGATGGCAGCCGCGCCGGCGAGCGCGGCGGCGTCCGCCGCCGACTGGGTCTGCCTGCGCTGCTCGTACAGGTTGCCGACATCGATGGTGAGAGCGCACACGCCGAGCAGGCCGACCATGAACAGAACCGTCAGGACGAGCGTCTGGCCTGACTCGCGGCCGGCGCGGCGGGCAGCCGAAAAGGGCAGGGGAAATGAACGGCAGGGGTTCGACATCGTCGCCATCCGTGAGGTGGGGAGTTGATCGTCCAGCGGCGGGCTGAGCGGGGGTGCGAGCCGGCCGGGGACTCGAGTGTCCGAGTGCCGGTTGGGCGGCGCTATCCCCCAAAAAGGGGTTTCGCGCCCGGTACGATCGTGGACGTGGATGCGAACGCGCCCATCGGCGTCCTCGCCGGCGATTGGGCCGGCCTGGCGGCCGCCGACGCCGTGCAGCGCCGGCTCCCGCACGAGGACGTCGTCTACCTGGCCGACCACGCCTGGGCGCCCTACGCCGGCCGCCCGGGCGCCGTCGTCTCCGACCGGGTGACCCGCCTCGCCGCCGACCTGGTTGAGCACTACCGGTGCAAGCTCGTGCTGATCGCGTCCCTGCAGGCGACGCTCGACGGGCTCGAGGCGGCCCGGGCGCGGCTCGGCGCCGTCCCGGTCATCGGACTGGAGCCGGGGCCGGCCCTCGCCCGAGCGGCGGCGCTCGCCGGGGGCGGCGACGTCCGCGCCGTCTTCGGCGCGTCGTGCGTCCGCGGCGACCAGCTTCGGCGCGAGCTTCGGCGCGGGCGCGATCGCTCGCTTCCGCTTGGCGCTGCCGGGCCTCCGGACGGCGCGGTCGCCGCGCTCCTCTGCGCGCACGCCTGCGCCTCGCCCCCTGCGGACAGGGCCTGGGTGAGCGCCGCCGAGCTCGCCGCCGCGTCCGCCTCGGCTACCGTCCGTGGCATCGGCGGCGCGGCCCGGCGCCGGCGGCGTGGGCGGCGGATCCTCGTCAGCTCGTCGCCGGTGGCACGAGCCGCCGGACAGGCGTAGACTCGGCCGGATTCCCGGCGCGGCGCCGCCCTGGCGCGGACGGCGCCGCCGCCGGCCGGGTAGGATCTGGCGATGGCAGTGGAGGGGGCGGGGCTCACCGTCACGTGCGAGCTGGTCCCGCCTCGTGGCGCGGACGCCGCCTCGGTGCGCGCCGCCGCGCGGCAGTGGGGCGAGATCGCCGACGCTGTGAACGTCACGGACGGGCCGCGCGCGTCGGTGCGAATGTCGGCCGTCACGGCGGCCGCCATCATGCGCGCCGAGGGCGTCGAGACGATCGTGCAGATGACGACGCGCGACCGGAACCGGATCGCCCTGACGGCCGATGCCCTCGGTTCGGCCGCGCTGGGCGTGCGCGGCTTCCTGGCGCTTCACGGCGACCCGGTCTCCGTCGGCGAGAACCCGGAGGCGGCCGAGGTGCGCGACCTGCAAACGCTCGAGCTGATCGCCCTCCTCGCCGGGATCCGCGAGGGTCGCCTGCTCGACGGCCGCGCCGCCGAGGGCCCGGCGCCTCGCTACCTCGTCGGGGCCGCCGCCGCGGCCGGGGCGGACGCACGTGCCATCGACGGGCTGGTGGCGAAGCTGGACGCCGGCGCCGACCTCGTCCAGACCCAGATCGTGCTCGACCCCGACGCCTTCATCGACTGGTTCGGCCGCTGCCGCGAGGCGGGGGTTCACCGTCGGGCGACCGTCCTCGCCGGGATCGCCGTGCCGCGCTCGGCCGAGGCGCTCGCCGCGTTCGAGCGGATGGGCGCGCGCGCCTCGGAGGACGTGGCGGAGCGGGTGGAGCGCGGCGAGAGCGCCGAGGCCGTGGTCGACGTGATCGACCGGCTCGCCCCCGTCGAGGGCCTGGCGGGCGTCCACATCATGCCTCTCGGCGCGCCGCCCGAGCTCGTGCGCGATCTGGCGGCGCACGCGCGCCGGTCGTGGGCGGCGCGGGCCGCTTAAGCCGCAAACTGCGCGTATTCTTCGCCGCATGGACGCGCGATGGGCCGCCTGGGCAGCGCTCGTGCTTGCGAGCACGGGGTGCGTGGGGACGGCCGGCGGATCGACCACCCATGCGAAGCCGCATTACGCGAGCGCGCCCCTGGCGCCGGCCGAGCGGTCCGACCTCGCCGCCGCCGCGCCGGAGCCGGCGAAGCTTCGGATCCCGCCCCGTCCGCGCACGCGCGCGGCCTATCTCGTCGCCCAGATCCGCCGTCCGCTCAGGACGCCGTTCGGCACGGTGCGTCCGCGCACGATCTACGGCCAGCCGGTATGGGCGCCCGTCGTCCGCCGCCGCGGCGTTCACGGCCGCCTGCTCGTCCCGCTCGGGCCGCGCGGCCGCGTGGTGCACGCCGACCTGCGCCGCTTCCCGCTGGAATGGCGGCGGGCGCGGGTGATGGTCGACCTCGGCCGCGCCCGGCTCACCGTGCGGTCGGGCGTGCGGAGGGTGGCCACGTTCCCGATCGGGCAGGGTGCGCCGGGGATGCGGACGCCCGTCGGCCGGTTCGTCGTGACCGACCGGCTCACCTTCCCGACCGGGAGCCCGTACGCCCCGATCGCCTTCGGCCTCTCGGCGCATGCCAGCCGGCTCCCGTCGTCCTGGATGGGCGGGGATCAGATCGCGATCCATTACGGCCTCATGGG
>DASQXS010000180.1:0-7229 GCA_035639615.1 Gaiellales bacterium | reverse complement strand
CTCGTCTACGACAAGCTCGACTTCGACGTCGTCACCCGCGAGCGCGGCGACGCCTACGACCGCTTCATGTGCCGCACGCTCGAGATGTACGAGTCGGTGAAGCTCGTGGAGCAGTGCCTGGACGGCATGCCGGCCGGGCCGGTGATGGCGGACGACCGCAAGTACGTGCTGCCGCCGCGGCACGAGCTGCATACCTCGATGGAGTCGCTGATCCACCACTTCAAGCTCGTGACCGAGGGGTTCCGGGTTCCCCCCGGGCAGGTGTACTACCCGGTCGAGTCCGCTCGCGGCGAGTTCGGCTGCTACCTGGTCTCGGACGGCGGCACGAAGCCGTGGCGCGTCCACTTCCGAGCGCCGAGCTTCGTGAGCCTGCAGGTGACGGCGATGATGTCGGCGAACCGCTACGTCGGCGACATGATCGTCGTCGTCGGGTCGCTCGACGGCGTCATGGGAGAGGCGGACCGGTGAGCCGCCCGGCCCCCGACCCGGCCGCCGCCGAGACGCTCGCGGGCGCCCGCGAGACCCGCCCGGCGATGCCCGCGCCCGCACCCGAGCCTGCCCCCGACCGGCCGCTGCACGACCGCATCCTCGAGGTGGTCGCCCTCTATCCGGAGCCGCGCTCGGCGCTGATCCCCGCCCTGCGGCTGGCCCAGGACGAGTACGGGTGGCTCTCGACCGAGGCGTTCGAGCAGGTGGCAGAGGCGACCGGGTTCACGCCCGCCCTCGCCAAGTCGGTCGCCTCGTTCTACGACATGTTCCGGCTGCAGCCGGCGGGCCGGCACGAGATCTGCGTCTGCACCAACGTGTCGTGCGCGCTCGTCGGGGCGGGCTCGACGCTCCGCGAGCTCGAGCGGCGCCTCGGCATCCACGCCGGCGAGACGACGGCCGACGGCCTCGTGACGCTGCGGACGGTGGAGTGCTACGGCGGCTGCGGTTGGGGGCCGGTCGTGTCGGTCGACGAGCGCTATCACGAGCCCATCGGCCCCGCCGACGTGGGCCCGCTCCTCGACGAGCTCGGGATCGGGGGCGAATGACCGACACGGGGAGGATCCTGCTCGACTTCGACGGCGACCGCCGCGACGTGCACGCGTACGAGCAGGCCGGCGGCTACGCCTCCCTTCGCACCGCGCTCGGGATGGCCCCCGGCGACGTGATCGCGGCCGTCGATGGGTCCGGCCTGCGCGGGCGCGGCGGCGCCGGCTTCCCCACCGGCCGCAAGGCGTCCTTCCTGCCCGCCGACAAGCGGCCGGCGTACCTGTGCGTGAACGCGGACGAGTCCGAGCCCGGGACGTTCAAGGACCGCGAGATCATGCTCCGAAACCCGCATGCGCTCATCGAGGGCCTCCTCATCATGAGCTACGCGATCGGCGCCGCGTCCGCGTTCGTCTACATCCGCGGCGAGTACCGCACCGAGTTCGAGGTCCTGCGGCGCGCGCTCGAGGAGGCGCACGGCCGCGGCTACGTCGGCCTGAACGTGCTCGGGTCGGGCTACAACGCCACCGTCGTGCTGCACCGCGGCGCGGGCGCATATATCTGCGGCGAGGAGACCGCGCTCCTCTCGTCGCTCGAGGGCGAGCGCGGGCAGCCCCGCTCGAAGCCGCCGTTCCCCGCCGTCGCCGGCCTCTATGCGGCCCCGACGCTCGTGAACAACGTCGAGACGCTGGCGTCGGTGCCGTTCATCATGGCCATGGGCGCCGAGGCCTACGCCGCCATCGGCACCGAGCGCTCGAAGGGGACGCGGGTCTTCTCCCTTTCCGGCAACGTGAAGCGCCCCGGAAACTACGAGCTCCCGCTCACGTCGACGCTGCGCGACCTGATCGAGGGGTGCGGCGGCGGCGCGCCGGAGGGGCGGACGATCAAGGCGATCATCCCCGGCGGCTCGTCGACGCCGATCCTCATGCCCGACCAGCTCGACACCGGCATCGACTACGAGTCGATCGCCGCCGCGGGGTCGATGGCCGGATCGGGCGCGATCGTCGTCATCGACGACCGCACCTGCATGGTGCAGCTCGCCCTGCGGGTCGCCGAGTTCTACCGTCACGAGAGCTGCGGCAAGTGCACGCCATGCCGCGAGGGCACCAAGTGGGGAGTCGACATCATCCGCCGGATCGAGATGGGCGAGGCGGGGCAGGGCGACCTCGACCTGCTCCTGAACGTCTGCGACCGCATCCTCGGCAAGTGCCTGTGCCCGCTGGGCGACGCGATGGCGATGCCGGTCGCGAGCTACGTCACCCGGTTCCGGGATGAGTTCCAGCGGCATATCGACGAGGGGGGCTGCCCGTTCGCCGACTCCAGCCCGATCGCGCCGCTCTACCACGAGCGCGTGGGAGTGCCGGCGTGACCACCTTTCACGAGGCGTTCGTCGATGCCCGGCGGCGGATCGAGGCCGGCGAGGACCCCGAGCTGGTAGTGCCGGCGCTGCTGCGCCTGGCGGAGGCGCAGGAGGAGATCGAGATGGCCGAGGCCCTCTTCGAGGACGAGGTCGAGGTCGACGACGAGACCAGGGAGACGTCGTAATGGCGACGGTCGAGACCGCCACCGTGACCCTGACCGTGAACGGCCGCGAGGTGACCGTGCCGAAGGGGCGCTCGCTGGTCGAGGCGGCGGCCGAGGCCGGGATCGAGATCCCCGTCTTCTGCTACGAGCCCCGGCTCGGCGCCGGCGTCGGCGCCTGCCGCATGTGCCTCTGCGAGATCGAGGGCATGCCGAAGCTGCAGACGGCGTGCACCACACCCGCCGCGGACGGCATGGTCGTCGACTCGAAGTCGGCGCGCGCGCTCGAGGGCCAGGACGCCGTCCTCGAGTTCCTGCTCCTGAACCACCCGCTCGACTGCCCCGTCTGCGACAAGGGCGGCGAGTGCCCGCTCCAGGACCTCACCTTCCGCTACGGCCCGCCGGTCACGCGGATGCGGATCCCGAAACGGACGCAGCAGAAGCCTGTCCCGATCTCGCCGCTCATCGCCCTCGACCGAGAGCGCTGCATCCTCTGCTACCGCTGCACCCGCTTCTCGGAGAGCGTCTCGGGCGACATGCAGCTGGTCGCGGAGAGCCGCGGCGCCAACTCGATCATCACCACCTTCGAGGGCCGGCCGTACGCGAACGAGTTCTCCGGCAACGTCACCGAGCTCTGCCCCGTCGGCGCCCTCACGTCGGCGCCGTACCGGTTCCGCGCCCGGCCGTGGGAGATCCAGAACATCCCCACGGTGTGCGGACTGTGCCCGGTCGGCTGCAACACCGCCGCGTCGATCCGCGAGGGCCACGTCGTGCGCGTCCTCTCGCGCAACCATCCCGAGGTGGACGAGGGCTGGCTGTGCGACAAGGGCCGGTACGGCTTCGGGCTCCTACGAAGCCCGGAGCGGATCACCCAGAACCTGATCCGCGGCGGCCGCGGGCTCGAGCCCGTGACGACCGCCGACGTCCTCGACCACGTCGCCGACCGGCTGCGGGCCACCGTCGACCGCTTCGGCCCCGGCTCGGTGGCGGTCCTTGCCTCCGGAGAGCAGACGAACGAGGAAGCCCACGCGTGGGTGCGGCTGCTGGACGAGGCGCTCGGCGGCGGCATCACCGTCTGCGGCCCGGAGAGCGGTGAGAGCTGGGAGATCCTCGCGCCCTACGCCGCCTCGATCGCGGAGCTCGGCGACGCCGAGGCCATCGTCGTCGCCGGCGACACGGACGTCGCGCACCGAGCGCCGGTCGTTGAGCTCCGTATCCGCAAGGCCGCTCAGGCGGGCGCGCGAGTCGTCACAGTCGGCGCCGGCGGCACCCGGCTCGACGCGGTCCGCGGCGCGGTGCACGTCCCCGCGGCGCCCGGCACCGCGCACGTCGAGCTCCTGCGGGCGGCGGACGGCGAGGGCGAGCTCGCTGCCGCAGTCGGCGACGCGCCGACGGTGCTGGTCTGGGCCGGGCCGATGCGGCCGCCCGTGGCCGCGGTCCTGACCCATCTCGCCCATTCCCGCGGCTGGACGGTGCTGCGGACGCCGCGTGCGCCGAACGAGCTCGGCTGCCGGGCGGCGGGCCTCGGCACCTCGACCGCCGACGACGCGCTGGCCGCGGCCGAGGAGGGCGAGATCCGCGCGGTCGTCCTGCTCGGCGCCGACCCCGTCGGGGACTGGCACCACGGCGAGCGCTGGCGGGCGGCGCTCGGACGCGCGTTCTTCGTCCTCCAGGCAACGGCGGTGCAGAACGACTCCACGGGATGGGCGACGACGGTCGTCCCGGCCTCCACCGCGCTCGAGGAGGACGGGACGATGACGAACCTCGAGGGGCGGGTGCAGCGCCTGCGCGCGGCCGCGACGGCGCCGCCCGGGATCGCCGGCGGCTACGCGATCGCCGCGGAGCTGGCGGGGCGGCTGGGCGTGACGCTCCCATACGACCCGCCGTCGGCGTTCGCCGACCTGGCAGCCCGCCGGCCTGCCTTCCAGGAGATGAGCTGGTCCGAGATCGGCGAGCGCGCGGAGCTGGGCGAACGCCCCGCGGCCCCGGCCGAGGCGCCCGCCGCCGCCCACGCGGCCCCCGCGGAGCCCGTCGCCGGCACCGTCGTCGTGGGCTATCGCCAGCTCATGTCGGGGCCGGCCGTGGACACGAGCCCTGAGCTTCACTTCCAGCGCCGCGCGGGCGTCGAGATCTCCCACGCCGATGCCGAGTCCCTGGGCATCGCCGCCGGCGACCGGGTGCGGGTGAGCTACGACGGCGGGTCGCACGAGGGCGCCGCGATCGTGCTCCGGCGGCTGCGGCCCGGCGTCGTCCGCGTCGCCACCCGCACGCCGTACGTCGGCCCCGGCGCCGTCGAGCCCGCCCCGGAGGGCGGCGATGCCTGACGGGTTCATCGTCACCTTCGTGAAAGCCCTCATCCTGGCGAACCTGGTCATGGGGGTGTTCGCGTTCCTGACCTGGGCCGAGCGTCGGCTCCTCGGCCGCTTCCAGGTGCGGCTCGGGCCGAACCGGGTCGGGCCGTTCGGCCTGCTCCAGCCGATCGCCGACCTCGTGAAGCTGATCCGCAAGGAGAGCATCCTGCCCGAGGGCATCAGCCCGGTGCTCTATCTCCTGGCGCCGGTCGTCTCGCTCTTCGCGTCGCTCGCCGTGTTCGCGGTGATCCCGTTCGGCGGCGAGGCCACGATCCCCGGCACCGACTTCAAGATCTACCTCTGGATCTCCGACCCGAGCGTGGCCCTCCTCGTCGTCTTCGCACTCGGGTCGCTCAGCTTCTACGGCTTCCTCGTCGGCGGCTGGTCGTCCAGCTCGAAGTACAGCCTCTTCGGCTCGATGCGGGCCGTGAGCCAGCTGATCTCGTACGAGGTCAGCCTGGCACTGGCGGTGATCGGGGTCGTCATGATGGCGCAGTCGCTCTCGCTCACCGGCATCGTCGCGGCGCAGCAGCGCGACGGGCTCTGGTACATCGTGCCGCAGTTCCTCGGGTTCCTCGTCTACGTGGTCGCCTCGACGGCGGAGGTGAGCCGCATCCCCTTCGACCTGCCCGAGGCGGAGGGCGAGCTCGTCGCCGGCTACCACACCGAGTACGGCGGCATGCGTTTCGCCATGTTCCAGAACGCCGAATACGTGGCGCTGATCGCGTTCTCGGCCGTTGCGTCGATCCTCTTCTTCGGCGGCTACGACGGGCCGTGGCTGCCGGGGCCGGTGTGGATGCTGATCAAGATGGCCGTCTTCATCCTGATCGCGATGTGGGTCCGCGCCACGCTCCCCCGCATCCGCTACGACAAGCTCATGTCCATAGGCTGGAAGGTGCTTCTGCCGGCCGCCACCCTCAACCTGCTGGCCACGTCGGTGATCGTGGCCTGGCGGGCGTAACGCCAGGAGGCTGCTGATGCCCGTCGTCGATTCGGTCAAGGGCTTCGGGGTCACGTTCCGCCACCTCTTCCGAAAGCCGGTGACGCAGCAGTACCCGGAGTACAAGCGGCCGGTCTACCCGCGCTTCCGCGGCCGGCATCGCCTGCACCGCCACGAGAACGGCCTCGAGAAGTGTGTCGGCTGCTCGCTGTGCGCGGCCGCCTGCCCCGCCGACTGCATCCGCGTCGTCGCCGCCGAGAACACCGAGGAGGAGCGCTACTCGGCCGGCGAGCGCTACGCCCGGATCTACGAGATCAACATGAGCCGCTGCATCTTCTGCGGCTACTGCGAGCTGGCGTGCCCGTTCGACGCCATCACGCTGGGCCACGACTACGAGCTCGCCGAGATGAGCCGCGACGCGATGGTCTACACGAAGGAGATGCTGCTCGAGCCAATGCACCCGACGCGCACGACGCCCGTCGCGCCGGCCGACCCGTTCGACACCGTGGAGCCGGACAGTGCATAAGCGGAGTCAGACTCCTCCTATGCAGGGACCGCATGGGAGTCCGGGTGCGGGAGGCGCGGGGTGACCTACGACGTCGTCTTCGCCGTCGCCTCGGCACTCGCCATCGCCTCGGCGCTCGGCGTCGTCCTCTCCGGCAACCCGTTTCTCTCGGCGCTGGCGCTGATCGGAAACCTCATCGCCCTCGCCACGCT
The DNA here is from genome assembly GCA_035639615.1 of Gaiellales bacterium. Lineage (GTDB taxonomy): Bacteria > Actinomycetota > Thermoleophilia > Gaiellales > JAICJC01 > JAICJC01. The sequence continues at coordinate 728 of DASQXS010000180.1, read as the reverse complement.
CTACCTCCTGCTCCAGTCCGACTTTCTGGCCGCGGCCCAGGTGATCGTGTACGCGGGCGCGGTGATGATCATGTTCCTGTTCGTGATCGCCTACCTCGGCGGCCGCGCGAACGAGCCCCTGCGCGACCGGCCGTGGTGGCAGACGGTCGCGGCGCTCGCCGCGGCCGCGGCCGTGATCGGCGAGATCGCGTACGCCGTCGGCCGGCAGAGCTTCGGCCCGGGCGCGCATGTGAGCGACGCGTTCGGGGCGCCGCAGGCGGTGGCGACCTGGTTCCTCGGCCGCTACGTCCTGACCTTCGAGGCGACCTCGGTGCTGCTCCTCGTCGCCGCGGTCGGCGGGGTGGTGCTGGCGGCCAAGCGTCCCGAGCGGCGCGAGCCGGTTCCGACGCTCCAGTCCGAGGTCATCGACGCGGAGACCCGCTTCGACGTCGTCCGCGCCGGCGCCCGCGACGAGGAAGAGGGCGACTGATGCACATCGGGGTGGCCTGGTTCCTGATGGTCTCGGCCGTCCTCTTCGGGATCGGGCTCTACGGGGTCTTCACGCGCCGCAGCCCCATCATCCTGCTGCTCTCGGTCGAGATCATGCTGAACGCGTCCAACCTGGCGCTCATCTCGTTCGCCCGCTACGCCGGCCAGCAGTCGGGGCAGGTGTTCGCCCTCGTCGTCATGGCCGTCGCCGCCTCCGAGGTGGTCGTCGGCCTCGGCCTGGTCGTGGCGATGGCCCGGCG
>DASQXS010000179.1:0-20911 GCA_035639615.1 Gaiellales bacterium | reverse complement strand
GGCCCGACCGCCTCGTCTGGTTAGACGGGGGTGTGCAGGGTGGCCGAGAGCGAGCCCGGCACGTCGGCCGTGGCGCCCTCGCCGCTGAGCACGATGTTGGCGTAGCTGACCGATTGCAGGAACAGCGTCTGCCCACTGGGGCACGTGAAGTCGCCCGGCCCCGGCGGGTTGACGGTCAGCGCTCCGGTCGTCTGCCCGTTTCGGACCGGGAACTCACCGCTGTTCGAGACTGGCCCGCCGACGGTCTCCTTGTTCCCTGCCTTGGGGTGTTTGCCGCCGTTGTTGAAGCACTGATACACGGCAGTCGCATCCGCCGCGCAGGAGATCCTGGCCGTCGAGAGCGTCGTTCCCAGGCCGGCCTCCTTGAACGTGCACACCAGCTGTCCGCTGCTGTTGATCGACGCGCTCGCCTTGATGAAGTGCGGGCTGTCGGCCTGTGCCACCGGCACGGCCACCAACACGCCGACCAGCACCACAAACAGAGTGATCACGAATCTACGCACTAGCCATCCCCCTCACGTGGTTGTGATGCGACCCACTGTCCAGTCCCCTGACCCGCATGCCGGTGTCCGAAGCCGCCACCAGCACACGGCGCCGATGGTCGCAGCGGTCTGAGGCCCGATCAAGGACTTTCTCAGAACCTTCTCCCGCGGTTCTCCGATGCTCCACCGCCGATGCGAGGAGGCGGCGGAGCACGCCGCCGGAGCGGTGCTACCGTAACCGGTGATGGTCGGCTTCAACGACGAGGCCGCACCCGCTCCGGCTGCGGCCGCTGAGCGCGAGGCCGGTGAGTACGACTCGCTGGCCGAGACGCTGGAACGGGCAGCCGAGATGCTGCGCCGGGTCGGCAGCGGTACCCGCGCCGAGCGGCTCGAGCACCGTGCGCGCACCGAACGCGCCCACGCCCGGGCGATCCGACATCTCCGCCTGGTGGCGAGGGCCCGCGCGATCGCCAGCGACGTGCACAGCGCGCAAGTCGACGCCGACGGGCGCCCCCACCTCGATCATGTCGAGCGCGTCGCCGAGTTGGTCGACCGGCGATTGCCTGCGGCTTCGAAGCTGCGCGAGCGGGCGATCACGGTGGCGCTGCTTCACGACACCGTCGAAGCACAGACGGGCGTGTCAACGGCATCGCTTCGCCGCCAGCTGGGCGATCCTATAGTCGCCGACGCCGTCGGCCTGCTCACCCACGGCGCCGAAGTCGGCTACCTCGAGTACGTCCGGGAGATCGCCCAAGCCCGAGGCGAGGCCGGCGCCGTGGCGCGGATCGTCAAGGCAGCCGACCTGGACGACAACATCCGCCGCTACGAGCACGCCGCCGACCCCGGCCGGGTGGAACGGTATCGCCGCGCCCGTGCCATCCTCGGCCCTGCCGACGCGCCGGTCTGAGCCGCCCGGCCAGCGGTCGACGTTCGGCATCGGGCACCGCGGCAGCGCTCTCGACTGTGCGTGGACACGGGCCTCCTCTCGGTTATGGGCAGCTACCACTTTCTGTCCAGACCGGACGGCCGGATTTCACTGTCCCTCGGCGATTTCCGCCGAGGCTATCGCGGCCCCCGGCCGTCCACCCGATCGCCGCGCTGGGTCGCGTTCAGGGGCATCCGTCGCCCTGACCTGCCCGGCCGGCCGGAACGCGAGCGCTCAATCAGGCCGGGACCGCCGTCGCCTCCGCGCGCCGATGGTGGTGATCGCTCCCCAGATCATGCCGCCAATCATCAGCGCCATCATCGCGACCATGATGATCGTCATGGCCAAGCCCATTTCCACGTTCGGTTGGTGCCCCGACTGCACTCCGTTTACACCCGGATATCGCGCCGGTGCACGGTGGGACGTCGGGGCGACGCTCCTGGCGGCCCGCGCGCGGCGTCGCGACTATCCACCCAGCAGTACGTGGACGAGGCGGCGGATGGCGGCTTCGTCGACGCCACGATCGGCGAGGATCTCCGCGGCCACCCCGTCACGTTCCTGGGCCAGGGCCAGCAGGAGGTGCTCGCTGCCGACGTAATCGTGGCCGAGGCTTGCGGCCTCGTGCGCGGCCCGCTCGAGCACCCGCTTGGAACGGGGTGTAAATGGAATCGCACCGGCGCAGTCAACGGCCCGGGTGCGATCCAGCGCGCCCCGTCCGAACGCCGCCTCGACCCGGCTCCGAACTTCATCGAGATCGATCCCGATGCTGGCCAGTGCATCCGGGTCAAGCGGCCCTCGCACCGGTCGCTCGCCCCGCCCGATGATCCCGACGATGCCGGCGCGCACAGTGTCCGCGCCGATGCCAAGCTGCTGCAGCGCATGGCCGCCCAGGCTGTCGGCCTGTGCCGCTACACCCAGCAGGAGGTGCTCGGTGCCGAGGTAGTGGTGGCCGAGACCGCGCGCCTCCTGCTGGGCGATGACGAGCACCCGCCGGGCGCGATCCGTGAACCGGGCAAAAGGACGAGACGATGAGCCTCGCGGCCGCCGCCGTCTGAGCACTCTCACCCTCGGCCTCCTTGCCGCGCACGGCCGGCGGGATCAGCGCCACCGTGCTTCTGGTGCACGGCCTGCTTGCTCACGCCCAGCGCCTGCGCGATCTGCTGCCAGGACCAGCCTTGGTCGCGGGCGTTTTGGACCTGGAGCTCCTCAAGCGACGCAAGCAGCGTCCGAAGCGCGGCAACCGCACGCAGCCCGACCTCCGGGTCAGTGCTCGAGGCGGCCTCACCGGCCAGCTGGGTCGCAGGGTCGTCACCCACCGCCGTCAGGATAGCTTGACGCAGAGGGTTTAGTCAAGCTGGATTGACGGAGGGCCTCACTCCTTGTTCGGCACCAGCTCGAGCAGCCCGGAGTACAGCGGCGTGACGATGCGCGAATGCGGATACACGCGGTAGGTGTTGTAGACGGCACCGTCCCGCATCGCGAACACGCTCCATCCGGCGCTCACGGACACGGCCGACTCGAGGTCGGGCGCCCCGACCTCCTCGCGGTAGTCGCGCAGCCACTGCGGCGCCTCGCGGAGCAGCTGCCCCATGTCGAACTCTTCCCGGACGATGCCGGACATCTCCTCCCGGCGGAAGGCGAAGCCGTAGTCGAACAGGAAGTCGCCGCCGTCCGCCGACACGTACGGCACCGTCCACCCGCGTTGCCGCTTGTATGCAACGAGCTTGTCGAGCGGCGCCTGCGACACACAGAGAAGCGTCACGTCGCAATCGTTCAGATGCACCACAACGCCGCCCAGCCCATCCGCGAGCGACGAGCAACCCGGGCACGCCACCGCCCAGTCCTCCCCGAACATGAGGTGGTAGATGAGCAGCTGCGAACGCCCCTCGAACAGGTCGGGCAGCGACCTCGGACCGTCCTCGGTCGCGAACCTGTACTCCTTCTCGACCGGGACCCACGGCAGCATCCGCCGCTGCTCCTCGACGCGCTTGGCGTGCTCCTCCAGCTCCCGCTCGGCGGCCAGTAGCTCCTTCCGCGCCGCCTGCCACTCCTGCTCCGTCCCGACGTTCATTGGTCCCCCTTCGCGTTGACCTCGTCCTGGTTGGAACGGTGCGACGGCGGAAAACTCATCGGCAGCCCAAAGGCCTCGAACAGCTCCGGCCGGCTCCAGTCCACCACCTCGACGACGCGCCTCTCCTCCACACGCAGCACCGAGAGCGCGAGCGGACGGTAGCCCGCCTCGCCGGGCGATTGCAGGTAGATCGCCACCGCCGGCTGCAGGTTCGCCCCCGTCGCCACGAGGAGGTGATCGCCGGGAGCGGCGTGCTTCTCGCTGCCGCGCCGGAACGCGTCAAGCCCGTCGTACCACAGCGGGAGCGGGGGGAACGAGAACCGCGCGTCCTCGCGGACGAGTGCGGCCAGCACCGCGAAGTCCCGGCGCTCGATCGCCTCAACGTAGCGCCTGGCGACCTCGCGCTCCGCCGCGGGAGCGTCCGACCGCGCCCACTCGTCGCGCCGCGACGGCAGGCGCTCGCGCAACCGATCGCGCGCCCGCTGAAGCCCGCTGTTGACGGCCGATACGCTCACGCCGAGCAGCCTCGCCGTCTCGCGGGCCGAGAACCCCGCCACGTCGCGCAGGATCAGCGCCGCCCGCTGCCGCGGCGGCAGGTGCTGGATCGCCGCCACGAACGCGATCTCGAGCGTCTCGCGCGCGACCGCCGCCTCGTGGGGGTCCACCAACCGATCCGGATACGGCTCGAGCCACGGCACGTCGGCGGCGATCGGCGGCAGGTCGCCCTCTGGATCGGCCGCAGGCGCGACGTCGACCGGCAGCACCCGCGGCCGGCGGCGCGCCAGATGGTCGAGGCACGCGTTCGTCGCGATCCGGTACAGCCAGGCCCGGAACGACCAGCGCCCCTCGCGCACGAACCGCGCCCGCGCCCGCCACGCGCGCGCGAAAGTCTCCTGCACGAGGTCCTCCGAGTCCTCGAACGACCCGAGCATGCGGTAGCAGTGCGCCCGCAGCTCGCGCCGGTGGCGTTCGAAGAGCGCAGAGAAGGTGGTCTCGTCGGCGTCCATCGCCGACTGAGACCGCGCCTCCCCGCCGTTCTCATCGGCCCACGTGACCTGGAATCGAACCGCTGACCTCCTGGACCAGGCCGTGACTCACGTCCAGACCCGCCTCAGAACAATGAGGATCGGGAGGCCAGCATCCGTCTCGTGCTTTAGGAGCCGCACGGATCCCGGCACACGAGCTCCGGCATGAGGTCCCAGCGGCCGGTGGGGAGGACGGCGTAGCCGATGCCGGGACGTCGGCGAGGCTTCGGCGGGCCCTCGAGGTTGTGGCCCTCGGCGATTCGGATTCCGAGCCACGCCGTGGCCTCGAACCCGAGCGTGGGTGGGCTTCAACCGCGATCACCTTCGGAAGGTTGGGTTGCATCACTCCCATGACCCGAGCCAAGACGTCCGCTCTGAGATGTGGAGCCTGCGTCCGATCCCTCGGTAGCTGGCGCGGCCGTCGCGCTGGAGCTCGGACACGAGCGCGATGTCGAGCGCGTCGAGGGCGCCATCTCCTGTTGCATGCAGCCGAGCGCGACCGGCGCAAGTGGGGCCGTCTGCGGCGGCCGGCTGGGAAGCTCGGCGCGCCCGGCCGGAACTGCGACCGCGCCCGGCCGCCACTCGACCGCTTCTGCTATAGCGATTTCCGAAGCGTGCGGGCGGGAGGATTCCCCGGTGGTACTACGCAGCCCACGTCAAGATCGAGATGCCCCACCCGTTGCCTGCAAGGTGGCGGCTGGGCCCACTGGGCGGTTGGGTGCGCAGGCCGCACACGGTGCACACCCAGACGAAGCCGCTCGCTCCAAGCGGCCGGTGCTCCTGCACGGTTCCGGCGCCGCAGTGCGGACAGTGGCGCATGCGGGCGATGGGCTGTCCGGCGACGTGGAACTGGACCGCGTCGTTGATCGCGTTGACGTACTCGTCACCGTGCGTGGCGGCAGCGGTACGGAGTGCCAGCTCGAAGATGTCCGAGGCGGTGGCGGGGTAGAGCTGGAGCGCGGCCTCAATCGCACCGTGCAGGCGGACAGCGTCACCCTCGACCGCTCCTTGGACGATTCGTGCTGCGAGTATCGGCGGATCGAAGTCGTGGTCTTGGCTGGGCACCGGAAGCGCCCTTGGACGCTGGGTGGGCCAAGGGCGGGGCTGCTTCGATGCTTGGCGACGTCGGCCGCCCCTGGCCCGCGAAAGGCGAGGTTAGCCTCCTACGATTGGAAAGCCCTTCGTGCGTGGCGCGGCAGAGTGACCACCCGAGTAGCGATCGGCAGCCGGCCGAGGAAGTCGCGGGAGCTTGCTCAGCTCGCTCGTCGCCACGATCGCGCTGAGGTAGGTCGGCTTCACGGCGATGGTGATCCACGCGCCTCGGCATGCGCGCAGCGAGCCTCGGCGGTGTAGGCGAGGATGTCGGACTCTGAGGACGTCCCGTGGGTCGGCCGAGGACGATCAGATTGCCAGCCAGGCGGCGAACATGGTCACCGGTTCGGGCGATTCAGGAGCGGATCCGCCTACCACATCCGCCCCTCGCGAGAGAGCCTTCGAGCATGTCCGCAACCTCACGCGAGAGCGTGTTCACGAACAGTCGGCGTAGCGCAGCTCATGCCCGCGTCGCGTACGCGATGCGCATGAGCACCGCCCCGATCCGGACAAGGTCCAAGGCCTTGAGCCGACGCTCCTCACCTTCCACCATCGCGCCGACACGGAATACGACGAGCGTCAGCATCCTCACGGACATCAGCAACGGTCGCAAGACGAACAACACTGGGCATCCCGCGGCATCGTCGCAAACTCGGCGGAGCCGTCGTAGCTCACGACGCTCGAGCGCTCTCAGCCGCGTGCCACCCCGACACGCCGAGTCCTCGGGACTGGCGGCTCGGCGCCGCTCACGCGATACTGGCTGTCCGGCAGCACCCAACGCTCGGGGGGAGGATTCATGGCTGAGCAAGGACAGCGTAGGATCGGCGGGATAACGACTGGCGGGATCGTGGTGATCGTCGGGATCGTCATGATGCTCTTCTGGAGCATCGTGGTCGGGCTGATTGTCACCCTCATCGGCCTGGTCGCGTTCGGCGGTTTCGTGCGAGGCAAGTGGTACTGAGCCGCTGGACGCAGGCTCCGCGGGATCGGACGACGGCTAGGTTGTACCGGCAGAGTGAGGCACCCGCCCCCGACTCTTGAGCCAGCGTGGGGTTCCGATGCCCCGGCCGGTCGCTGAACGGTCATACTGCGCCGAGTCGGAGAAAGGACCGCACGTTGAACGAGACGGGAGACTTCTTGGGGTCGGTGCTGCCGCGCTTGACGGAAGCGGACACGGCGCTCCACCAGGGGGACGCCGGCCCGCGCATGGCGATCTGGTCGCATAACGATCCGGTGACGCTGTTTGGTGCCTTGTTCGCCGCGAGCGGATGGGACGAGATCGGACAAGTATTCGAGAAGCTGGGGGCGCGGTTCTCACAGGGGTCATACGACTACGAAGTCATCGCGGCAGGGGCGAGCGGCGACCTTGGCTACATCGTCGGCGAGCACTCCACGGCGTCGGTTGGCGGTGCCGCCCCCGAGGCCTACGAGCTGCGCGTCACAACGATCCTGCGCCGGGAGGATGGCGAATGGAGAGTCGTCCATCGGCACGCCGATCCGATGCCAGACAGTGACTCGGCACGCCGCCAGCTAGGCCGGCTGGCCGAGGAAAGCCCCTAACGGCAAGTCCCGCGCGTCCCGCCCGTCCGCAGACAATGCGCAGCAAGCTTGGCGCGCGCGGACGGCGCGACGGCTTCGTGATACCGGCAGAGTCAGGCACCAGCGGCCCAAGGCCCGCCAGTGGCGGGCTTGCCGCGTAGGCGTGGGCGGCGTAGAGTCGGCGTTGGCCTGGAAAGGAGGCGGCGTGGATCTCGCAGAGCTCTACCAACAGTTCAAGCCGGCGTGGGATGAGTTTGCCAAGGGCAATCCTGAGCCAGCCAAGGCCATGTACTCGCATCGCAACGACGCGACGCTCGCCAATCCATTCGGCCCGGCGGTGCGCGGTTGGGACGAGGTATCCAAGACGCTGGATTACGCCTCGTCGCGCTTCCGTGACGGCGAGTTCATCGGTATCGACCGGATGGCGGAGTACGCGACCTCGGAACTCGTGTGTCTGCTCGACCTCGAACACTGGAAGGTGAGGGTTGGCGAACGCCCGGATGTCGAGCCGGTCGATCTGCGCGTCACGACCACCCTGCGTCGCGAAGGCGACGATTGGAAGATCGTCCACCGACATGCCGACCCGATAACTGCGTTCGACCCAGACGGCCCCCTCCGCGCCTCTACAAGCTGAGGAACAGACGCGCTCACGCCGCCGTGGGCGCGGGCAATGGCTTGGTGAAGTAGTCATCCGCGCCGCGGGTGAGCCGAACACGGTCCGAATGCTTCGACCATCGCCGAGACCATGACGATCGGCACCTCGGGGATCCCACGACGACCTGCTCAGGTCGCTCTCGTGGATGCGCGGGCAGACGTCGTAGCCAGTGCTGAGAAAACACCGGCGGCAGGCGGATCGGAGCGAGCGGCCCGAGCAGGTCCTCACGAGTGAGCGGAAGGAGCTGAAGCGGCTGCGCCGGGAGAATCGGGAGCTGCGCTGCGTCAACCTGATCTTGAAGGACAGATGCCTGTATTTCTCGGGCGAGCTCGACCAGACCCGGCGAACCTGACCGGTTACGTCGATAACCCGGCGCTGCTCCGATGCGCTGTGCCGCCTAGGCGCTCGTGCGCACCCGCACGCCGCCCGCGCCCTCGCCCGGCTCGGCTCCGCTCGCCTGGCGAAGGGAGCGGGCTGGCAGCCGGGGGCCGGTGGTGATAATTTTTGGCGAGCCCAAAATCCTCTTTTGGGTGACCAAATACGACGGGTGAGCGCCACACGCCGAGATCCAGAGAGACCGAGCCAGGCGGACGGATCGACGTTGCATCGACTCAGCAGACGGAAGCTGCTCGGCGGGGCCGCCGCGACCGGCGCCCTTCCGGTCATGCACGGGCTGATCCCACACGAAGGACTGCACCTCACGCCTGAGGGCGCCAGCGCCGCCACCAACGCGCACGGCGCAGCCCACGAGGCTGACGGAGGCAGGGCCGCGCATGGCGGCTTCGATTTCGGCGCCGACGTGGACCACCGCGCCAACGGCTTCCACCCTTCGCAGATGCTGCGCAGCTTCGACTGGGGCCGGACGCGGCGCCTCGCCAACGGGCGGGTGCTGCGCGAGTGGGAGATCGCCGCGACCGACAGGGAGATCGAGGTTGCGCCCGGCGTCCACTATCCGGCCTGGACGTACAACGGGCGGGTGCCGGGCCCGACCCTGCGCTGCCGCGAGGGAGAGCTGGTTCGGATCCGCTTTAGCAACGGGTCGTCGCATCCGCACACGATCCACTTCCATGGTGTCCATCCGGCGTTGATGGACGGCATGCCGGGGGTGGGCGAGAGCCGGGGCGGCGGATTGATCGCGCCCGGTCGGTCCTTCACCTACGAGTTCGATGCCGCCCCGTTCGGGATCCACCACTACCACTGTCACGTCTCGCCGCTGGCTGCGCACATCGCCAAAGGTCTCTACGGGGTGTTCATCATCGACCCGAAGCAGGGCCGCGCCGACGCCGACGAGCTGCTGATGGTGATGAACGGCTTCGATACCAACTTCGACCAGGCCAATGAGGTCTACGCGGTGAACACGGTCGGATTCCACTACGCGCGCCATCCGATCCGAGTCAAGAACGGTGACCTGGTGCGGATCTACCTCCACAACATCCTCGAGTTCGACCCGGTTAACTCGTTCCACATCCACGCCAACTTCTTCGACTACTACCCGACCGGCACCCGGCTCGAGCCGATCGAGTACACCGACACGGTCGCGCTGGCGCAGGGGCAGAGGGGGATCCTCGAACTGCAGTTTCCGTATCCCGGGATGTACATGTTCCACGCCCACAAGACCGAGTTCGCAGAGCTCGGCTGGCTGGGGTTCTTCGAGGTGGTCTGATCAAAGTGCGGGCGGACAGCTCCCCCTTCGCAGCGCGACTGCCGGCCTGGGCCCTTGGTCTGGCACCGCTGGCGCTAATCGCCGTGGCAGTGACCGCCTTCGCCCTGCTGGGCGCGCCGGGCCTCCCCGCGCGGACTGGGCCGCTGATCGAGGACCTCGCGGTCGAGCGCTCCGTCCTGCACGCGGGCGAGATTCAGCTCACGATCAGAAACGACGGGCCCGACGCCGTGAAGATCGCCCAGGTGTCGGTCAACGACGCCTACGTCGCCTTCCGCGCCGACGCGACCGAGGTCGGTCGCCTCGAGGCGACCACGCTGACCATCCCCTATGACTGGATCGAAGGGGAGGGATACGAGATCTTCATGCTCACATCCACCGGAGGGACGATCGAGCACGTGATCCCGGTCGCGACCGAGACGCCAGAGGCCGACGCGGGGTTCTTCGGCCTCATGGCACTCCTCGGCCTGTACGTGGGGGTGATCCCGATCAGCCTGGGGATGCTCTGGCTGCCCTTGGTTCGCCGCATCGACGCGCGCTGGGTGCAGGTGCTGATGGCGGTCACGATCGGGCTGCTCGCGTTCCTTGCCATCGACGCAACCCAGGAGGGGGCGGAGGTTGCGCGGGAGGGCTCGCAGGCGTTCGGAGGCGCAACCCTGGTGTTCCTGGGCGCCCTCGCTGCCTACCTGGCGCTCGCCGGCATCGACGGCTTCATGCGCGCACGCGGCAAACGCGCCTCGGCTGCCGGAGCCGGCGGCACCTACCTGGCGTTGATGATTGCGCTCGGCATCGGCCTGCACAACCTCGGCGAGGGCCTTGCGATCGGCTCGGCCTACGCTGTCGGGGCGTTGGCTCTCGGCACCTTCCTCGTCGTCGGGTTCGCGATCCACAACACCACCGAGGGGCTGGCGATCGTCGCTCCGCTCGCCAACCGCCCACCCGGTCTTGTGCGCCTCGCCGGGCTTGGGGTGATCGCTGGCACGCCGGCCATCATCGGCACCTTCATCGGCGCCTCGGCGTTCACCTCCAGCGTCGCAGCGCTGCTGCTGGGGGCGGGTGCGGGTGCCATCGCCCAGGTGGTGCAGCAGCTAGTGCCGGCGATCCGCGACCATGACGGGCGGGCACTGAACGCGGCGAGCGTCGCCGGGATCCTCGCGGGGCTGGCGCTGCTCTACGTGACGAGCCTCCTGGTGTCCATCTGATGGCCTCCGAGAACACACACGCGCGCCACACTTCCAACTCGGAAGCAATCGAGGACTATCTGAAGGCCGTCTACACCCTCGCTCGCCGAACCGATCGCTCAGTCAGCACAGGCGAGCTCGCAGAAAGGCTCGGCGTCACTCCCGCGACGGCTACCTCAATGCTGAAGCGCCTCGACCGACTAGGCCTGGTCAGCCATCAGCCCTACTACGGGGTCAGTCTCATGCCGGCGGGCGAGCAGGTGGCTGTGGAGGTGATCCGCCACCACCGCCTGGTGGAGTCCTACCTGAGCGAGGCCCTCGGGATGCCCTGGGACCGGGTACACGAGGAGGCAGAGGTGCTCGAACATTACATCTCCGAGGAACTGGAGGGACTGATCGCGGCGAAGCTCGGTGACCCCAGCCATGACCCACACGGCGATCCGATCCCGGGGCCCGACCTCGTATTCCCCTACGACGACAGCCGCCCGCTGGAAGCGATGGAGGACGGCGAGACGGCGGTCTTCACGCGGGTTTCGGACAGCGATCCGCAGATGCTGCGCTACCTCGCGGACCGCGGCATCAGGCCCGGCGCCCGCCTGCGGCTGGTGCGGCATCAGCCGTTCGGAGGCCCTGTCTTCGTCGAGGTCGAGGGCACCGAGCACGCGCTCGGCGGCGAACTCGTACACCGGATGCGGGTCTCGACCCCCAACGCCGGCGCCGCCCGTGGGTGATGAGGGTTGCCGCCGCACGCGGCTGACGCCCGGGTAGCGCGACAACAGCCACTCCCACGGTGTCCAGAACGGCGCGCCTCCCCCGCGCCTCGGCGATCGTCCATCGAGCCCACCCGCGCCTCCGGATTCTCCGACTTTGTCGGGCGATCCGGGCGCTCGCGCCCATCGCTTCCCGGTGATCATGCAGGCGTGGCTGAACGCATGGAGTACGTGACCCCGTTCCCCGCAATTCCCCGACGAGGTGCGCCGCGTGATCTACACCACGACTCGCGTTCAAGATCCGCTTCGGCGACCGACTCCCGGAGAACCGTGCACCGGACCCACCCGCCTACACGGAAAATCGGACGCCTCCGAGAGCGGCGGAAGCTCATCGACGCTACGAGGTGCTAGCGTGCGGCGCCGCCGATGAGGATCCGGTTCTACTCTGCGCTCGGTCTGGCGGCGGCGGCAGTCTGGCCGGTCGTTGCGACTGGCGCGCCGAGGATCGCTGCTGCGGGGGACATCGCGTGCCGGCCCGGGCTACGCCCCACCCGAGTCTCGTGCCGGCAGGCACGCACCGCCGACCTCCTGGTGGGCCATCGCAGGCTTGTCGCTGTCCTTCCCCTGGGGGATGAGCAGTACCCGAACGGTTCCTTGGCGGACTTCCGTGCCGTCTATCACCGGACGTGGGGCCAGGTGCGGTGGAAGTCCCGCCCGGTGCCGGGGAACCATGAATACAAGACGCCGGCGGCGAGCGGGTATTTCCGCTACTTCGGAGCGCGTGCCGGGCGTCGAGGGAGGGGCTGGTACAGCTACCACATTGGCCGCTGGCACCTGGTCGCGCTCAACGCAAACTGTCGCGCGGTAGGCGGCTGCGGCAGGACGGCCCCCGAGACGAGGTGGCTGCGGAGGGACCTCACGAACCATCACCCGGCGTGCACGCTGGTGTACTGGCACCAAGCTCGTTTTTCCTCGGGCGCGGACCATGGCAACCTGAGCGAGTACGACACGTGGTGGCGCGTCCTCTACAACCACCACGTCGACGTCATTCTGAATGGACATGATCATGTGTACGAGCGGTTTGCGTTGCAGACGCCGAACCGGGTGCACGACCGGCGCCACGGGATCCGCGAGTTCGTCGTCGGCACCGGCGGGAGTAGTTTCGATCGCTTCCGTCCGCGGCCAAAGAACCTCCAATACCGCCAAAACCACCACTTCGGCGTCCTCAAGCTCACCCTCAAACCGCGGTCATACCGGTGGCGATTCGTCACGGCAGGGCGACGGATCCTCGACCGAGGATCGACCGCCTGCCACTGACCCGGTGAATCCGGCTCCACGCGAGGCCTCGCCCAGCCAAGTCCCGGAACGCCCTTCGGCCTTCTTGATGCGCGGCCGGGTGGTCGTCGCAGAGCCAGGGGGATTCTCAGAGCGGGACGATGGAGCCGTGCGAGAGGCAGCGTCCTCGGAGGAGGCACTCGTCGTTCTTGCTCGACGACAGCTGGTCGCGAATCAGAGCGAAGGGGTTGATGCAACCCACGCGGCGGTGAGCCCGGGCAACAGCGGCGGACCCCTCCCGGACGGGCGGGCAGGTGACGTGCTCGGCCTGGTCGCTCCTGGGAGCGAGCAGGCGAATGGGATCGCCTTCGCCGTCAGCGGCAAGGTCGCCGAGCTCCGTGCGTCCAAGCGCCAACGTGATGCCGGCCGTCGCCCAGGTCGAGCGTCACTCTAGCGGAGCGCACGAAGTCGACGTTGGCGGTCAAGAATGCGTTCGGCTCGGACGCCCGCAGCTCGGGCCGGTGGCGCTCGAAGAGCGAAGAGAAGGTGGTCTCGTCGGCGTCCACCCCGACTGAGACCGCGCCTCCCCGCGCTTCTCATCGGCTGGCGTGAGGCCCGCCTAGGCGGGGTCCGGCTCGGGAGGAACGAAGAGGCCGACGAAACGCTCGACCGCAGCCCGGTCGCCGTGGATCTCGAGATCGCCCGCCTGCTCGGCTTCGGCGAGGGAGCGGCCTGCCCAGAGGACCGCGAAAAGGGTTCCGGGTTTGGTGCGGATCGTCGCGTCGGGGGATTCGGCGCCGCCGCGGGTCGCCTCGATCGCCCCGCCGGAGACGGTGACGCGGAAGCGATCCTCGCCGAAGCGCAGCTCGAGGTTGGCCTCCAGTCCGGCGGCGGACTGGAGCTCGGATCGGCCCTTGAGCGCGAGCACGACCGAGTCCGCTCCCATCGGCCCATCGAGCGGCAGCGTCGGCGAGCGGGTCGCCCAGCGGCCAAGCGAAAGGACCGTGTCCTCGAGCTCTCGACCCCAGTCGGTCAGGGCGTAGACGCGCGAGCCGGCCGGGGGCGGGAGCTTCTCTCGCTTGACGACGCCGGCCCGCTCGAGCTCGCGCAGCCGCTCGGAGATGACGTTCGGGCTGGCGTTGGGGAGCCCCCGCTTGAGATCGGTGAAGCGCTTCGGGCCGAGCAGCAGCTCGCGCACCACGAGCAGCGCCCAGCGCTCGCCAACGAGGTCGAGTGCGTGCGCGATCGCGCAGGCCTCGCCGTATGTCCGCGTCGTCGCCACCCCTCGACGATAGCGGAGGAGTCCTGAAGATCCCGCGATTGGTAGTTCTTTAGGACTATATGGTATGGTTTCCCAACTAACGCCCGTCCAGAAGGAGGCCGCCGTGCAGCGAACGTCGATCAACCCCGTGTCCTGGTCCCTCAAGCTGGGGTTCGATCAGGGACAGCTCGTAGAAGGGCACCGCAGGGAGCTGGTGTGCAGCGGCCAGGACGCGGTCGACGTCGACGGCCGGGCTCAGCATGCGGGCGACATGGCCGCGCAGCTCGAGATGAGCCTCGACAATCTCGACGCCATCCTCTCCGACGCCGACATGAGCCTCGCCAACGTCGTGCGCCTTAACGTCTACTCGACCGACGTCGGCGCGCTGTTCAAGCATTGGGAAACCCTCCAGAACCGCTTCGGCGAGTCGGGGGACCGGTTCGTCACCTCCGTTCTCGGCGTGACCCAGCTCGCCGCCCCACAGCTGCTGGTTCTGCTCGAGGCCACCGCGGTCGATTGACCTTCGGCGACGAGCCGGCGACTCGCACTCGGCGCCTCCACAGGGCGAGAGCCATGGCTGCGATCAACGCCGCCCACACCACGGAGTGCGCCGTCGGGCCGAGCGGCCCGACCGGGCTCTGGTCGTAGTCGGTGAGCCGTAGCGGCCCGTAGTACGGGATCACGAGATCCGCCCGGCCCGAGACAGGAATGCTGATCTGCAGGCCGACCACGCCGATCAGGAGCAGCGTCCCCTCGAGCTCGCGCGGCACGACCGACGAGGTGAGCCAGCCGACCGACGTCGAGACGAGGGTTGTCAGGGCGAGCGCGAGGAAGACGTCTCGGATGCTGCCCGGCCGTGAGCCCACGACCATGACGATCCCCAGAGCGAGGGCCATGATCGAGCAGATCGCAAGGAGCGCCAGCAGCCGGCCGACGACGATGTCGCGCTGCCGGTAGCCGGCCTGCACCAGCCGTCCGTCGACCGCGCGAGCGCCAAGGAAGGCGAAGAGCGGCGCGGCCGCAGCCGACCACGCCATCGCGAGGACACCCGTCCCGACCGCATAATCGACCCCTGCGGCGGCCTCGGCCACGTACCAGCTCATCGGCAGGCCGAGGAGCAGGAGCAGCGCGGCGCGCCTTCGAACGAGGTCACGCGCCTGCATCTCGGCGACGGTTCGCCATGGCGCGGGCATCACGCCGCCTCCACCAGGGTCTGCGGGGCCGTGAGCTCGATGACGCGGTCGACCCGCCAGAGCTCAGTCAGCATGTGCGTGACGACGGCGACCGCGATACCCCGCTCCCGCCACCCGTTGACGCGGTCCCAGAAGTCGATGTAGGTACCGTGGTCGAACCCTTGATACGGCTCGTCGAGTAGGAGGACGTCGGGGTTGCCGAGGAGCGCCAGCGAGAGGTTCAGCTTCTGACGGCTGCCTCCCGAGAGCGCCTTGGCGAGCGTGTCACGCTCGCGAAAGCCGAACTCCGCCAGGATCGCGCCGCCCTGGCGGAGCGCCGCCGTCCGGTCGAGCCCGAGCGCGCGTCCGAAGAGGACAAGGTGCTCCGATGCGGTCAAGAGCTCAAACAGCGCGGGGTCTTGCGGGCAGTAGCCGATGCGCCCGCGTCGTTGAACCGAGCCCCCGTCAGGATGGAGAAGCCCTGCGCAGATCCGCAGGAGCGACGTCTTGCCCGCGCCGTTCTCGCCGACGAGGCCGACGACCTCGCCGCGGCGGAGAACCATCGTGGCGCCGTCGAGGACCAGTCGCTTCTTGAACCGCTTCACGATCGCGGAGGCCTCGAGGGCAGCGTCGCCGGTCATCGACCGCTCACCTGGGCGTCTCGAAGTCGTCGAAGCACGAGGACGAGCCTAGGGACCGACGGCCCAGCGGTCATCGGCAGCAGCGCTGGACCCGGTTCAGTGCCAGCACCCATCTCGACAGCAGTGCCAGCCCGCTTGGCCGCGCCAGGCAGCGGGTGAGACACTTGGGCGGTGAGGAACCGGCGCCTGAGCCCGCTCGCCCTGTTCCTGTTCGGGCTGACGCTCACGGTCGAGATTGTGGCGGTGTGGCTCTCGCTCGGCCTCGAGCCGTCCTACGACACGTTTCTGTACGCGGTCGACTCGGTGGTCTGGGCGGGCGCAGGCGCGCTCGTCGCCTCCCGCCAGCCGCGAAACCCAATCGGGTGGCTGTTCTGCGGCTTTGCTCTCGTGAACGCCGTCATGGCGGATGCTGCGCAGGGCTGGGCGCTTCGGGCGGCGGACGAGGGCTGGGGTGGGGCCGACGCGGCGTACCTCGTCTCCTCGGCCGGGCGGCAGCCAAGCGGTCTGGCGTGGATCCTGACGTTCCTGCTCATCCCCGGCGGCCGCCTTCCGAGCCGGCGGTGGCTCGCCGTCGTCGGTGTGGCCGCGGTCGGGACCATCCTCACCATGTCGGGCTGGTCGCTCAGCGCGGGCCTGAACGCGGATTTCCCGAGTGGGCGCAATCCGTACGCGGTTGCGGCGGTGCCGATGGACGCGCTCTTCGCGATCGGCATGGCGCTCACCGTCGGCGCGTTCCTCGCGGCGTCGGCCCTCCTGATCGCCCGGCTCCGCCGATCGCAGGGCGTCGAGCGGCAGCAGCTCAAATGGTTTGCTTTCACGGCGACCCTCGCGACGGTCGTGCCGCCTTTGGCGCTCGCGCTCTGGCTCGTGACGCCGGTCGCCGCGGTGCCGATCGCGCTCACGCTGACGGCGCTGCCGGTCGCGGCGTCCATCGCCATCCTCCGCTACCGGCTCTACGAGATCGACCTGGTCATCCACCGGACTGTGGTGTACGGCGCGGTGACGGTTCTTCTCGCGGCGGTATTCGCGGCAACCATCGTGCTCCTCGGGACGGCCCTCGGCCGCGGATCGGCATGGGCGACCGCCGGCGCGACGCTCGTCGTCGCCGTCGCGTTCCGCCCGCTCCGCCAGCGCGTGCAGGACGCCGTCGACCGCCGATTCAACCGGGCTCGGTACGACGCGCTCCACCGCATGGCCGCCTTTCTCGACGAGCTGCGCGCCGGCCGGGCGGCACCGGAGGAGGTGGAGGACCTCCTCCGTGAGATGGTGCCGGGTCTCCATCTCGAGCTCGTGTTCTTCCTCCCCGGGAGCGGACTCGTCGTCGATGCGCGTGGCACGGTCCTTCCCGACAGACGGCTGGACGGGCGGGAACGAATCCTGATCCAGCCAGGAGACCGGCCGGTGGGCGCGGTGCTCCACGAGTCGGCGACGGCGGAGCAATCGGCTCTCGTCCGCCGCCTGGTCGAGGCGGGTGGGCTTGCGATCGAGATCGCCCGGCTCCGTGTCGAGCTGCGCCGCCAGCTCGCAGAGGTGCAGGCCTCGCGGGTGCGCATCATCGCGGCCGGGAACGTCGAGCGCCGGCGGATCGAGCGCGACCTGCATGACGGCGCCCAGCAGCGGCTGGTCTCGATCGGGCTCGCGCTTCGTCACGCACAGCACGAGCTCGGGGAAGGGTCGGTGACCGAGGCCGGTCGCACGCTCGACGCTGCCGTGGCGGAGGTGACGGTCGCGATCGACGAGCTGCGCGAGCTGGCCCACGGACTTCCCCCCGCGCAGCTCGACGCCGGCCTGGGGCCGGCGTTCCGGGAGCTGGCACGCCGAGCGCCGGTGCCGATCCTGGTGAAGGCCCCGAACGAGCGGTTCGACAGGAGCGTCGAGGCGGCGGCCTACTTCATCGGCTGCGAGGGCGTGACGAACGCCATCAAGCACGCCAACGCCACGAGGATCCTGCTCAGTGCCAGACAGGCCAACGGCAGGCTCATCGTCGCGGTCACCGACGACGGCGTCGGCGGAGCGGCGCCCGTCAATGGATCGGGCCTGACGGGCCTCTCCGACCGAGTCGCCGCACTCGGCGGCTCGCTTCGCATCACGAGCGATCGTGGTCATGGCACCACGCTGACCGCGGAGCTGCCGTGCGGGTGGTGATCGCCGAGGACCAGGCGCTGCTGCGCGAGGGCCTCGGCCGGCTCTTCGCGGATGCCGGGCACGAGATTCTGGCGTCGACGGCGGATGCAGACGAGCTCCTCTCGGCGGTCGCCGCACACCGTCCAGACCTCGTCATTGCGGATATCCGCATGCCTCCCACGTTCACAGACGAGGGCGCGCGGGCGGCGAGCGAGATCAAGCGCGCGCATCCCGAGGTGGGGGTGCTTCTCCTCTCGCAGCACATCGAGACGACCCACGCGGTCAGCCTCGTCGCACTCGGCGGGTTCGGCTACCTGCTCAAGGATCGCGTGCTCGACGTGGGCGAGTTCCTCGCAGCGGCGCAACGGGTGGCCGACGGGGGCTCAGCACTCGATCCCCACGTCGTGGCGACCCTCGTCGCGGGCCGCAGCGAGGACGACCCGCTCGGGGAGCTCACCGAGCGAGAGCGCGAGGTGCTCGAGCTCATGGCACAGGGCCTGACCAATACGGGCATCGCCAAGCGGCTCTACCTCAGCGAGCGAACGGTCGAAGCACACGTTCGCCACGTCCTGCAGAAGCTCGGGGTACCCGAAAGCGAGGACGGCCATCGCCGCGTCCTCGCCGTCCTCGCCCAGCTCGACGCGACCCAGGCTCGATAATCCTCGAGCGCCGGGCCGACGTCGTCGTCGACCGGGCCGGCACCCCGCAGCGGCCTAACCACCGACGTGCGTCCACACCATCGGCGAGCCGTGCAGGGGCGCGATGCCCCTCGGGTCCAGCGACCTTCGAAGCCGTGATCCCCGGCGGCGTGGCTGGGAAAAATCCGCTGAGCGTCGCCATCGTGACGTCGTCTCAACGACGGTGCTACGGCTTCCGGGAGTTCAGCCGTCCCAGGAATGCAGTGATCAGCCGGAGCTCGTCGATGGTGAAGTGGTCGTAGAACGCATCGGCCGCCGCCTTCTCGAGGCTTGGGAAGTGCGGAAAGAGGTCGCGGTCGACCCGCGCGGCGTCCGGGACGACGATCACCTTTCGCCGGTCGGCCGGATCGACCTCGCGGCGGACGAATCCGCCTCGTTCGAGCCGGTCGATCACACCTGTGACGGCACCGGTCGTCAGGCCGGTGAGTTTGGCCAACCGTCCCGCCGGCGCGGGCCCGTGCAACAGAAGGAGGCAGAGCGAGCCCAGGTCAGTCGGGTTCACGCCGACGGCTTCGACCGCCTCGAAGTTCGAGACGAGCAGGTCGACGACGAAGTGGCGCAGATTCAGCTTCAGGTCGCGAACGGCCTCCTGGTGGCTGGGGTGCCTTGGCTTCGTCGGCAAAGTATCTGAGTCTGCTAAGATATATGATAGAACGAGAAGTTTAGAGAGCATAGCGAAAGGAGCCCACCCATGGTGGTTGTTGCGGATCTGTTCTCCGGCCTGCTCGCACTGATCTTCGGCAGCGCAGCTGTTGCCAAGCTCGTGAGTCAGAAACAGCAGGTACTGACCGCCGAGAAGCTGCGGATCCCCTGGGACCGCTACCGGTGGATCGGGGCTCTCGAAGCGGCGGCGAGCATCGGTCTTGTGATCGGATACGCGAGCGCACCGTTCGCCGTCGCCGCCGCGGTCGGCCTGGTCTTCCTGATGGCCGGCGCGCTCACGTTCCGGTTCCGGATCCACGATTCGGCGGGCTTCCTCGTCGGCGACGCGGCACTCCTCAGTCTCGCAGCCGCCACGGCAGTGTTGCGGGTAACCGCAGGTTGAACCGCCCGTGAAGCAGACCGTGGCGAGACCCGGCGTTCGCAACTGTGGCCTCCGCTCAACGCGCATCCGTGACCCCGGGAGCCGGATCATGGGCAAGTGAGCGGCGGTAGCGACGGCGCGAGCCGTGCGAGCGCGGCCGGGAAGGACATGGGAGGAATGGAGCTAATCGGACACTATTCGAACCGTATCATTTGATACAAGCATGAAAAGACCGACCTTCCCGGGGGGATTGGAGTCCGAAGAGTCCGCTCTCCCCGTTTGGGTCGGTTCGTAGGCCGCAAGGCGCTCCTTCGCCGCACTTGCCCACTGCGGCGTGCCCTATCCGGTGCGGGGCCGCCACGGCTCGTGCTCGTGCGCGAGCCAGACCAGCTCGGGATCGAGCGCGCGCACGCGCAGCTGGCCTTCGGTGCGTGGCTCGTCGAGCTCGCCGCGCCAAACCGCCACGTCGCCGCCCACGACGACCGGACGCCCGCCCGTCTCCACGACGACCACCTGTAAGCCGCGCGTGTGGCCCGGGGCTGGGACGAGCCGGAGCCCGGGTAGCAGCTCGAACTCGCCGTCGACCGCCACGTAATGCACACCAGGCGCGTCGACCCACTCGCGGATCGTGTAGTTGTCCTCGCTGCGCGCGTCGTCCACCTCCCGGCGCTGGACGTAGATCGGCCTGCTGGCGAAGAGGTGGTTGCCGCCGCAGTGGTCGAAGTGCAGATGAGTGTTGACGACGACGTCGATGCCGGCGAGGTCGAAGTCCTGCTTGCTCAGTGGACGGAGGCGGGGATCGAGGTCGGCCACGTCCGGCCGCAGCTCCGTCATGCCGGTATCGACCAGCACGCGCGCGTCGGGATGGTCGATGACGTGCACGTAGACCGGCATCCGCTCGCCCTCGGCGAGCAGGTCGGCAACGAAGACCGCGGTGATGGAGATTGAGGCGGGAGCGTTCATGGGCTCCTCACGACCAGATCGAAGTCCGATGGCCGCCGGATCTCGCCGAAGTACAGGTCTTCGGCGGGATCCCAGAGTCGGTGCCAGCGGTCGAGGAAGCTGCGATCCTCTCGATCCTTTAGCCGAGCCTGTCGGCTGCCCTCGTCTGCCTCGACGACGACGGATAGATCCACGAGATCCGCCAGCTCGGGACGGGCGGAGTAGGCGCCATCGAGGACGATCACGGGAGCTGGGTCGACTGCGACGGCCTCCTCTTTCCAGCCAACCCAACCGACACCGGGGCGAAAATCGAGTGGGTGCCATTTCGCCGGCTCGCCCCGCAGCAAAGGTTCGAGCGCCTCGGCGCGCATACGGCGCCAGTCAACGACCCCTTCAACCCTCTCCTCCGGCGGACGAGCTTTCCAGTCCGCTTC
>DASQXS010000178.1:0-6414 GCA_035639615.1 Gaiellales bacterium | reverse complement strand
ATCACGAAGACCCCGCCCGCCGCCGTCCTGATCAAGGAGGCCCTCAACCTGGACAAGGGCTCGGGCGAGCCCAACCGGGCCAAGGTCGGCACGCTGAGCCGGGCCCAGCTGCGCCAGATCGCCGAGACGAAGATGCCCGACCTGAACGCGAACGACGTCGACGCGGCGATGCACATCGTCGCGGGCACGGCGCGCTCGATGGGCGTGGAGGTGGGGAGCTGATGGCCGGCAAGGCGTATACGCAGGCACGGGAGCGGATCGACCGCGAGCGCACGTACGCGCCGCTCGAGGCGGTGCGGGCGATGAAGGGCCTTCAGACGGCGAAGTTCGACGAGACGGTCGAGGTGCACCTGCGCCTCGGCGTCAACGTCCGCCACGCCGACCAGCAGCTGCGCGGCACCCTCTTCCTGCCGCACGGGACCGGCCGGGCGGTGACCGTGGCCGTCTTCGCCCAGGGCGAGAAGGCCAAGGAGGCCAAGGACGCGGGCGCAGACTTCGTCGGCGGCGACGACCTGGCCTCGCGCGTGCAGGAGGGATTCACCGAGTTCGACGTCGCCATCGCCACGCCGGACATGATGGGGACCGTCGGCCGACTGGGACGGATCCTCGGCCCCCAGGGGAAGATGCCGAGCCCCAAGGCAGGGACGATCACCTTCGACGTCGGGAAGGCCGTCTCGGACATCAAGGCGGGCAAGATCGAGTACCGCACCGACCGGTCGGGGATCGTCCACGTCGCCATCGGCAAGAAGTCGTTCGACGAGCGCGCCCTGGTCGAGAACTACGGGGCCGTGCTCGAGGAGATCCTGCGGGCGAAGCCGGCCGCGGCCAAGGGCCGCTACCTGCGATCGATCACGCTCGCCTCGACGATGGGGCCCGGCATCAAGCTCGACACGGGCCGGACGCGCGACCTCATGGAGGAGCCGGCCTCGGTCTAGAGGCCGACGACCCGGATCCAGACGGAGACGGGCCGACCGCCCGTCGCGACGATCGTTTCGCCGTCGGGCGGCCGGTCACTCGGTGCAACGGTGTATCCCCCCGGCGGGAGCGTCAGCCGGAACCGGCCGCGCGCGTCGGTACGGAGCCGGCGGACGAGCCGGGTCCCGGCAGCGGTGCGGCTGGCCACGACGATGGGTGCGTGCCGTGACGGCAGGACGGCCGGGACGCGGGAGGCGCCCGGGACGCCGCTCTCGGTGACCACCTTCCCGGAAACGACGCTTCGTGTCGGCTTCGGCGCCGGCGACGTCGCGCCCAGACAGCCGGGGACGAGCCCCAGGACGGCGGCGGCGAGGAGGGCGTGGCGTGGGCGCATCGCCGATGAGACGGGCGTTCGCGTCTCCTGGTTCCCGGTGGCCCGCCGTCGACTACACTCCGCGCCGACCGATTCACGCGTCCGCGCCAGAGACCGTCGGGGCCTCACCGAGGCTCAAACCGCACACCCGACCGAGGCCGGTACCAGCGCACGCCTCCCGGCTGCCTGCGTCCGCCTCACGGCGGACGACACAGATGAGCCGAGGAGGTGAGACGTGCACGTCGATGAGAAGCGCCGGGTAGTCGAGAGCCTGGCCGCCAGGATCCGCGAGGCCGACTCGATGATCGTCGCGGACTACCGCGGGCTCTCGGTGACGCAGATCGCGGATGTCCGCCGGTCGCTGCGCGAGGCCGGGGCATCGTTCCACGTCGCCAAGAACACGCTCGTACGGCTGGCCGCCGAGCAGGCCGAGCTGCCGGCGCTGGTCGGGTTCCTCGAGGGCCCGACGGCGATCGCGTTCGTGGCAGAGGATCCGGCGGCGGCGGCGAAGCGGCTCTCCGACGCCGCCCGCCAGACGCGTGTCCTGACGGTCAAGGGCGCGATCATGGAGGGGCGGACGCTCTCGGCCGACGAGGTCCGGGCGCTCGGGGAGCTGCCGTCGAAGGACGTGCTGCGCGGCCAGGTCGCCGGTGCCGTCGCCTCGCCGCTCCAGGGCGCCTACAACGTCCTCGCGGCGCCGCTTCGGGAATTCCTTGTCGTCCTCGACCAGTACATCGCACAGCGTCAGGCGGCCGAGGCCGCCTAGGAAGGGAGAAGCACGATGCCAGTCACACCAGAGCAGCTGGAGGAGATGTCGGTCCTCGAGCTCGTGGAGCTCAAGAAGGCGCTCGAGGAGCGCTGGGGCGTCTCGGCGGCAGCCGCCGCGCCCGTCATGGTCCCCGGCGCGGGCGCGCCGGCCGCCGGCGACGGCGCGGGCGGCGAGGAGGAGAAGACCGCGTTCGACGTTATCCTGGCCGAGGCGGGCCCCAACAAGATCCCGGTGATCAAGGTCATCCGCGAGCTGACCGGCCTCGGGCTGAAGGAGGCCAAGGCGGTCGCCGACGAGGCGCCGAAGCCCGTGAAGGAGGGCGTCGCCCGCGAGGAGGCCGACCAGATGAAGGCCAAGCTCGAGGAGGCCGGAGCGACCGTCGAGGTCAAGTAGCCGACGCAACATCGGCGCGTTGCCCGCGGAGGCGCCGGTAGAATATGGCTGTGGAAAAGGCGTCCTGCGTTCTGCCCTACACCGCCGTTCGGGTGAAGGCGTCGAGCGGCGCCGAGCAGAAGACCCAGGCGCTCTTCGCCGACCCCGTCGACGTCGCCGGCCGGTCGAACGGGTGGGCCCAGGTCACCCTCGCCGACGGGAACGAGGGGTGGATGGAGGCCGAGGCGCTGGGCGACCCGCTGCCCAAGGAGCGCGCCCATGTCGTCGTCGTCCCCCAGGCCGCCGACCGGTACCTGGGCACGTGGCTGCCCGCGCCGGGGCTGCGCACCGAGCCGCTGGCGGCGGCTCGCCGCAAGGCCTCCGGCGAGGCGATCGCTGAGGCCGCGCTCATGTTCCTGGGGGCGCCGTACGAGTGGGGCGGGATGACCGTCCACGGGATCGACTGCTCGGGCCTCGTCCAGGCCGTCCACCGCCGGTTCGGGATGCTGCTTCCCCGCAACGCCGACCAGCAGGAGACGTCTGGCCGCGAGGTGTCGCTGCGCCACGTCGAGCCCGGCGACCTGGTCTGCTACGGCGACCACATCGCGATCTGGGTGGGCGAGGGCCGGATCGTGCACGCGACGTCCGAGCACGGCAAGGTGGTCGAGGAGCCGCATCCGGCCGACCTCAAGGCGCGCGTCCGCACCGTCCGGCGCGTGTACGAGCTCGAAGACTGATCGCCTACTGCGCACTCGACCTGGGGAGCGGCCGCCGGGTCGAGCGAGACGCGGACGCAGTCGTGCCGGCCGCCAGCACGATCAAGGTTCTGCTCTCGGCGGCGTTCTGGGAGGCGGCCGAGGAGGGGGCGATCGACCCGGGCGCCCGGATCAGGGCCGGGGAGGCCGCGGCGGCCGGCGGCGGGGGCCTCCTGGAGAGCCTCGACCCCGAGACCGCGCCGACGCTTGCCGATCTCGACCTGCTCATGCTGAGCGTCTCGGACAACGCCGCCACCAACGCGCTCATCGAGGTCGTCGGGTATGAGCGGCCGAACGCCTTGGCGACGGCCCTCGGCCTCGGTGCGACCGCGCTCAGGCGGCGGATGATGGACGCGGATGCCGCGGACCGGGGCGAGGACAACACGACGTCCGCCTCCGACCTCGTTCGCCTCCTGGAGGCGATCGCGCGCGCCGACGGCGTCTCTGCGCGGACGTCGCGCCGGATCGTCGCGGCGCTCCTGCAGTCCCAGCACACCGACATCACGGCCCGCCACCTCTCGGCGCCGAGCCGGCTCGTCGCGTGCAAACAGGGCATGCTCGACGGGGTACTCCACGACGCCGCCCTGATAGACGACGGCCGCCGCCGGGTCGCGCTGGCGGTGATGTCGCGGCCCGCCGCCGCGCCCGAGGCGCTGGCGCGGCTGGCGGCGCGCGCCTACGCCGCCGTAACCTCGCCCTGACCTCCGTCGTTGCACCAGTAGGACTGGTGCCGGTTCTAACATCCCCCGGCCCGGGCCGTCATAGTCCCGGACCTTCGGAATCCCGCTTCCCGAGGAGGGGGTATGGGTGAATTGCTGAGAAGAGCCGTCCGGCTGTCGCTCCCGGTCGCGGCGTTGGCGCTCGCCGCGGGCTGCGGCGGCGGCGGAGCGAGCTCGACGCCGAGCTCGGGCGGAGCGGCAGCCGGTACGCCGCAGACGGGTGGCACGCTCACCATCCTGGCGAGCTCCGCGTTCGGCGTCGCCGACCCCGCGCAGAATTACACCCTGCAGGAGTGGCAGCTCCTGATCGACACCCACGACGGGCTCGTGCAGTTCAAGCGCGTCGGCGGGACGCAGGGCACCCAGCTCGTGCCCGACCTGGCCGAGTCGATCCCGCAGCCGACCGACGGCGGAAAGACCTACACGTTCCAGATCCGGAAGGGGATCAAGTTCTCGAACGGCCAGGTGGTGAAGCCGAGCGACTTCGTGACGACCTTCGAGCGCCAGTTCACGGTCCCCGGCCCGACGTCCTTCTACTCGGGCATCGTCGGCGCCGACCAGTGCAAGCCGTCACACTGCGACCTCTCCAAGGGCGTCGTGGCCGACGACTCGAGCTACACGCTCACGATTCACCTGACCGCACCCGACCCCGAGTTCCTCGACAAGCTCGCGCTGCCCTTCGCCTACGTCGTCCCGGGCAATACGTCGCCGAAGCTGACCGGGAACAAGGTGCCGCCGGGGACGGGACCGTACATGTGGAAGTCGTATGACCCAAACAAGGAGCTCGTGCTCGTCCGCAACCCCAACTTTAAGGTGTGGAACCCGGACGCGCAGCCTCCCGGGTATCCGGACCAGATCGTCGAGAAGTTCGGGTTGCAGGTCTCCGACGAGGTGACCCAGGTCGAGAACGGCCAGGCGGACGAGGTCTTCGACGGCGACACGATCCCGTCCGACCGCCTGAACGAGATCGCCACGCAATACGCCTCGCAGGTGCACGTGAACGCCCTGACGGCCGATTGGTACTTCGCGCTCAACACGAAGACCAAGCCGTTCAACAACCTGAAGGCCCGCCAGGCGATCAACTACGCGTTCGACCGCGAGGCGGCCGTCAAGCTGGCGGGCGGCCCGTCGCTCGCCGTCCCGACCTGCCAGGTCCTGCCGCCGAACTTCCCGGGCTACGTGCAGTACTGCCCCTACACGAAGGATCCGGCTCCGAACGGCGCCGGCCCGTGGAAGGGGCCTGACATCCCCAAGGCCAAGCAACTGGTGCAGCAGTCGGGCACGGCCGGCATGAACGTGGTCGTGAACACGGACGGGCCGGACAAGCCGTTCGGGGAGCAGATGGTGACCGATCTGAACAAGATCGGCTACCACGCATCGCTCAAGGTGCTGCAGGGGTCGATCCAGTACCCGTTCGTCCAGAACTCGACGAACCTGGACAAGTGGCAGGTCGCGTGGTCGGCCTGGTATCAGGACTATCCGGCCGCGTCGGACTTCCTGAACGTGCTCCTGGGCTGCGGCTCGATCCACCCGCACAGCGATGCCAGCCCGAACATCGCCGAGTTCTGCGACAAGGGCATCCAAGCGAAGATGGACCAGGCTGAGGCGAAGGGCGGGACGGACCCCGACGCCGCCAACCAGATCTGGGCTCAGGTCGACCACGACGTGACCGACCAGGCACCGTGGGTCGACATGTACAACCCGAAGCAGATCGACTTCCTATCGAAGCGCGTGCAGGGGTACCAGTGGAACCCCCAGTGGTACATCCTGATCGACCAGATGTGGCTCAAGCAGTAGCCGCGATCGCGGGAGGGGCCGCCGTGTTTGGGCGGCCCCTCCGCGATGGTATGGTGAGGCGGGATGGCTGAAGTCGCGCTCGAGCCGCAGGCCGGCGTCCCTGGACCAGACCAGGTCGCCGGGCGCAGCCCGTGGGCTCTTGCCTTCAGCCGTCTCCGCCGAAACCGGATCGCCCTCGCGGCGTTCGTGCTCTTCCTGCTGATCGTCCTGCTCAGCTTTGCGGCGCCCATCTACGCCGACCACGTCGCCCACGTGAACCCGTTCGAGAACAACGTGAACGGCACGACGATCGTGAACGGCAAGCGTGTGTCCATCTTGCAGCAGGGCGGCGGCTTCCTCCACCTCGGCGAGACCCCGATCGGGCCGACCTGGGACATCCACCACTACTTCCTCGGCGCCGACGCGCAGGGGCGCGACGTCGCCGCCAGGCTCCTGTACGGCGGCCGGAATTCGCTCGAGATCGGCATCGGATCGGCGGTGATCGCATGTCTGATCGCCACCGTGCTCGCGCTCGTCGCCGGGTTCTACGGCGGGCTCATAGACGCCCTCCTCTCCCGGCTCATGGACGTGATCTGGGCCTTCCCGGTCTACCTGCTCGCGATCTCGCTCGCGACGGTGCTACTCACCAAGCCGAACGGTCTTCAGTGGGGGTTCATCCACGTCGACCCCTCGAGTCTCTGGGTGCCGACGGTCATCATCGCCATCGTCTACGTG
>DASQXS010000177.1:0-3122 GCA_035639615.1 Gaiellales bacterium | reverse complement strand
AGGAGCAGACTCATCATGAAGACCGCCACGAGCGGCAGCGTCTGGCCGCTCGTCGCGCGTCCTCCGTCCTGCCGTCCAGTCCCAACCATCTGCTCTCCTCGAACCGCTCCATCACCCGTCCGGCCGTCGCCGCGCATGTGGCGACGCGGCCTGCGGAGAAATGCCCACGTGATCTACACGTTGGATCGAGCCCCAGGGGTGCATTCGGGGGTCGGTGGCTCGATCGGCCTACGACGACGGTACGAGCCAATTTTTGACAAGTCAAATCCCTCAAGTGAGGGATCCTGCAAGGCGGCCGCGGCGGCGGCAGGCTCAACCGGCGGCGCGGTCCACCTCGGCGAGGAACCCGCCGACGACCGCGGCGTAGCGCTCGGGCTCCTCCAGATGGGCGACGTGCGCGCTCTCCTCGAAGACGACCATGCGGGCGCCGGCGATGCCGGCGGCGATCGTCTCGGAGCACGCGGGCGTCAGCTCGTCGTAGCGCCCGCACGTCACCAGCGTCGGCACCCGGATGCTGCCGAGGTCGGCGGTGCGGTCCCACGTCCTGAGGCGGCCGACGACGTCGAACTCGGTGGGGCCGTTCATCGTCAGGTAGACCGGGTTTCCCTCCATGCCGTCCGAGCTTCGCCGGAGCGCCTCCGGCCAAGGCTCGAGCCGGCAGAGATGGCGCCGGTAGAACTCGTCCACCGCCGCCTTGTAGTCGGGGTGGTCGTATTCGCCGCGGGACCCGAGCGACTGGATGACGCCCCGGTGCGGCTCCGGCAGCCGGTCGATCAGCCCCGCCGCCTCGGCCACGAACTGCGGGATGCTTGCGGAGGTGCTCGCGAGCACGAGCCCCGCCACCCCGGCCGGCTCGCGCGCCATGTAGTCGATCGCGAGCCACCCGCCCCACGACTGGCCGAGCAGATGGCAGCGGTCGAGCCCCAGCGCGTCGCGCACCTGGTCGACCTCCTCGACGAACCGGTCGACCGTCCAGAGCGAGGCGTCGTCCGGCCTGTCCGAGCGGCCGCAGCCGAGCTGGTCGTAGACGAGCGCGGGCCGGTCCGCGGCGAGGCGGTCGGCGAGCGGAGCCAGATAGTCGTGGGCCGCGCCCGGCCCGCCGTGCAGGAGCAGCACGGGCTCGCCGTCGCCCTCTCCCAAGCGGGCGTACCACACCCGGCCGCCGGTCACGTCCACATACCCCTCGTCGCGTCGCATCGGCCCTCTCGTCGGCGTCGCCCGATCTTCCCACGGCCCGGGGGAGCGGCGCGGCCATGACCCTGACGCACTGGCAACGCCCGATTGCAATGATGCGGGCGTGGCGTTCGCCGCCGACGCATTCTCAGACCTCGCCCCCACGCTCGCCGGCCGCATCGTCCGGCTCGAGCCGCTCCGGCCCGACCATGAGGAGGGCCTTCGCGAGGCTGCCTCTGACCCGCGGGTGTGGCGGTGGCTCCCGTGGACCGCGGCCCTCGACCACGAGTCCTTCCACAGTTGGATGGCGGACGCGCTCGCCCGCTCCGCCTCCGGCGCCGAGTCCGCGTTCTGCACCTGCGCCGCAGAGGACGGCCGCCCGCTCGGAAGCACGCGCTACCACGGCCTGCGCCCCGAGCACCGCGGGCTTGAGATCGGCGCCACCTGGCTCACGCCCGCCGCCTGGGGCACTGGGGCGAACGCGGAGGCGAAGCTCCTGCTCCTCGAGCACGCCTTCGAGCGGCTCGGCTGCATGCGGGTCGAGTTCAAGACGGAGGCAACGAATGACCGCTCGCGGGCCGCGCTCGAGGCGATCGGCGCCCGATTCGAGGGCATTCATCGCCGCCACATGCTGGTGCGCGACGGGGAGGTGCGCGACTCGGCCTGGTACAGCGTCACCGACGTCGACTGGCCCGAGACGAAGGCGACTCTCGCCGCCCGCGTGGCGGCCAAGGCGGGCGGGTGAGCGACCGCCGCCACCACTCCACCGGCACCGAGTGGGAAGCGCGCGTCGGCTACGCCCGCGCGGTCAGGGTCGGGGACGTGATCCACGTGTCGGGCACGCTCGGCGTCGGGTCCGACGGCCGCCCGCCCGTGGGCGCCTACGCCCAGGCCGTCGCATCGCTCGAGCGGATCCGCGGAGCGATCGAGGCGCTCGGCGGGTCGCTTGCGGACGTCGTCCGCACGCGCATGTTCGTCGTCGACGTCGAGGCGAACCAGGGAGAGGTCGGCCGCGCCCACCGCGAGGTCTTCGCCGACGTCCGCCCCGCCTCGACCATGCTCGGCGTGGCCGGCTTCGTCGGCACGGAATTCCTGGTCGAGATCGAGGCCGAGGCCATCGTCTCGGGCGGCGGTGGGTGAACGGCGCTTGCTAGACTGCCGCCGCCTCCGGGCGCGCGCCGCATTCGTCTAGGGGCCTAGGACGCCGCCCTCTCACGGCGGTAACACCGGTTCGAATCCGGTATGCGGTACCTGAACGGCTCAACCAAGCGGTTTTCGAGGCCCTCGAAAGGGATTCGAAACTACCATCCTTGTGAGGGGCGGTCAACTCCCTAAAGGGGGTGACCGTCCCGGAGCCGTGTCGACCGGGATTCGGGAAGGTACTCGGATGCTGGCTGCTCCTTGTCGAGCTGGTGCCGTCCCAACTGAGCTAATCGCCCCGTGAGCCAGATTCCGCCTTTTCTCCAGCAAAATCCGGGGAGCTGTAGAGCATAGAGCTTCCCCACCGAGTGCTGCATCTGCGAACTCCCAAGACAAGGATACCGACGCCTGTGGGCGCCGGGTGAATACTGGGCCATCTGCGCCGGTTGAAAACTAGGCCACCGGGCGTGGCGGTCGGTGGTGTCCGGCCGGGCCATGACGCTCGCCTGATCGTGTGATCGGGCGAGGAGGAGCGTGTGGTCGGCGTGCAGCAGTGGGCTGAGATCAGGCGGATGGTGCTGGTGGAGCAGCGTTCTCAGCGTGCTGATGGGGCTGGCCCGGGACACGGTGGCCAGGATGGTCAGGTCGGAGGTGCCGCCACGGTATGTGCGGGCGCCGGTGGGGTCGAAGCTGGATCCGTTCAAGGACTGGATCTGCGAGCAGCTGGCGGCGGATGCGCGGATCCCGTCGCAGCGGCTGCGCGAGCTGGCCGATGAGCTGGGCTATGCGGGCGGCAAGACGATCTTCGA
>DASQXS010000176.1:0-4290 GCA_035639615.1 Gaiellales bacterium | reverse complement strand
CTATCCGCTGTGGTCGTCGGACATGAGTGGAACGGCGCGGAGAGCGTCGCTACCTGCCGACGAGCTCCTTGAAGGCGGCCTCGTCGCGTATCGGATCGAGGCCCGAATCCTCCTTGGCGAATGAGCGCATGCGGTCGGAGGGCTCGATCGCCGGCGCAGATGTTCGAGCCGCCGCCCTTGTGGCCGAGCAGACTCTCGCAGCAGCGACGTTGAACATCGGCTCGGGATACTGGGGGTTGGCCTCGATCAACCGCGCGTCGCTCTCGATCACGCGCGCGTAGTCGCCAGCCTCGTACAGCGGCCGGAGCGGGGCCAGATCTCCCGCCGTCCGGCTCGAAGGCGTGTCCCGGGCTGCCGCCCGTCGCGATGATCTCGTCTGTGGCTTCTCGGCGCATGCCGTGCGCTTGTTCAAGCCATGCGCCCGGCACGATTCGAACTGCGGCTCTGCCTCCGCAGCTCAACCCGGTAGTGCACTTTCAAGGCGCAGTGCCGCCGAGCTCTCGTGTGGTCGTCGCCGCGGCATCCGGCTGGGGCCGGCGCGGAGGAGGAGCCTCCGGCGGCCGCGTTCGCTCCCGTGACGCCGATATACCGTCGGATATGCTCGCCGCAATGACGCCTCCCGATCCCATGGTCGTGCCGCTCGATCAGGTGCCGGTTGTGCCGGCCGCGGAGGCCGTGACCAGGGTTCGGATTGCCCGCACAATCACCCGGGCCCGGTGCGGCTCGGAGCTTATGCAGGGCGTGTGCTGGATGGATCCGGGTGAGCAGACGAACACCTGGTCGTCGCATTCCGCGGACGACACCGCCGCTGAAGATCACTGGTACGGCCCGGTCGAGGAGACCTACTTCATCGTTCGCGGCGATCTTCGCCTCACCACGGACGCCGGCGTATTCGAGCTGCACGAGAACGACAGCGTGTACCTCGCGCCCGGGCACACCTACCACCTCGAGAACACCGGCACGGAGCCGGCCTTCTTCGTCTATTCGATGACCCCCAGCCAGGAGTAGGCCGAGCGGGAGGGCGCTGCGTTTCAGAGAAGCAGGGGACGTCGGGCGTGCACCCGACGCACCCCGCGTGGCCCGGCGCCGGCAGCGTGCAGCCCTATGCCGGTGCTGGCGTAGGGCGGCGCTTGCAGCGAGCCGGCGTTGACGCTCGGTGCTTCCGGGAGGTTCGTGGGCCGTGTCCACGTGACCTGCGGATGAATATCCTCGTCCCGTCACACCAAGGAGCAGGCCGGTGACCCGTCTTACACCCGTAACGCCCGACAAGGCCTCGCGTGAAGCAGGAGGTACACGCCGGCGCTCCGGGCGGGCGGCTTCGTCTACGTATCGGAGCAGTGTACGCTCGACTCACGGACGCTGGAGGTGCGCGGAAGCACCCGTCGCCGAACAGACGACGCACGCACTTCGAAAACCCCTTGAACTCGTGCGATCCGTCCGGCATCCTGGTCGAGATCGACCGCGTCGCCTACGTCCCTCTGTCGGCACATGCCTGACCAGTCCTCGATGACGGCGGCCGACGCCTGGCTCACGGAGCACCGCGATGACCTGGTCACGCTTGTGCGCGAGCTCGTCTCCTACCCCAGCGAGAACCGGCCGCCACGCGGCGAGGAGGGGCCCTGCCAGGCCTTCGTCGCCGACTATCTGCGCGAACTCGGTCTCGAGCCGGACGTCTTCGAGCCCGACGAGGTCCTGGGCGCGCCCGAGCATCCCGCCTGGTGGCCCGGCCGTGACTACTCCGGCCGACCAAACGTGGTCGCTCGGCTCGCCGGAACCGGCGGCGGCCGCTCGCTGCTCTTCTCAGGGCATGTCGACGTCGTCCCGGCGTTGGGCGAGGGGGCCCACCCATACTGGGACGCCGACCTCGAAGGCGGACGCCTGTACGGGCGGGGGACGCTCGACATGAAGGGCGGGGTCGCCTGCTATCTGCACGCACTGCGTTGCATCGTCGAGTGCGGTCTGTCACAAGCCGGGGACGTCATCGTCGAGACGACGGTGGACGAGGAGTTCGGCGGGGCAAACGGGACGCTCGCCTGTCGCATGCGCGGGTACAACGCCGACGGCGCCGTCCTTCCCGAGCCGACCGGCCTCGCCGTCTGTCACGCGACGCGGGGCGGAATCCAGTACCGCCTCCACGCCCGCGGGAGCAAGGGAGGGATGGACTTCGGCGGCGGGGCGGCAGCCCCAAGCGCTCTGGTCACGCTCGCGGAGGTCTCCTGTGCGCTCGCGGCGGCCGAGCGGGAACGGCGAGCGCCGATCTACCAGTTCCTCCTCAGCTCCGGCGAGGAGCTTCCATGGGGTACCGCCGAGGGCACCCCCACGGCAGGTGTGCTCGAGTTCTGGGCCGAGATCCTCGCCGGGACGTCGCGCGAGGAGCTCGAGGCCGAGCTGCGAGGCATCGTCACGCGCGCCGCCCGGCATGGCACCCCTCTCGACTGGGAGCAGCGCACGCGCTTTCTCGACGCGCTTGACGGGGACCCGAACGCGCCGATCGTCCAGGCCATGCGAGCGGCGCTTCCCGGCACGCCGTCTCCGACCACCGCCCCGTTCGCGTGTGACGCCTTCATCTTCGCCGAGCACTCCACGACGCCGGTCGTCGTCTGCGGTCCGGGCGGCGATCATCCCCATGCCCCCGATGAGTATGTGAACGTCGACGACCTGCACACCCTCACCTCCGCTTACGTGCGCCTCACCGCCGACTGGTGCGGCCGACCCGCACAGGGGGGCGGAGCATGAGCGGCGAGCGCTTCCTGATCACCGGGGCGTTCGGGTGTATCGGCACGTGGGTCGTCCGCGAGCTCGTACGCGAGGGAGTCGCCGTGACGGCCTTCGACCTCGACACCGAGCCGCACCGCTGGCGCCTCGTGATGTCCGACCAGGAGATCTCGCAGGTTCGCCGTGTGCAGGGCGACATCACCGACCTCGGGCAGCTGGAGATCGTGCTCGACGGCGACGGCATCACCCACGTCATCCACCTCGCCGCTCTGCAGGTGCCGTTTTGCCGCGCTGACCCGCCGCTCGGCGCGCGGGTGAACGTGGTTGGCACGGTGAACGTGTTCGAGGCGGTCAAACGACGGGCTGACCGGATCGCCGCGATCGCCTACGCGTCGTCGATCGCCGCATACGACGCCCTCGAGGACGGTCGCGACACGGTCGAGATGACCGGCCAACCGGGGACTCTCTACGGCGTCTACAAGCGCGCCAACGAGGGCACGGCCCACGTCTACTGGGCCGACGACGGTGTGGCGAGCATCGGCTTGCGGCCGCACACCGTATTCGGGCCCGGTCGCGATCAGGGGCTCACCTCGGCCCCGACGACGGCAATGCTCGCCGCGGCGGCGGGGATGTCGTACCGGATCCCCTTCGGCGGCCGCATCCAGTTCCAATATGCACCCGATGCCGCCCGAGCTTTCATTGCGGCAGCCCGCGCCGACGCCACGGGCGCGACGGTGCACAACCTGGCGGGGACAAGTGTTCACATGGGTGAGGTGGTCGCCGCGATCGCGGCGGCGGCTCCTGACTCCGCGGGCCGGATCGCCTTCGACGACGTGCTTCTCCCATTCCCCGGCACGGTCGACGCGGCGTCGTTCGAGCGGCTGGTCGGACCGGTCATCGAGACGCCGCTCCTCGAGGCGGTCGCCGACACCGTCGCCCGCTTCCGCGACCTCATCGGCCGCGGCCTCGTCGATCCGATACACGTCGTTGGGTAAGGTTCTCGTCCGTTCGTTCCGGAGGTGATCGTGGTCAAGCCGGTCGAGTTCGCCGAGTATTTCGCTCCCACCCCGATCCCGTTCTGGACGACTCTGCAACAGGTCGGCGTCACGAAGGTCATCTCCGAGCTCGACCGATCGCCGGACGGGATGCACGACGACACGGGTGACCGGCCTTGGGATCTGACTCCACTCGCCCGGATGCAGCAGCTCTACACCGATGCAGGCCTCGAGCTCGTCGGTGTCGAGGACTACCCGCCGCTCGACAGGGCCCGCACGGGCGCGCCCGGGGCCGAGGAGGAGACCGAGTGGTTTTGCACTCTGATCCGAAACCTCGGCCGTCTCGGTGTGCCGATGCTCTGCTACAACTGGATGCCCGGCGCGAACTGGGTCCGGACGAGCACTATCGCCCGTGGCCGCGGCGGTGCCCGTGTAACTTCGTTTCGCGCCGACGCGCTGCCCGCCGACCAGCCGATGAAGGTGGGCGCGCCCGACGCCGAGCAGCTCTGGAGAGCGTACGAGAGGTTCGTCCGCGTCGTCGTCCCGGTCGCGGAGCAGGCCGGGGTGCGGCTCGCGCTGC
>DASQXS010000175.1:0-13576 GCA_035639615.1 Gaiellales bacterium | reverse complement strand
GAGATCGACGTGCCCTTCGTCGTCGAGGAGGTCGCCTACCGGACGGTGCGCGAGGCCGTCTCCAACGTGCGCCGGCACGCCCGCGCGCGGACGCTCGCGATCGTGATGAACCTCGGCGACGGCCGCCTGCACGGCTCCGTGCGCGACGACGGCCGCGGGTTCGACCCCGCTCGGATCCGCGCGAACCGGGAGCTGCGGCTGCACCTGGGGCTCGAAACGCTGATCGAGCGGATCAAGCTGGCCGGCGGGTGCGCGTCGGTGCGGTCGGCGCCGGGGCACGGCACGGAGATCGAGTTCGACCTGCCGGTCGACGACGTCGTCGCCGGCGCCCGCGCCCGGTAACGGTCAGTCGCCGGTCAGCATCCGCTCGACGCCGCGCCGCTCGAGGCCGCGGGCGATGATAAGGCGCTGGATCTCGGACGTCCCCTCCCAGATCCGGTCGACGCGGAGCTCGCGCAGGAACCGCTCGGCCGCGGTCGTGCGCATGTAGCCGCGCCCGCCCAGCACCTGCACGCAGCGGTCGGCGCAGCGCCAGGCCGCCTCCGAGGCGAAGAGCTTCGCCATCGCCGCCCGGCCGTGCACCAGCTTCGGGTCGGCGCCGGAGTCCTGGAGCCGGGCAACATCGTGGGTGAGGAGCCGGGCGGCCGCACAGTCGGCCGCGGAGTCGGCGAGCGGGAAGCTGACGCCCTGGAAGTCGTAGATCCGCTCGCCGAACTGGCGCCGCTCGGTCGCCCAGTCCACCGCCTCGGCGAGGAGGCGGCGCATCGCCCCGACGCAGCGGGCGGCGATGTGGATCCGCTCCTCGATGAACCACTCGTTCTGGAGCTCGCCGCCGCGGCCGAGCATCGCGTCGCCGCCGAGCACCGCGTCCGCGCCGACCTCGCAGTCGTAGCGGACGGTGGGATGGCCGTGCGGGTAGGTGTGGGTGAAGGGCGGATCGTCGACGACGTCGATCCCCGGGCGGTCGCGGTCGACGAGGAAGAGCGTCGGCAGCCGCTCATCGCCCTCGACGACGTTCACCATCACGATGTCGAAGTCCGAGACGTCGCCGGACGTGACGAACCACTTCTCGGCCCGGATCCGCCAGCCGCTTGCGGTTCGCTCGGCGGTGCCGGCCACGCGGGCGGCGTCGGAGCCGGCGCCGGCCTCGGTCACCGCGTACGCGTCGGCCCGCTCGCCGCGGAGGGTCGGCTTCAGGTATCGCTCGATCTGCTCGGGCGTGGCGCGTGCGAGCACGTTATAGCCGCCGCCCATGTTCCACCAGACGCCGTTCGTGTTGCGGCCGAGTTCCTCCTGGACGAGCACCTGCTCGAACGCCGACCAGCCCTGGCCGCCGACCTCCACGGCGTGGTTCCCGCCGACGAGCCGCGCCTCCCTGGCGCGCCTGCGGATGTCGGCGATCGTCTCGGCCGGGAGCCGGCCGCCGTTCAGCTCGGCCTCGAGCTCGAGCGGGACGAGCACCTCGTCGACGAACCGGGCGGCTCTGGCACGGAGCTCTGACTGGGCCGAAGTGAGCCGTTCCATGGGCCGACGACCCTACCCGAGCCGTCCTGGCCGGCGGTGAAACAACCGGACCCGGTCCCCCTGTTTCACGGCTGAAACAACTGGACCTGGTCCCTCTGTTTCACGGCTGAAACAACTGGACCTGGTCCCTCTGTTTCAAAACGGGTTCCTGTTACGCGCCTCCCGTGACGCTTCTCTGACAGTCAGCTCCGCGCTCGGGCCACCGCCGCCCGCCATCCGGCGAGCAGCGTCTCCGCTTCGTCGCGGCTCATCGCCGGCTCGTACCGGGCGGCGCACCGCCACGCCGCGGCCACCTCGTCGAGGCCGCTCCAGACTCCGGTGGCCAATCCGGCGAGCGCGGCGGCGCCGAGCGCCGTCATCTCCCGGTCGGCCGCGACCTCGACGGGAACGCCGAGGATGTCGGCCTGGAACTGCATCAGCCACGCGTTGGCCGTCGCGCCGCCGTCGGCGCGAAGCGCGGGGAGCTCGACGCCCATCGCCTCCACCACATCGGCCGCCTGGTAGGCGATCGCCTCGAGCGCGGCTCGCGCCAGCTCCGCTCGGCCGGCGCCGCGTGTGAGGCCGGAGATGACGCCGCGGGCGTTCGCGTCCCAGTGCGGCGAGCCGAGGCCGGTGAGCGCCGGAACGAAGTGGACGCCGCCGGTAGACGAGACCGACCGGGCCAGCACCTCGGTGTCGGCAGCGTCGGCGATCAGGCCGAGGCCGTCGCGCAGCCACTGCACGGCCGCGCCGGTGACGAAGACGGCGCCCTCGAGCGCCGTCTTCCCGGGCTGCGCTGCGGCGGTGCGGAGGATCCCGTGCGGCGGCGGCCCGCCGCCGTCGCCCTGGTTGGCGAGGATGAAGCTGCCGGTGCCGAACGTCGCCTTCGTCTCGCCCGGCGCGAAGCACGCCTGGCCGAAGAGGGCCGCCTGCTGGTCGCCGGCGAGGCCCGCGATGGGGATGCGGGCGCCGTCCAGCTCGGCGTCGCCGACGACGCCGCTCGACGCGGCGATGCGCGGCAAGACGCTGTCCGGGATCCCGAACAGGGCGAGGAGGTCGGGATCCCAAGCCACCGGCTCGAGCTGGGCGAGCAGCGTGCGCGACGCGTTCGTGGGGTCGGTGACGTGGGCGGCGCCGCGGGTCAGGTGCCACACGAGCCAGCTCTCGACGGTGCCGAAGAGCGCGCCCTTCGGCGAGACGCGCCCGAGCAGCCACTCGAGCTTCGTTGCAGAGAAGTACGGGTCGGGGACGAGGCCGGTCCGCTCGCGGATGAGCTCGAACGGCAGCTCCGCGCAGCGCGCCGCGGTACGGCGGTCCTGCCACACGATCGCCGGGTGGAGCGGCCTTCCGCTGGCCCGGTCCCAGACGATCGCCGTCTCGCGCTGGTTCGTGATCCCGATGGCCGTCAGATCCGCGGCCCCGATCCCTGCTGCCCGAAGGGCGTCCGCTGCGGCGGCGGTGACGGTCTCGAGGATCTCGTCCGGGTCGTGCTCCACCCAGCCGGGCTGGGGGTAGGACTGGCGGAGCTCGCAGTAGCCGCGCCCGGCCGGCCGGAGGTCGCGGTCGACCACGAGGCAGGTCGTCCCGGTCGTGCCCTGGTCGACGGCGAGGATCACGACGCGGCGGCGGGTGCCGGCAACGCATGCCGCTGGGCCGCGCGCAGGATCCACGCCGCGATCAGGAGAAGGAACGCGACGAGGGCGACGTAGACGGCGCGGTTCCCGGCCGTGTCCGCGAGCGCGCCCGCGGCGGGTGGGGCGGCGAAGCTGCCGAAGCCCCAGACGAGCCCGAGGAGGCCGTTCACGGTGCCGGTCCCGAGCCCGAGCCGGGCCGCGCCGACCGCGGCGAGCGGATAGCCGATCGTGTAGGGAAGCGCCGCGGCGGCGAACCGAGCCAGCACCATTGCGACGACTGCGACCGCCGCCCCGCTCACGAGCACCGGGATGATCGTCACCGCCTGGAGGACGGCGAAGAACGCCGCGGCCCGCAGCGACACGGCCCGCCGGCCGACCCGCGTCGTGGCGGCGGAGAGGGCGATGAAGAGCGCGGCGCCGACCGAGAACCAGAACCCGATCCGGCCCGACGAGAACCCGTGGCCGGCGAGCTGGAGCGGCGCGATCAGGTTGATGACGCCGTCGCCGACGCCGCCGAGGAGCATGATCGCCGCCGCACCGACGAGCAGCGGTTCGCGGCGCATGCTGCTCGCAACCTGCCGCAGCGGCCGGTGGGGATGTGCCACCTGCCGGCCCGGATCCGAGACGGCGAGGCCGGCGACGACGAGCGCCGTCGCGGCGGACATCACCGCCCAGGGCGCGCCGCGGCCGATGTTGTCCGCCAGGTAGCCGGCGACCACCGGGCCGGCCATGCCGCCGACGCCGGCGATCGTGATCACCGTCCCGAGCGCCGCCGGGCGGCGCGCATCCGAGGCCGAGTCGCCGATCCAGGCGAGCCCGGCCGACCAGATGGTGCCGGAGCCGAGCCCGAAGGCGGCCCGCGCCACGAGCAGTACGGCGAACCCCGGAGCGACGGCCGTGAGCGCGGTCGCGGCGGCGACCAGCGCTCCGGCCGCGATCGTCACCCGCCGCGCCCCGTGCCGGTCGGAGAGCCTGCCCGCCGGCACGGCCGCCACGACGATCGCCAGGCTCGCCGCCGAGAGCAGCGCGCCGGCCTGCGCCGCCGACAGGTCGTATGCCTCCCTGTACCCGGGGACGAGCGGCACCAGCGCGAGCAGCGCCACCTCGTCGAAGAAGACGAGCGCGTACATGAGCGCGAAGGTCCGGCGCATGGGCGCACACTACCCATGCGCGGTTTTTGGGGGGCGCCTCGCGCGAGGCGCCCCCCAAAATGCTCAGCTCAACAGTTCCGGTTGGGTCGCATCGGCCCCTCGAGGTTTCCGAAGAAGTAGGCCGAGGGCCGGCCGTACTGCGTCAACCGGCCGAACGTGTTGCCGTTTCGCATCATGCCGAACTCCCAGACGCATGAGCCGCGGACGCTCGCCTGCGTCCACCACGGGTAGAAGTTGCCGGGCGCTCCGGGCGGCGGCACGGCGCATCCCTGGCCGGTCGGCTGGCAGGTCGACTCGCTCGCCGGGGCGTTCGTCTGGAACTGGATCGTCTCGTACCGGTGGCCGCGCGTGTGCGGCTGCTTCTGCAGGAACGGCGACGGGTACTTGTCGGGCGTCACGCTGTCGGGCCAGTCTGGCCAGTACGACGTGCCGTCGTAGTCGAGGTCGCCGTTCTGGGCGAAGAACAGCACGCAGCCCGCCACCTCGTTGGGCGGCGCTTGGCCGTGGTGGGTGAAGCCCTTCGGGTAGCACGGCGCGTCCGAGAGCTCGGGGTTCGGATTTCCGTCAGGGGGCGCGGTCGTCTCGTACGGGCCGACGCAGTCCTGCCAGACGGTGTCGCTGAAGGTGCCGAGCGTGAACGGGGCCGGATTCTGCACCGAGGTGCACGGCTCGAAGTGGCCGATCTCGAACTGGGTCGAGATGTTGGTCTCGAGCGCCGCCCACGGGATGATGTTCTGCGGCTTCGCCGTGCTGTACTCAGGCTGATAGTTGAACGGGCGTCCGGAGCAGTCCTTGATCGACGTGCTCATGAAGCCGTTCCTGGCCGAGGCGATCATGAAGCCGGTCTGCCCGGTCGTCCGGTCTTTGATCTGTGTCTCGAGCGCGTGCCCGCCTCCCGGGAGCCTCGCGTCCCAGATGTGGATGTGGAGCCGGTCGCCCGGGTTCATCAGCAGCGTCTGCGCGTTCGGCGTGAACGTCGCCGCGTTGGTGAGCTGCGGGCTCGGCGGCCCGGTCGGGACGCCGTTCGTCTGGATGAACGCGAAGTTCGTCGGCTCGATGCAGTTGTTGTTGCAGTGCTGGAACCCAAGCGTGCACTCGAGGTCGTTGATGTGAAGCGACGCGCACCAGTGGGTGTTGTCGCAGGAGATGTTGTCGATGAACGGGGCAGCCCCGGGTGCGTAGAACTGCATTTCCAGGAACGAGCTGCCACCGCCGCCCTGGTCGAAGGTCGGCGGATGGTGCGGCGCGTTCGTGTCGCTCCGCGGCCGGCACGGGTTGAGCGGGTACGAGCGCGGGTTGCAGAGGGCCATGCTGAACCACGGCGCCACCGAGAGCTCGAACCAATGCGTCACGTCGCTGCCAGGATTGGCAACGGTAGGGAGGGTCGACGGATCATGAGGCAGACGCTCGTCCCACGTGATGTCGTTGCCGGACCCAGTCCGGTTGGACAGGAACCGGATGATGGGCTCGTCATGCCCGATGTAGAGCCCGTTGTCGGTGAACCTGGCGCCCTCGCCGTCATAGATCGAGCGCGGGTCGCTGCACGCAAGCGGCGCGCGGGCCGGCTGCTGGATCGGGCTGCGACCGTTGCAGTCGAGCATACCGACCGCGTTCGGCTTGACGCCGCTCGCCGCGGCCCCCGGCGCAGCGACCAACGCCGCGACAGTCGCCGCGACGGCCACAAGGTGAAACCTCCGCATTGAGTACCCCTCTCAAGCGCGGTTGGCGGAAACGGGAAAGCAATAGTCGGCCGCGAGGCCCCCGTCAAGGAGCTGGACTACGGCGCGGCGGACGCTACGCCGGCGGAAGATCGGGGAGGTGGATGAGCCCGGCGGTCGTCGGCCGAAAGCCACACGCATCGAAGTAGAACGGCCCCAGCTCGTCCGCTCGGTCGAAGTCGACCTCGAGCCACTCGCATCCGGCCTCCCGCGCTCGCTCCGCGGCGAGGCGCACGACGGCCGTGCCGATCCCGCGTCTCTGGTGATCGGGCCGCACTTTGGTGTCGAGCAGAAACGCGTGGTCGCCGCCATCCCAGGCGACGTTGACGAACCCGACGAGGGTGCCGTCCTCGAGCCGCGCCGTCACCCAGCCCAGGCTGTGCGGCCGAATCCTGTCCCACCACCCGGCCTCAGGACGGCCGCCGTGCGAGCGCGTGAGCTCGACCAGCTCGGCGTCGGAGGCATCGCCGCGCCAGACGATGTCCACCGTCATGCACAGAAGTCTCGCGCCATCGCCTCGAAGATGTCGACGCACGCCTCCACCGACGCCAGGTCGACCCACTCGTCGGCGGTGTGGAGGCCGTCGCCTCGCCAGGATGTCGGCGGGCGATCCCGTCAGGTCGGGCAGCGCCCTCGGCTGGATCACGAGGCCCTGACTGTCGTCAACGGGGACGAGCTGCTGATCCGCGACCGGAAGCGTGGCAGCGGCGGCGGGTCGTTCGCGTCCGCAGTCGCCACGACCGCGGCCGTGGTCAACACTCAGATTTGGGGGATGCGCGAGCCTGCGTCAACCCAGGGCGACAAGTTCCCCCATGTGGGTGAGGGATGCAGAGGTGGCGCGATGGAAGCCGACTGTCGCTAACGCCGTGGTGACTCGCCGTCGGCGAGTGCGTGCCTGACGGCGGTCTCGAGATCAGTCAGGTCGCGTTGGACCGTCGCCTCGACGACGTCCCAGTCGATGCGGAAGTATTCGTGAGTCAGGATGTTCCGCATCCCGACGACATCCGGCCACGACACGTCCGGCATCCGCCCGAGCACCTCTGACGAGAGCGCGCTCGCCGCCTCGCCCATGACCACGAAGCGGTACAGGACCGCGTCCCCAATCAGGTTGGCGGGGAGGAGCTCGGCGCCGGCGGCGTGGGCGAAGTCGACGTACTCGCGAATCTGGCCGATCGCGGCGAGGATGTCGCGCAGCCGTTGCCGGTCAGCGCGGCTCACACGACGACCGCGTCGCGGAGCGCGTCGCGGCGAACATCGTCGCGGAGCATTTGCTCGGTTGCGACGTCGACTGTGACGCCAAGAAGCTCTGAGAGCTCGCGGCGAAGCCCGGCAAGGTCGAACAGCGTCATCCGACCAGGCTCGCCCTCTACAAGCAGATCGATATCGCTCGCGTCGGTGTCTTCTACTCGGGCGGCTGAGCCGAACACGCGAAGGCGCCGAGCGTGGTAGCGGGCGGCGATCGCGGTAGCCTCGGCCCGCCGCTCCCGGAGCAGCGTGAGCAACGCGGCCCGACCTCGCTCACCCGCCGGTGTGGACGCGAGCTCGAGCTCCTCGCCGCACGCTCGGAGGATCTTCGCGAGCGTCCCCAGTGACGGCTCCACCCGACCATGCTCGTACCGGTTCACCATCGCCTGGCTCGTGCCGGCGCGACGGGCCAGCTCGCGCTGGGAGAGGCCGGCGCGCCGCCGCGCCGATCGGATCAAGTTGCTCGCCTCCACGCTCACAGTATGCCTCATCAGGCGTCGCCAATCGAGGCTCGATCCGCGAGTACCCGCCGTCCGCCATCCCATACACTGGCCGCCATGCGCGCCACCGTGACCCGCATCGACGACG
The DNA here is from genome assembly GCA_035639615.1 of Gaiellales bacterium. Taxonomy (GTDB): domain Bacteria; phylum Actinomycetota; class Thermoleophilia; order Gaiellales; family JAICJC01; genus JAICJC01. Next base: position 5,737 of record DASQXS010000175.1, on the reverse strand, counting down.
CGCTCTCCATCCGCGAGGGCCGGCTCTGGATCGAGGAGTGCGACGCCGTCGAGCTGGCGCGGCGGTTCGGGACGCCGGTCTACGCCGTCTCGGAGGATCAGCTGCGCCGGAATGCGCGCCGGATCCACGCCGCCTTCGCCGACCGGTGGACCGAGGGGCCCACGCGCCTTCTCCCCTCCCTCAAGGCGAACATCTCGCTCGCCCTCCGCACGATCCTGAACGCCGAGGGCCTCGGCTGCGACACGTTCGGCCCGGGCGAGCTCCACGCCGCGCTCGCCTCGGGGATCGAGCCGGCGCTGATCTCGGTGAACGGCTCGGTGAAGGACGCCGCGCTCGTCGAGCGCGCCGTCGCCGCCGGCGCCCGGGTGACGCTCGACAGCCCGGCCGAGCTCGACCTCGCGATCGCCGCGGCCCAGACAACCGCCCGGAAGGCCCGCGTCCGCCTGCGTCTCCGGCCCGACTATGAGGGGCTCGACCACCCGTCCGACTTCGCCCCGGACGTCGCCGTCCGCGTTGCCGCGCACCGCTACAAACCCGGCATCCCGCTGGAGCAGGCGGCCGACGTGGCCAAGCGGGCCCTGGCCGCCCTCGACCAGATCGAGCTCCTCGGCGTCATGGCCCACCTCGGCCGCCACTCCGCCGACCCCGCCGTGTGGCGCGCGATGGCCGCGAGCCTTGCCGCCGCGATCGACCGCCTCTGCGCCGAGCTCGACGGCTGGCGCCCTCAAGAGATCGACGTCGGCGGCGGCTACCCGGCCCCGCGCGACCCCACCGGCTCCGGCGCGCCCGGTCGCCCGATAGAGGACTACGCCGAGGCGATCACGACCGCGCTTCACGACGGCCTCCACGCCGCGGGCATCTCGACCTCCGGGATCACGCTGGAGGCCGAGCCGGGCCGTGCCCTCTACGCCGACTGCGGCATCCATCTCGCCACCGTCCGGAACGTCAAGCACCAGTCCGGCCCGATCGAGATGACCTGGGTCGAGACCGACACGACCGAGATGTTCATGGCCGACCTCCTGATCGAGCACGCCCGCTTCGGCGTCCGCGTCGCCAGCCGCGCCGACGCGCCGCCGGAGCTGACCGTCGACGTGGTCGGCAAGTCGTGCGGGTTCGACGTCCTCGCGGCGGCGATCGACCTGCCCCGGGTCGAGCCCGGAGACATCGTTGCCTTCCTCGACACCGGCGCCTATCAGGACGCCTGCGCGTCGAACTTCAACGGCCTGCCCCGGCCCGGCACGGTGCTCGTCGCCGGCCCAAACGCCGACTGGATCAAGCGGCCCGAGACCGTCGAGGACGTCTTCGCCCGCGACGTCCTCCCGGAGCGGCTTCGGTGATCGGGGGCCTCCACCACGTCGGCATCACCGTCTCCGACCTCGACCGCTCGCTGCGCTTCTACCGCGACCTGCTCGGCCTCACCGTCCGGGAGCGAGTGACCGACGTCGCCGCCGACGAGGTGCCGGGCATACCCGGCGGACGGGCGAACATCGCCGACGTCGAGCTCCCCGACGGCCGCCTGATCGAGCTGGTCGAGTACACCGCCGCCCGCGGCCGCCCGCTCGAGCAGCGCACCAACAACCCGGGCGCCTGCCACGTCGCGGTCGCCGTCGACGACATCGACTGCGCCTGGCAGCGGCTGGTCGACGCAGGCGTCACCGTCCGCTCCGAGCCGGTCACCCTCGCCGACGCCGGCCCGCACTGGACCGGCACCCGGGTGGTCTACGCCGCCGACCCCGACGGCGTCACCGTCGAGCTGGTCCAGGCCGCCCGGTGAGATGGCGGACGCGCCGCCCGAAACGCGGACGCTGACCGCCCCGGGCATGATGGCCGCGTTCGTGCCCGACCTGGGCATGATCGGCTGCGCGCTCGTCCACGGCGGGGAGGAGCTGCTCGGCCTGCGCGACGGGCTTGACGCCTACCGGGAGCAGGGGCGGACGATGGGCATCCCGCTCCTGCATCCGTGGGCGAACCGGCTCATGGGGCCGGTGGCCGTCTCGCCGCTCCTTCGCACCGATGCGAACGGCATCCCCATCCACGGCGTCCTGCCGGCGGCGCTCCCGTTCGCGGTCGAGAGCGAGACCGCCTCCAGCCTGGAGGCAGTCTTCTCGACCAACGACCACGGCGACATCCTCGAGGTCTTCCCCTACCCGCACCGGCTGCGCGTGCAGGCGTCGCTCACCGACGACGCGCTCGAGATCCGCACCACGCTGCTCGCGCTCGGCCGCCGGCCGGTGCCGGTGGCGTTCGGCTACCACCCGTACCTGCGAGTGCCCGGGAGCCCACGGGCCGAGTGGGAGCTCGAGCTGCCGGTGCGAACGAAGCTCGTCCTCGACGAGCGCATGCTGCCGACCGGCGACCGGGTCCGGGCGCACATCCCGCCGGGGAGGCTGGGCGGCCGGGGACTCGACGACGAGTTCGCGGACATCACGGACGGCGCGACCTTCGCGGTCCGCGGCGGCGGCCGCGAGATTGCTGTCACGTTCGTCGACGGCTACCGCGTCGCCCACGTCTACGCCCCGCCTGACGGCGACTTCGTCTGCTTCGAGCCGATGACGACACCCACGAACGCGCTCGCCTCCGGCGACTCGCTGCCGCACGTCCGCCCCGGCGATACCTACTCGGCGGCGTTTCGGATCAGCGTCACCGCGTGACGCAGGCCGTCGACATCTGCTACCTCCTGCTCGTGCCGGTCGGTGCGGCGCCGCCCGGGCCGGCGGAGGAGGCGCCGGAGCTCCGCGACGCGCCGTACTTCTTCGACGCCCACATCGACTTCCTCTCGGCCGGGGACGCGCTCCTGGAGGTCGCCGGGACGGAGGTCTCCGTGCACTGCCAGGTGCTGGACGGGAACGCCTGGGTGGGCGAGTGCCGCTACCGGCTGGAGGACGCGCTGACGCCGCAAGCGGCGGAGCGGAAGCGGGCGGTCGAGGCCGAGCTGCGCGACCGCCTCGTCGAGCTGTCGGGGATCTCGGACGAGATCTGGGAGCAGTACACCGCCGTCCTGGTTGCCGCGCCGCGGCCGACGCCGGACGCGTTCGTGGCCGAGCACGGCGTCGCCCTCACACGGCTCGTCCGCAACCTGCAAAAGCCGCCCAGCCCTGCCCAGGTGGAGGAGGTGCTGGCGGCGCGGGCGCGCTTCTCAGAAAACGACCTCACGATCATCGACTGGGTCGGGTCGGTCGTCGTCTCGGAGGAGGCCGACTTCGAGTCGGAGATCGAGCTCATGAAGATCGGCAACTACCAGCTCCTGCGGCTGCGGACGATCGACCGCGCCGTCGACGCCGCCCTGGCCGAGCTGCGCGCGCACGTCGCCGCCGGCCGCCCGCGCCTTCGGCCGCCGCGGATGCGGACGCTCCAGACCGTGATCGAGCGCCGGCTCGAGCTCCTGCTCGAGTTCGAGAAGACTGACCAGTCCCTGCTTCTGATCGGCGACTGGTACTCCGCCCGCGTCTACCAGCTCGTCGTCGACAACCTCTACCTGGACGGCTGGAAGAGGGCCGTAAGCGGGAAGCTCGAGAGCCTCGGCGCGATCGACGCCACGGTGCGGGACAGCCTGACGCTCTCCTGGCGGCGGATGCTCGACCTGATCTCGCTCGCCGGGTGGACGTTCCTGATGGTGGCCTACATCGTCCTGCTCGTCATCCGCCTGTGACGCCGCGGGCGTCGACGGCGCGGAGGCGGGCGACGGGCTCCGCGGGCGGCCGCCAGTCGTCGCGGCGCAGCTGGAGGAGGATCCGCGCGCCCTCGCGGGCGATGGCGGGCGACATCTTCGACTCGCCGACCAGGCGCTCGACGAAGACGAACGGCACCTGGGCGATGCGGACGCCGGCGATGTGCGCGCGCCGGGTCGTCTCGACCTGGAAGACGTAGCCGTTCGACACCGTTGTCTCGACCTCGATCCGGTGCAGCGCCTCGGCCGTCCACAGCTTGAAGCCGCCGGAGAGGTCGGGATAGGGAAGGTGGAGGAGCGTCTTGGCCGTCGCGCAGCCCGTGCGGGAGATGACCCTTCGGCCGAACGACCAGCCGCGGGTGCCGCCGCCGCGGACGTAGCGCGAGCCGAGCACGAGCCCGGCGCCGCGGTCGACCTCCGCCGTCATCCGCGGGAGCGCCGACGGCGGGTGGGAGAGGTCGCAGTCCATCTGCCCGATCCGGCGGTGGCCTCGCTCGAGCGCCCAGGCGAAGCCGCTTCGATAGGCGGCGCCGAGCCCCTCCTTGGCGTCGCGGTGGAGCACGTGCAGCCACGGCCGCTCCCGCGCCAGCCGGTCGGCCAGCTCCCCGGTGCCGTCCGGCGAGCTGTCGTCGACGACGAGGCACTCGTACCCGACCATGGCGAACGCATCCAGGAAGATGGGGAGCATCTCGACCTCGTTGTAGGTCGGCACGACGACGATGGGGGTGTCCGCCACACAGTGGACGCTAGCCGGGCTGGGCTAAGCGAGCGTTGATATCCACCCGTGCATGAAAGGAGCCAGGCTCATTTCATGCACCCGCGAGGCCCAAATCGCGCACGGCGAACTGGATCGCTTCGGAGAAGGTGGGGTAGGGCTGGATGGTGTCGAGGACGACGTCGATCGGCACCTCGGCCCGGATCGCCAGGGTGAGCTGGCCCAGCCACTCGCCCGCCTCGGGCCCGACGGCACAGGCGCCGACCAGCACCTGCCGCTCCGGGTCGGCGAAGACCTTCAGGAACCCGGGCCGCCGGGGCCGCTCGTAGGTCGAGAGCCGGGCCGTGCTTCGGCGCTCGCCGACGACCAGTCCGTCGCCGGTCGTCCGCCCGACAGAGGCCACCTGCGGGTCGGTGAACGTCACCGCCGGGATCGCCCGGTAGTCGGTCCGGGCGTCAACGCCGGCCATGTCGGCCGCCGCCACCCGCGCCTGGTACTTGCCGACATGCGTGAACATCGCGACGCCGGTGACATCGCCGGCCGCCCAGACGCCGTCGCCTGCCCGCATGCGCTCGTCCACCTCGATCCCGCGGCGCGAAACCGTGACCCCGAGCGTCTCCAGGCCGAGCCCGTCCACGGCGGCGCGCCGCCCGGTGGCCACGATCAGCCGCTCGCCGCGAAGCTCGGCACCCCCCTCGACGTGCACCGAGATCCCCGGCTCGACCCGCTCGATCGCCCGACCGACGTGGATGTCGACCCCCTCCTCGGCCAGCGCGTCATGGAGGAGCGCCCCCACCTCGGGATCGTCCCGCGGCAGAAGGCGGTCGGCGATGTCGGCCAGCGCCACCCGCGCACCCAGGCGGACGAAGAGCTGCGCCAGCTCGCACCCCACCGGCCCGGCTCCGAGCACGACCACGCTCTGCGGCACCTCGCTCGTGCTCGTCGCCTCCCGGTTCCCCCAGAACTCGACCCGGTCGAGCCCGGCGATCGGCGGCACGGACGGCACCGAGCCGGTGGCGACGAGCAGCCGCTCGAAGCGAAGCTCGCGCCCGTCCACCTCCGCCCGCCCCGGCCCGCACACGACCGCCTCGCCGCGGACGAGCTCGATGCCGCGCTCGGCCAGCCACTCCTCCTGAGACGAGTCGTCCCAGTCGCCCGTCACCTGGTCGCGGTGCCAGAACAGCCGCCCCGCGTCGATCGGCCCGGTGACAGCCTCGGCCGCGCCCGGCGCCAGCCGGGCCGCCGCCACCACCTCCGGCGGGCGCAGGAGCGCCTTCGACGGCATGCACGCGTAGTACGAGCATTCGCCGCCGACGAGCCCCCGCTCGACCAGCGTCACCGGCACGTCCGGCTCG
>DASQXS010000174.1:0-6756 GCA_035639615.1 Gaiellales bacterium | reverse complement strand
GCCCGCCGCGGCGTGTAGCAGCTGTTCGCGTCGACGAGGAGGGCGGCGTCGCTGCCGATCGCGTTCCGAACTGCGGGCACCACGGCCTCGGTCCGCCCCGGCCACTCGTCCTGGTCGTGCCCGCACTCGCGGCCGACGCGGATCTTGAACGCCGCATAGCCGTAGCGGTCGCGCAGGGCGGCCAGCCGCCGGGCCTCGTCCGTCGGCCCGATGTCCCGGCGCATGCTCGACGCGTAGGCCGGGGTCGGGCGGAGCGTGCCCCCGATGAGCTCGCACACGCTCCGGCCTTCCAGACGTCCGCGCAGGTCCCAGAGTGCCGTGTCGACACCGGCGAGCGCCCGGCACACGTACGACCCCGGGAACTTGTGCTCGGCCTCGAGGACGCGGGCGGCGATCCTCTCCGGGTCGAGCGGGTCGGCGCCGAGGACGTGCGGCGCCACCTGGCGGTGGAGCACCTCCGTCGTGATGCCCGCGTTGTAGGGCGCGGTCTGGCCCCAGCCAGCCGCGCCGTCGCGGGTCTGCACCCGTACGAATGCGACCCACTCGGTGGCGTACGTCTCGACACGGTCGATCTCTATGGGATCACCACCGTCCGCAGGCCGTCGCTCGCGGCGGCGTGTTCGAGCGCCGCGGCGATGTCCTCGAGCCGGTACGTCTCCGTGACGAGCTCGTCGAGCTTGAGGCGGCCGGCCGCGTAGCGTTCGCACACCGCCGGAACGTCACTCGCCGGCCGCGCGTCGCCGAGCTTGGTGCCGAGGATCCGCTTGCCGGTGTGGGCCAGGGCGCCGGCGTCGAGCGCGACGGGCTCGGCCCCGGGCGGCATGCCGACGACGACCACCGTGCCGCCGGCGCGGGCGCACTCGACTCCCACAGCGACTGCCGCGGCGGACCCGGCCGTGACGATGACGGCGTCCGCGCCGCTGCCTCCGCACAGGTCGCGGACGGCCGCGACCGGTCCGCCGCCTGCCGGGTCAACGACGTCTGTCGCCCCGAACGACAACGCCGCCCGTCTCCGCTCGGGTACCGGGTCGACGGCGACGACGCGCGCCGCGCCGCGGAGCGCCGCGCCTTGAACGGCATTCACCCCGACGCCACCGGCGCCGATCACCGCCACCGTCGAGCCGGCCGCGACGCCCGCCACTCGCTCGACCGCGCCGAGGCCGGTGAGGACGGCGCAGCCGATCACGGACGCGGCGGTGGCCGGGATCGAGGCGGGGATCGGGACCGCCTGGGACGCATGCACCACGACCTCGTCGGCAAACGCGCCGCAGCGCATGCCCTGGTGGACGCGCGTGCCGTCGGCGAGGCGGATCGGGCTCGCGTCGTCGAGCCCGAATCGGGCGTCGCAGAGCGTGGGATGCCCCTCGCGGCAGCGAGCGCATGTACCGCACGACCGCACGAGGCTGATGGCGACGCGCGTCCCTGGGTCGAGCCCGGCGGCGCCGGGTCCGGCCTCGAGCACGACCCCGGCCGCCTCATGCCCGTACACCGCCGGCAGTTCGCCACCCCACGCTCCCGCCCCATAGGCGACGTCGCTGTGGCAGATCGCGCACGCCTCGATCCGGACACGCACTTCGCCGCAGCCCGGCGGATCGAGCGTCACCTCCGAAACCGTGGGTGGCGTTCCGAACGCGTGCGTGATCGCGGCCAGCGGCACGCGCACGTTCCTATCAGACGGCGCCGGGCGGCGCGGCATCGCCCGGCGGCCGGTGCGCCGATCTGAGACACTCCGGCAAGCGGGCCAACGGGCAAAGGGGGCAGGATGGCAGACGGCGGGTGGAACACCACCGCGGACGGGACCGTTGTCCACGAAGCTGACGCGGTGTTCGAGGGCGGCGGGGTGAAGGGCGTCGCGCTCGTCGGGGCGCTCGAGGAGTTCGCGGCTCACGGCTACACGACCTGGAGGAACGTCGCGGGGACGAGCGCGGGCGCGATCCTCGCGTCGTACATCGCCTGCGGCCACAGCGCCGAGGAGGCGATGGCCGTCGTTGCGGAGGCTCCCTACCACGACTTCGAGGACTGGGGGCGCGGCGGCGAGATCCTGGGCGGCGGCCTCAACCTGATCCGCGAGCACGGCCTCTGCCACGGCGAGGCCTTCCGGGTGTGGCTCGACGGCATGCTCGAGGGCAAGACCTTCGCGGACGTCAGGAACGAGGACGGCTCGACCCGGCTCAAGATGATCGCCACCGACATCACGCGCCAGAAGATGCTGGTGCTGCCCGAGGACCTGGTCGACTACCGCGACCGCGCGACCGGACGGCCGATCGACGCCCAGACGTTCAAGATCGCGGACGCCGTCCGCATGAGCATGTCGATCCCGTATTTCTTCGCGCCGGTGCACATGATCTCGGCCGAGGACGGCCACGACTGCCAGGTCGTCGACGGCGGCGTCCTCTCCAACTTCCCGGTCTGGCTCTTCGACGCCTCGCCGGACCGGAGCCCGACGCGGCCGACGTTCGGCTTCCGGATCACCGGCGGCCGCGGGGTCGGGTCGGGGCTCGACCGGGTGATCAACGCCCTGGGGTGGCCGGTGCAGATGGGAAGCGCGATCTTCCATACCGCCACCGGGGCCTGGGACACGCGGTTCGCCTCGCACTCGACCGTCGTCCGGACGTGCCCCGTCCCGGCCGGCCACCTGGGCACGACCGACTTCGACCGTGTGAACGCCGTCAAGGACCAGGTGGTGAAGGGAGCGCGGGCGGCGGCAATGACCTTCGTCGAGCAGTTCAAGCTGGCGGACTACCGCAACACGTACGCGCAGAAGGTGCAGGCCTAGTGGTGTGACCGGCAACGTTTGCCGCTCTCGCAGCCTGCTTGAGTAGCAGGCTGCTCGCGAGACCTGTCAAGGCGGGCGCCTTGACAGGCTGGCGGCTGCAAACCGCATCCGCGATCTGCTGGGTAGCAGATCGCTCCCGAACGTCGCAAGGCAGAGCCTTGCGACTGCTGCGGTGTCCTCGGTCGCGCCAATACTTCTCCAGTATTGGCCGGTGTGCGCCTGCGTGGAGAGCAGGCGCGTCCCGAACCCTGTCAAGCCTGCGGCTTGACAGGTCCTGCGTCCTCGCATCGCTCGGTTTTCGCTCGCCATCGACACCACCAACGTTGCCGGCCACACCACTAGTGGCAGCTTTCAGCTGACCCTGTGGCACGCGTCGCCGGGCGGGGCCATGGCCTGCTGGTCGGCGTTTCGGGCGGCATCGACTGCAGGATCGTACGGGCCGGGCGACGGCCCCTTCCAGCGCACGATCGGCGTGACCCCGGGCCCCATCACGGTCGCCCGGTAGGCCGTCCCCTTCGCCGGCCGCCTGCGGCCGAAGAGGGCGTACATGCCGAAGCAGAAGACCCCCGACGGGCGGTGCGACAGCGCGCCGTTGAAGCGGTACCAGCCGCGCCCCCACGGCGGGTTCTTGACGTCGATGTAGACGTTGCGGCCGAACCCGTCGAGCGGGGAGCCGGACGGCGTCGCCGAGAAGCCGTAGACCGGGTTGCCGTGGTACGTGAAGCGCCCGAACAGGTGGTCGAACCTGCCGTGCACCGCCCAGTCAGTCTCGATGTGAAGGCGGGGCAGGCGCCCCGACCAGTGCGAGAGGTGAAGCTCGGGCGCCATCTGCCGGCGCGTCCCACGCCAGCCGCCGTCGAGCAGCCGCCGACGCCAGGTCTGGAGCGCCCAGAATGTCCCGTTCGTGTCCGTGCAGGCGGCGACGAGGTGGAGCAGGGGCGGGCCCGAATACGGCCGGCACGCGTTTCGCATCCGCCGCCAGTAGCCGCTCCCGAACGATCCGTAGCCGCCGGAATAGTCGAGCCTGAACCGTACCTGCCGTCTTCCGCGCGCGGGGGCGATCGCGTTGCGGGCGTGCCAGGCCAGCACGTGGCGGCGCACGCCGTGCGCGTCCGTGTAGCTCACCCGGGCGATGTGGTGGCGGTTGACGATCAGCGTGGGGTTATGGACGCCCCACGCGATCATCTTGCTGGCGGACGCATCGGGCGCCAACCACAGGACCGCGGCCAGGGACGTGCCGAGGATGACGAGCCGTCGTCGCACCATGCGGTCGCCGCAAGCATGTCGCGGCCGTGTGCGCCGCCCGTTCGGCCCGTGTAAGGGTTCGGTAGTGGTTCACCCGACCGGGGGTTGCCGCCGGCCCGGCCCTCACCGATGCTGAGTGGGCAACCGCAAGGGGGGTCACGATGGTTCGCAGGCTGCTCAACGGCGAGGAGCCGTGGGCGTACGAGGATCGGGCGACCGTGCTCGAGTGGGCGCAGGATCACGTGGTCCTGGCCGTGGGGGCGTCGGTCATGATCTGGTTCGGCGTCATCTACGTGATGACCCTGATCGCCGGCCTCTTCTCGTAGTCACATTCCAGGGGTCCGCGTACACTCGGGGTGTGCGCCGATCCCCGTCCACCGGCTTTGCGCGGCGTGCCGCCACGGTCGCGTACGAGACGATCGCGGTGCTGCACGCGTTTCGTGACCGCCGAGGGCCGGGCGACGCCGCTGGAGGGGGGGATCCATCCGAGGTGCGCGAACCGCCGAGCCTGCCCGACCAATCCGGTCCGCCTGATCCGCCGGACGCCCACGCGCCGCCGGCCGAGCACGCTCCCGAGCCTGTGGACACGCGCCCTGCGGGGCTGGAGTCGCAGGCCCCGCCTGAGGAGGCGGGGGAGTCGCCGCGGCCGCCCTGGGTCGCGACCGGCGAGGACGTCGTCCCGGCGCGGCGACCGCCGCCGCCCCGGCCCGCTCCTGCCCGCCGCCGTGGCCCGTCGCGGTCCCCATTTCGCGCAGCCGTCCACTCCCACGTCTGGCTCGGCGTCATCGTCCTCACGTTGACCGGTGCCGCGGCGTTTGGGTACTGGGCGGCCCGCGTGCACGAGCGGATCGACGGCGCCACGCTGGAGAGGGCCATCGCGGAGCGCGAGGCAGCGCCGACGACGCGGTGCGTGGAGCTCCAGTCGAACGGCGCCGTGTGGGCGTGCGGCCTCGTGTACAACGCCCAGTCCGTCTGCCTCCTCGCAAACGTGAACATCGTCGGCGACTGGTCGACGACCCCCGGCGACGACAGCTGCTCGCACAGCCCCGAGCTGGTCCAGCTCGTGCCGGACCCGGTTCGGGCCACGCAGATCGCCGCCGATCTCGGCCGCCAGTTTCCCGGCGGGCGCTGGATCTGTTCCAGGCTTTTCCAGGCGAAAGTGCGGTGGGCGTGCGCGCGCCCAGACCCATCCGGGAACCAGTGCTACGCCCTCAGGGTGGTGCCCTGGATGTGGAGTGAGGAGCAGAGCACGGTCTGTCCGCACGTCCCTGCGCTCCGGCACAGGCTGAAGAAGGCGAGCGCGTGACTCACACCAATTTGCGGCGAACCGCGACTGGCATCCGTCAGCGCGATGCGCTACGGTGCCGCAGCGACGTCGAAAGGCCGGGAGGTGCAGTTGCACATGCACATGCGAACCGCAAGGGTTCTGATCGCCGCGACGGCCGGTGGGCTAGTGCTCGCCGCCGGTGCGGTGCCCGCGGCTGCGTCGGCGCGAGCCCAGCATCATGCGACGCACGCGACTGCTGCCGACGATCAGTACGTTCAGGGCGGCGGTGGCGGTGGTGGAGGCGGTGTCCTCGGGGAGCAGGCCGGTGGGACCGGCGGCTTGCCGTTCACGGGCATGAACCTCCTGCTGGTGCTCGGAGCAGGGTCGGGGTTGATCGCGTCGGGCATCGGTGTCCGCGCGGCCTCTGCTCGTATGCGCCGCAGCTGACGGAGACACGTTTGTGACGGCCGTTTCGGCCGTCGAGCGTTACGGTGCCCGCGCAGCCGTCTGGGTCAAGGCTGAGCGGGAGCATGCGCCCGCCGCGGCGGTCTCGTTCGCCGCCGTCTTTCTGCTCGCGGTCGACGACGGCGGGTACTTCCCGCCGGCGTGGGGCTGGAGCGCGGTCGTCCTGTCGTGGGTCGCGGCCGTCGTCATGGTGCTGCGGCGCCGTTCCGCGATCACCCGCTTCGAGGCGGCGCTTCTTGCCACACTCGCCGGCGTGACGGTGTGGACGGCGCTCTCCGGGATCTGGGCCGCCGCCCTCCAGGGGCCGGTGCTCGAGGTCGAACGCACGCTCGTCTACGTCGCACTGGTGGGAGCGCTCCTGGCAACCGCGCGCCGGGGCGGGTCCGCAACGATCGTCGCCGCTGCCGCAGCCGCCGGCACGGCCGTATGCGGGTTCGCGCTCGTCACCCGGCTTCGGCCCGACGTGTTCGGGATCTACGACGACCCGACGGCGCACGGCCGCCTCTACCAGCCGCTTGGGTACTGGAACGCGCTTGGGATCTTCACATCGATGACTGCGCTTCTGTGCCTCGGCGCCGCGGTGCGCGCCCGCTCGAGACCCGTGCGGATCGCCGCAGCGGCGGCGCTTCCGCCGCTCGGGGCGACGCTCTACTTCACATTCAGCCGCGGCTCGATGATGGCGTTCGTGCTGGGGCTGGCGTTCGCGCTCGTTCTCGACCGCAAACGGCTCCGGTCGCTGGCGCTGTCCTTGGCTCTCGCGCCGTGGGCGGGAATCGCCATCGCCGTCAGTCACTCAAAGGGCGCGCTTGGCCGGGGCGGGGCGGGCGTGGCGGCCGCCTCGGCCCAGGGACGCCCGCTGCTTCTCGTAATCATCGCGTGCGCGGCGGGCGCGGGGCTCACGGTGGTCGGGGCCGAGATGGTCGAACGGCGGGTCCGGTTTGGCCCGTGGGTGCGGCGGGCCTATCTGGCGGGGTTGGCGCTCGCAGCGGCCGCGATCGCCGTG
>DASQXS010000173.1:0-20198 GCA_035639615.1 Gaiellales bacterium | reverse complement strand
CCCTGCCACTCTGGGAGGACCCGATCGACTCCGGTCTCCAGCCCGAGACCGGCGGCACGTTTACCGTCTTCAACTACCCCGCCTACTTCTGGAAGAAGCTCCTGCGCGACTTCGGCAAGAAGTACGGCGTCACCGTGCAGTACACACCGTTTGACAACATCGCCTCGGGCATCCAGCAGCTCGCCTCCGGGTCGGTGCAGCCCGACGTCATGGAGATGACCCCCGACCACCTCGACCAGGTCGTCGCGGGGAAGCTGATCAAGCCGCTCAACCTCGACTACATCCCCAACCTGAAGAAGAACGTCTGGCCGCAGCTCGTGAGCCCGTTCTACGACTCCGGGTCGCACTACACGGTGCCCTACACGACCTACGCCACGGGCATCTTCTGGCGCAACGACCAGGTGACGGAGGACATCGCCTCGATGCAGCAGCCCTGGGATATCTTCTGGCAAGCCCAGGCGTACAAGGGGAAGACGGCGCTCCTTTCGGAGGACCGCGAGACGATCGCGATGGCGCTTCTCCGCCGTGGCATCACCGACATCAATACCGAGGACCCGAAGCTCATCAATCGGGCGGTCGAAGACCTGAAGGAGCTCTACGGCATCTGCAACGTCAAGGTCGGCGACGTCCAGTACCAGAGCATCCCCGAGGGCACCGCATGGCTCAACCAGGCCTGGTCGGGAGACCCGATCGCCGGCTACATCTACTACCTGCCCGCGAAGACGCCGTCGTCGGTGCTCCAGTACTGGAAGGCTCCGAAGGGCCACGTTCCGGTGCAGAACGACGCCTTCTGCATCTGCGCGACGACGAAGAAGCCGGTGCTCTCGCACCTCTTCCTGAACTGGATGCTCGACAACGGCATCTCGTTCTCGAACTTCATCAACTTCAACGGCTACCAGCCGCCGCTGAACGAGATCGAGCCGACGCATCTGCTGGATCAGCTCCGCAAGGTGCGAAACGCGTCCTGGGGCACGAGCGAGACGGCGCCGCCGGAGAACCTCTCGACGGCGATCCTGACGAACGAGGACTTCGGCCCAGACTCGCTTCAGGAGATGACGCTCTCGTCAGCGGGGAACGCGGCCTGGCAGAACGGCTACTCCGACTTCCTGGCGGGCGGATGATCGAGGTGGTCTGCTAGCCGATGTACCCGCGTTGGCTGTGGCCGGGATTCGCCCTGCCGGGCGTCCTCTGGCTGATCATCCTCTTCGTGGTGCCGTTCTACGCCGTGATCGGCGTGGCATTCGGCACGATCGACCCGAACCTGCTCTCCGCCGTCCCGATCTGGAACCCCTACAACTGGAACGTCGGCTGGGTGAACGAGGCGATCCAGCGGCTCGAGCCGGGCGGCGACCTCTGGGTCGTGTTCGTACGGACCTGCGAGTACGTCGGCCTGTCGCTCGGGCTCTGCCTGCTGGTCGGCTACCCGGTCGCGTACTACATCGCCCGCCACGCGTCGCGCACGAAGAACCTGCTGCTGATCCTCCTCATCCTGCCGTTCTGGATCAGCTACCTGATGCGGATGTTCGCCTGGGTGAACCTGCTCGCGCCGGACGGATATGTCAATCGCTTCCTGCAGTTCGCCCACATCATCGACCAGCCGTACGGCTGGCTCGACGGCCAGCCCATCACCGTCATCATGGCGCTGGTCTACGGCTACATCCCCTACCTGATCCTGCCGCTCTACGCGTCGCTTGACCGGATCGACAAGAGCCAGCTCGAGGCCGCGCGTGACCTGGGGGCGAGCCCGTTCCGGGCGTTCCTGCACGTGACGCTGCCGCTCTCGAAGACGGGCATCCTGGGCGGGAGCGTCCTGATCGCGCTGCCGATGTTCGGCGACTACTACACGCCGAACCTCGTCTCCGGCGCCCCGACCACGTCCATGCTGGGGAACCAGATCGACCTCTACTTCCACTACACGTCGCAGCCGACGATCGGCGCCGCGCTCACGATCATGCTCTCGCTCTTCCTGGTCGTGCTCATGGCGTACTACATGATCACGATCGCGCGGGCGACGAAGGAGTTGGAGTCGCTATGAGCGACACGGCGCTCACCACGACCCAGCCGCCCGAGCTCTCACTCCCCGCGCGGCTGCGGGGATGGATCACGAATCCATGGGGCCGGCCGCGCTTCCTCGTCCTCATCACGTGGGCGTACATGGCCTGGTCGATCGTGCCGGTCCTGATCGCGATCCAGTTCTCTTTCAACGCCTCCCGGTCGCGGACGATCTGGTCCGGGTTCACGCTGCGCTGGTACACCTGGGACCCGTCCGACTCGGTCAAGAACGACCCCGACCTGCGCCACGCGCTCGTCCAGAGCTTCAAGCTCGCGGGGGCGGACGTCCTGATCGCCGTCCCGATCGGCGTCCTCCTGGCGCTCGGGCTGGCCCGCTGGCGCGGCCGCGGCGCCGGGGCGTCCAACTTCATCATGCTCTTCCCGCTCGTCACGCCCGAGATCGTGATGGGCGTGTCGCTGCTCCTCGTCTTCACCCACATCTTCACGTTTATCCACACCGGCACGTTCGCCCAGATCCTGGGCCACGTCACCTTCTCGATCTCCTACGTGGTGGTGATCGTGCGCGGGCGCCTCTTCTCGATCGGCCGCCAATACGAGGAGGCGGCGGCCGACCTGGGGGCGTCTCCCGCGGTCGCCCTCTACCGCGTGCTGCTGCCGCTGCTCGCGCCCGCGATCGTCGCCGGCGCGGCGATCACCTTCGCGATCTCGATCGACGACTTCGTGATCAGCCAGTGGCTCTCGAGCGGCGGCGGCACCGTGACCGTGCCGATGCAGATCTACGACGCGACGCGGGCCGCGCCGCTCCCGTCCATCAACGCAATCGCCAGCATCATGGTCTTCGTCACCCTCCTTACCGTCCTCGCCGGATTCCTGGCCTACCGCTACTTCACCCGGGGCGAGCGGGCCGGCGGCGGCATGGTCGGCGACATGGCGGCGTTCGACATCTAGTAGATTTGACGCATGGCCGGCGAAGTCACCCTCGTTGATCTGGTCAAGAAGTTCGCTGAGGTTACCGCCGTCGACGGGGTGAACCTGGAGATGCCGAGCGGCGAGTTCTTCTCGATGCTGGGTCCCTCAGGGTGCGGGAAGACGACCACCCTGCGGATGATTGCCGGCTTCGAGCAGCCGACCGAGGGCCGGATCCTGCTCGACGGCAACGACATGGCGTTCACGCCGCCGCACAAGCGCAACGTGAACACCGTCTTCCAGAGCTACGCCCTCTTCCCGCATCTGAACGTGTTCGACAACGTCGCGTTCGGCCTGCGGCGGAAGAAGGTGGCCAAGCACGACATCCGCCAGCGGGTGGCCGAGGCGCTCGAGCTCGTGCAGCTGACCGGGTTCGAGAAGCGCAAGCCGGGCCAGATGTCGGGCGGCCAGCAGCAGCGGGTCGCGCTGGCGCGGGCACTTGTCCTGAAGCCGGCGGTGCTGCTCCTCGACGAGCCGCTGGGCGCGCTCGACGCGAAGCTGAGAAAGGCGCTCCAGCTGGAGCTGAAGGCGCTCCAGCAACAGGTCGGGATCACGTTCATCTACGTGACCCACGACCAGGAGGAGGCGCTCACGATGAGCGACCGCATCGCCGTCATGGCCGACGGCCGGGTCGAGCAGGTGGCCGCGCCGCGTGAGGTCTACGAGGAGCCGGCCACCGTCTTCGTCGCCGACTTCCTGGGCGTCTCCAACCTGATGGAGGCTGAGGCAGTGGGCGGCGCGACCATCTGCCGGCTCAAGGTGGGCGACTTCGAGCTCGACGCGATGCAGGGCAAGACCGACGCCCGCGGGCCGACCCGCGTCACGATCCGCCCCGAGCGCGTGCGGCTGGAGCCCCACGCCGACGGCGGCGGCCAGAACCGCATCCCCGGCATGGTCGAGCGGCTCGTCTATCTCGGCAGCTCAGTGCAGGTCATCGTCCATCTGGCCGTCGGCCACACCGTCCAGGCCCTCGTCCAGAACGTGGGTGAGCAGATCCCCTGGTCGCAGGGAACCCCCGTCCAGGTGTACCTCCCGCCGAACGCCCTGCGCGTCCTGGAGGACACCGGCGCCACCCTCGCCCTGATCGACGAGAACGCCGTCCCGGCATAGTTAATCGTGGTGGAACCCATGGTTCCCCCACGGGCCCCCTCCTTCCGGGCGCGGGCGGAACGCCATCGCGCGCCGGCGAGAGCGCAGTCTCGCCTCCGCAACGGATGCGGGAATCCACCCTGAAACCGCCCGCCGCGAACGACCTCCGCGACTGCATTGGCCTTTACCGCCAGATGCCATCGGGCACGGGAGCCGCCTAACCAGGCACGCACACCTGCCGCACCGATACCCTCGCAGGCCGCTCCCGCTGCCGGCCGCAGCCGTGGCCGGAGCCGCCCGCGCGCCACTTCACCAGGCGCCGGCCCTCTACCCGGCATCGACACCCGCGGCCGCGTCGTGACCGCATCCTTTCACCACACGGTCGTCGTGTCGATGACGTTCCCGCGCATGCTGCCGAGCGCAAGCCTGTCCGAGGGCGTGGTGTTCGCCGCCCGCTTCCGGAACGGGTACCCGCGTCTGGGAGGTCGCGCATTAGCGCCGGGCGGCGCCGCGTACAGCGGTGCCGCCCGGGTGCCGTGCCGCAGCCCGCGCGACCCGGCGGGCCGCGGGCGCGAGGACGGCGCCGGGTGGCGAAGAGTTATCGCACGCCCGCAGGATACGTCAGCCGCCGAGCAGCCGACGGGAGATGATCAGCCGCTGGATGTCCGACGTGCCCTCCTCGATCTCCTCGAGCTTCGCGTCCCGCATCCACTTCTCCACGGGATACTCGCGGGAGTAGCCCCAGCCGCCCAGCGTCTGCACGGCGGCCCAGGTGCTCCACATGGCGGTCTCGGATGCGAAGAGCTTGGCCATCGCAGCTTCCGCCGGGACATGCCCGCCGGCGTCCATCATCCGCGCCGCCCGGTGGGTGAGGAGGCGGGCGGCGTCGATCCGCGTGGCCATGTCGGCCAGGCGGAAGCCGACCGCCTGATGGCGGCCGATCGGCGTTCCGAACGCGGCCCTGCCGCCCGCGTACTCGACGGCGTACTCGAGCGCCGCCCGCGCGATCCCCACGGCGCCCGCCGCGAGGTGGATCCGGGACTCGTCGAACGTGTGCATGAGGCTGTAGAAGCCCTTTCCCTCCTCCCCGAGCAGCCGGTCGGCCGGCACGTCGACGTCGTGGAGGAACACCTCGGTTGAGAGGATCGCCCGCTGCCCGAGCTTGCGCATCGGCTCGCCGAAGGACACGCCGGCATCCGAACGCTCGACGACGAACGCCGTCACGCCCTTCGACCCTGTCCCCGGCGCGACCGTGGCGAAGACGACGTAGTACTCGGCCAGACCGCCGTTCGAGATCCAGGTCTTCTGCCCGTTCATCCGGTACCCGGACTCCGTGCGGGCGGCGGCGGTCGTCATGGCCGCAGCGTCCGAGCCGACCCCCGGCTCGGTCGAGGCGAGCGCCGTCAGCGGCGGCCGGTCCGTGCAGAGCGGCCCCAGCCACCGCTCCTGCTGCTCGGGCGTTCCCACCTCGACGACCGGCCGGGCGAAGAACCCGCCGGACGTGATCAGGTTGCCGATGCCCGCGCAGCCCCAGTTCAGCTCCTCCTGGACGATGCAGCCGGTGAGGACGTCCGTGATCCCGCCGCCCCCGACGGCCTCGGGGAGCATGAACGACGTCAGCCCGACCTCGGCGGCCTTGTAGACGACGTCCAGCGGGCAGTATGTGTCGCGCTCGTCCACCTCCGCGGCGATCGGCCTGATCTCGGCCCGCGCGAACTCGCGCGCGAGCGCCTGGATCTCGCGCTGCTCGTCGGTCAGGTCGGAGGCGGTCGGGGCCGTGTGCGCCATGGCGCGCAAGCGTAACCGAGCGGCGCGTCGCTAGACTTTGCCGGCCTCCCGGAGGGGTGGCAGAGTGGTTGAATGCGGCGGTCTCGAAAACCGTTACTGGGCGTTTAGCTCAGTCGAGGGTTCGAATCCCTCCCCCTCCGCTCGTAGAGCCGAAACCCGCGTGGCTGAATCGGTTTCTCCGCCTCGAGGGCGGAGCGTCTGAGGCGAACGCGTGTTCTACTGGCGTCCATGTGAGTGGCGCGGGAGACGCGCGGGTGGCACGCGAGCCTCGCCTAGAGGCGTCCCAACTCCTCGCGGATGCGCCGCTCGAGCTCCCCGACCGCGGCGTGCGCGCGGGCGCGGTCGCTCTCGACGTGGCTCCACGTCTCGCGCCGTTGTGCCGAGTTCGCACTCTGCCGGACGTTCTCCCGGTGTTGCTGGATTGCGAGCAGGTACATATCGCCCGACCGCCGGCACGAGTCGCCGAGCGTTTCAACCTCCGGCGAGGCGACCGCGGCGAGCGTCGCGTCGATGCTGCGGCGTCGTCCGCGTAGCTCGGCGAGCGATGGCGGCAGAGAATCGAAGTTGGAGAAACGCCACGAGTCGAGCACATAGACGATGCCGCGCTCGGTCGCGAGCAGCGAGTTGTACGGGCCCTTGCGCTCGGCGCGCTGCTCGGCGTGTCGGTCGTAGCGTCGTTTGAGCGGGATGGCGACCACGGCGGCGATGGCGGCGAACGGGATGAGGGCGAGCCAGGCGATGGTGTGAAGTCTGCCTCACGCTCTGGCGGTAGGGACGCAAGCCGCGCATGCACTGGCAGCCGGAAAGACACCGCGGACACCGTGCCGCGACCGAAACCGGTTGCGAGGCAAAGCGGGGACGAAGCTGGCTCTCTGGTGCACAGGGAGTAGCAGCGAGCCACGCTCTCGTTCGTGAAGGGTGGCGAGCGGCTGGCGGCGAGCATTCCGTTCCACGACCTCGGCGTCGCCTCGAAGGCGAGCAACTGGCCGGAACGGCTC
This sequence comes from Gaiellales bacterium, assembly GCA_035639615.1. Lineage (GTDB taxonomy): Bacteria > Actinomycetota > Thermoleophilia > Gaiellales > JAICJC01 > JAICJC01. The sequence continues at coordinate 13,344 of DASQXS010000173.1, read as the reverse complement.
AGAACTCGGAAACCACCGTCTATGAGGAGTTCTCCGGTAACGCTCCAAGCACCGCTTGGTCGGAGGCGCGGTCGGTGGCGCGGGGCGCGTGGGCTGCGCCGATCGCAACCAAACCCCGCGCGTCTCGAAAACGGTTACTGGGCGTTTAGCTCAGTCGAGGGTTCGAATCCATCCCCCTCCGCTCGCAGAGCCAAACCGCCCAGGCACCAGCGCGTCCGCAAACTAAGGCCAGCGTCACAGGGAGACGATCCTGTCGGCCTCCCCAATCATTCGGGCGACGTCAGGCGGCGCCGCCCAGGTTCCGTTCACAACCGCCAGCGAATCGTCGGTCGCCCCACGGGCGACGGCGCATGCCTTTCAGACATACACCGGCACCTGATGGTCGCGCAACTTGGCCACCAGGTCCCGCACAGGAGGAAGACCAACGCCTTCCATCCGCTCGGCGTTGTCTCCGAGCACGATCTCAGCGGCATCGCCCGCCAACACGACGACGGCCTCATCGCCGATCTCAAGGGACCCGTTCGCGGCCAGGTGCAGTGGAATCGACGCCTTGGTGGCGTCGTTGGTGCCGCTCGTGGTCAGGTACAGCACCTTCACCTGCATCACCTCCTGGACACCCAACCCTACCCCACGGCACAGCGCCTGAGCGAGCGGGCCGGAGCCCGCCGTTCCTGCTGGTTGAACGGTTCCGTGCAAACCGATCCCCAACACATGGATGGGAACATTCTCGGTGGTGGTACGCCTGTTGCGAAACGCTCGCCGTCGGTTCCGCTGCGTGCGGCGTGGCCATCGCTGGTCGAACCGGTCGCGCACGTCGGGTGGGCCGATCGAGCTCTGCACTCGTTGCGGGAAACGACGGCGGTTGGGCCCGGGAATGCTCGAGCGACCTGCCTCGGTCAAACAGCCTACCGCGCCTTGATTGGAGGCGCGGTCGAGCGGAGGGTCACCCGACTCGCCGCGGCCCGCGAACCGAGGGGTGCCCACGCTCCTCTCATCGGCGGAGGCTACACATCCGGGGGCCGGGGCGGCGGGTGACGTCGACGACCCACGCCTTTCGGCGGCCGCCCCGGCCCGCCGGTCTCACACCTGTGGCCGATAGGCCAGGTAGACAACGCCGTTCTCGTACGACTCACATGCCGCGAGCGACAGTTTGCCGGGCGCGGCTTCGTCAGAGAAGAGCCGCGGCCCAGCCCCCCGGGTCAGCGGGTAGACGAACAGGTGCAGGCCGTCGACGAGGCCGTCGGCGAGCATCGCCCGCACGAGCGTGCCGCTGCCGCTGACGTAGAGGTCGCCGTCGACCTCGTCCTTCAGGCTGCGGATCGTGTCGGGGTCGTAGGGGCCGATGATGTTCGAGTTCCTCCACGTCGCATCGGTGAGCGACGCCGACACGACGTACTTCGTCGTGTCGTTGAAGAACGGGGCTCCCGGATCCTCCTCCACCGTGCGCGTCGACCACGCCGGCTCGAACATCTCGTAGGTCGTGCGCCCGAGCAGGATGCCCTGGCTCCGCCCGGTGACCGTGCCGATCGCCTGGCTCATCTGGGGATCGAACCCGTAGTCGAACGTCCACGTCGGCGCGTCGATCACGCCGTCGAGGCTCATGAACTCGTGTACGTGTACCTCCGCCACCTCTCACCTCCGAATCGATGGTGCGATGCAGACCTCGCCCTCGCCGTAAAGTCATCGGGCGGTGCAGCCGTCACCGCTCGCGGGCACGCCGCCGCTCAACCGCCTCCAGCTCGGCGAGCTCCCGCTCGAGCCATGACGCGAACGACGCCGGCGGGCGCTCGCCCCAGTCCCACTCGCCCTCCCGAATGGCCGTGCGGACGCGCCCGCCGAGGTCAGCGAAGACGGCGTCGACATCCGGCGCGAGCCGGTCCACGTCGAGCTCACGGCCCGTGCGCAGGCGCCAGTCGCGGCGGATCTCGGCCGCGTATGCCGAGAGCGGGGGCGCGGACAGCCGCACCACCGTCGACTCGGCCATCGCCGCGACGATGGCGGTCGCCCGTGTCTCGTCGTGCACGACGATCCGCGCCAGCTGCCAGCCCTGATCCGTCACCAGCGCCACGGTACCGCGCGCACGATCCGACCGCGCTCAACCGCGGCAGGTGGGATGCCGATGTCAGCTCCATGTTCGGTCTGTTCGTGCCCTATCAGCTGGGGTCACTCCTAATCGGCGGCGCGTTCGTCGGGGCGGCAGCGCGGCTGCTTCACCCCGGCCGCGAGCGGGTGGGTGTCGCGGCGACCGTCCTCGTCGGCATCGTCGCGACGGTGGTCGCCGCGAGCGTCCTCCGCGGCGCCTTCCTCGTGCTTCTCCCATTCGTGCCGTTCGGGCTGGACTTCGCGCTCGGCGTGGTCATCGCCTACGCCATCGTCTGGACGTGGGCGCAGATCGCGCCCGCAGGCGAGTAGCCGCTCCAAATCAGACGAAGGCGGGGCGACCGCGTAACCCGCTCTCGTCCCGCCTCCGTGTGCCGCCCCCTCGTGTTCCGCGTGCGACGTCTCGAGGTGAGGCCCCGGTGTTCGTGCCGCCGGTGTCAGGGCACGCGGGGCCTCATGTCGGCGACCGCATACGTTACCGGTTCTTCGCTGGAAAGTCCATAGTCCGCCTCCCCAGATTCGGGTGCGAAGATGCCCCGTCCAGGGGTCCCGCACTTTTCTAGCAAATCCGATGCAATGCAGGAAGATCCTGTCAAGGATGGCAGATCCGCTCCATCGGAGGCACACGGACGTGATGGACCACCTCGACGCGCACCTCGGACTCGCCCTGCTCTGGGCACTCCCGCCCGCGCTCGCGTCGGCGGTGGCCGCGATTCACGCGGAACGCGACGCCAGACAGTTCGAGGAGGCCATCGCGGCGTTTCTCGACGAGAGCCCGGACGCCGCTACCAGCGCTTCCTAACTCCGGCCGCCTCGGCCAGGTACCCACTGCACGCCGCCGGCGCGGTGATCAGGTGGTACGCGAGCAGGAAGCACACGAACCCGAACAGGTCGCGGCGCGGATGCTCGAGCCGTGCCCGGTCGAATGCCCGACGCTGCCCGCGACGCATGAACGCGATGACGACGAGGTTGACCGGCAGCACCGCGAGCGAGAGCGGACCGATGAGCACGTAGTCGCCACGCAGCGCCCCGACGAGGCCGGCCGGGATCGCGATCGAGTAGGCGAAGTCGAGGTAGGGCATGAGAAAGTTGTTGGCGATCGAGTGCGACACCATCCGTCGCTGGCCGATGAGCGTCGGCCCGTGCAGCCGCAGCCCCTCGATCATCCCGCGCGACCATCGCTGCCGCTGCCGAACGTAGGCACGCAGGCCGGTCGGGACCTCGGTGTGGGCGACGGCCGTCGGCTCGAACACGGTCCGCATGCCCAGGCGCAGGACGGCCCAGGTGAGGACGATGTCCTCGCCGAGCAGGTTCTGCCATCCGCCCACCTCGGAGACGATGCTCGCGCGGTAGAGGCTGAACGCCCCCTGCGCGACGAGCGTCCCCTGGAGCAGCGCCTGCTGGCGCTTGATCGAGGCGATCGAGAGGTAGTAGTCGAAGTGCTGTAGCCGGGTGAGGAAGCAGGTGCGGCGGTTTCGCACCTGGATGCTCCCGGCAACTGCGGCCGTGTCGGGCGGCGAGACGAGGAAGCGCGCCACGATGCGGACGAGCGCCTGCGGCGCGAGGTGCGTGTCCGCGTCGACGGTGCAGACGAGCTCAGTGCGGCACGAGGCGAGCCCGCGGTTCAGCGCATGGGCCTTGCCACCGTGCTCGACCCGGACGAGCTGGATCCGGTCGTCGGCGCGGGCCAGGCGCTCGACGATCTCGGGGGTCCCGTCGGCGGAGCCGTCGTCGACGACGATCACCTCGATCCCGCCTGGGTACTGCTGCTCCAGGATCGTCCGGATCGTGTCGGCGATGCCCTCCGCCTCGTCGTACGCGGCGACGAGCACCGTCACATCAGGGGCCGCCTCCGGGAGGCGCCCGATCGGCGGCCGGTCGAGGATGAGGCTGGCGAAGAGCTGCGCGTTGAGATACCCCGGCACGACGGCGATGCCGGCGATCACCACCCACGCGCCGGCGGGAGTGATGACACCGCCGAGGTCGGCTGCCCAGGGCCGGTCGACCCATACACTCAGCCCCGCCCAGACGAGGCCGAACACGATCGTCGCCCCGAAGCGGCCGCGGAGCGGCACGCGCCGCCGCGGCGCGAGCGCGATTGCGCCGGCATGCCGGTCGGATCTGGCCTCTTCTCGACCCTGGCGTACGCGCATCAATGTCCTGGGGAACGTCGACCGCGCCAGCACCCACGGCATCGCCGCGAACCGATCTGGTCCCGTTCACATTACCGACAACAACGGACGGCACCCTCCCCGTTTTGCGGTAGTCGACGCAATCGGCGCACCGGGCGCTGATGTAGGCTGGGCGACCCATGCCCGCCGCCGGGAACACGCCGGGGAGCTCCGGGGTGACGGGAGCAGGAGGCGCCGAATTCCGCCGCCTCCTCCTGGCGACGGCGATCAGCGTGTTCGGGAGCTACGCGGCGGCGATCGCCCTCGCGGTTCGCACCTTCGAGGACACGCATCAGCCCGCGTGGGTCTCGGCCGTCTTCGCTGCGGAGTTCGTCCCGCCCGTTGTCATCGGGGTGTTCTTCGCTGACCGGCTGAACCGGCTCCGGCCCGGGCGGGCGCTCATTTGCTCCGACCTCGTGAACGCGGCGGTCTTCGCCCTCCTCGCCGGCATCCACGTCCCCGTCGCGGTCGTCGCGCTCGCGACGGTGGCCGGCGCGGCCACCGGGGTCTTCCGCCCGATCTCGATCGGCGTCGTCCCCGCCGTGGTCGGCGAGGAGCACATCGACGAGGCCAACGGACGCCTCTTCGCCGTGGACACCGCCATGAGCGCGATCGGCCAGGCAGCGTCGGGAGCGATCGTCGCCGTGGCCGGCGCCGCAGTCGTGCTGGGCGGAAACGCCGTCTCGTTCGCCCTCTCGGCCGTCCTCCTCTCCGGTTGCCGGTCGCTCGCGGCCGTGCCTGCCACCGAGGGGCCGCGCCGCACACCGCTTCGCCGGCTCCGCCGGAGCGCGCGGACGATCAGGCGGGCGGCGCCGCTCCGCCAGGTCGTGGTCGCCTGGATGCCGGTGCTCCTCGCGCTCGGCATCGTGAACTCGATCGAGGTGCCGCTGCTGCTCGGCCCGCTCGCGGCCGGCGCCGCGGTCACCGGGATCACGATCGCGGCCGCGTCGGCAGGCCAGACCCTGGGAAGCCTGATCGCGCCGCGGCTCGGCGAGCGGCTGGGGCGGCGCTACCCGCTGGTGCTCGGCATGATCGGCGCAACCGTCGTCGCGTCCGGCGCAAGCCCGGTCGTGGCGCTCGTCATCCTCCTCTTCATCGCCGGTGGGATCGCCAACGGGCTTGCGATCGTGCACAATCGGTCGGTCGTCCAGCGCTCGGCCGAGGCGGACGAGCGGGCCGGCCTCCTGGCCCTCCTCATGGCCGCCGGCGGGGTGATGACGGCCGCCGGGGCCGCCGCCGGCGGCGCGATCGCGTCGGCATCGACCCCGCGCGCGGCGTTCGTCGCGGCCGGCGCGGTCGGCCTCGCCGCCGCCGGCGCGGCGTGGGCGGTGGGCGGATCCGAGCGCGGAAGCAGGCTCGTTACACTCCGGCCCCGTGCCGGACGCATTCGCCGCTGAGGGGCTCTCGAAGCGGTACGGGCGCGTGTCGGCGCTCGACGACGTCAGCCTGCGCGTCGGCGTGGGCGAGCTGGTCGGGCTCCTCGGCCCGAACGGCGCCGGCAAGTCGACCCTCGTCAAGATCGGGTGCGGTCTGGTGCGCGCGAGCGGGGGCCGCGCACGGATCTTCGGCGCGCCCGCAGGGTCACGCGAGGCGCGCGGCGCGCTCGGCTACCTGGCCGAGCTCTTCCGGTTCCCGGGATGGCTGCGCGCGCACGAGCTCCTCGAGCTCCATCAGGGCCTGGCCGGCTCGAGCGGCGGGCGTAGCGAGCGCACACAGCTGCTCGACCAGGTGGGCCTGGCCGACGTCGGCGGCCGCCGCATCGACGCGATGTCCAAGGGCATGCAGCAGCGTCTCGGCATCGCCCAGGCGATGATCGGGAGCCCCCGCCTCCTCATCCTGGACGAGCCCACGAGCGCGCTCGACCCCGCCGGCCGCCGGATCGTGCGATCCCTTCTCGAGGAGCTGCGTGGGCAGGGGGTCTCCGTGCTCCTGAACTCGCACCTCCTGAGCGAGGTCGAGCTCGTCTGCGACCGTGTGGTGATCATCTCGCGCGGACGCGTCGTCGCCCACGGCCGCCCCGACGAGCTCACCCGCGCCCAGGGGGTCGAGATCGAGACCGACCGCGGCACGCGCCGGTACGATGTCGGCCGGGCCGAGGTCCCCGAGCTCGTGGCCCGGCTCGTCGCCGACGGCGAGCGGATCTACGGGGTTCGCGTGACCCGGTCCACCCTCGAAGAGGCATACCTGGAGGCGGTGGAGGGGGCGACCGCGTGACCGGGCTCGGCGTCATCGCCGCGGCGACCCTGCGGGAGTGCACGCGCCGGCGCGTCTTCGGCGTCATCGCCGTCCTCACCGCGCTCTTCCTCGGCCTCTACGGGCTCGGGACGAAGACGGCGTTCGACCACCTGAACCCGGGCAGGTCGGGCGGCGTCGACGTGCCCACGCTGGCCGGAGCGACCCTGCTCGGCCTGGCCATGTTCGCCACCCTCTTCCTCAGCACCGTGGTCGCCGTCTTTCTCACGTTCAACGTCCTTCGCGGCGACGCCGAGCAGGGGCTCCTGCAGCCCATGGTCGTGCGCCCGCCGGGTCGCACCGTGTTCCTGGCCGGGCGCTTCGCGGCCGCCGCAGTCGTGTCGGCCGTCTACGCCGCGTTCGTCTACACAGCCGCCACGGTCATCACCGGGCTTGCCGGCGGCTGGTGGCCCGACCAGCCGGTGCTGCCCGCGCTCGAGCTCAGCCTGGCTGCGGCGGTCGTGACGGCGCTCTCGCTCGCCGGCTCGGTCTACCTCTCGACCGTTGCGAACGGCGTGGCCGTGCTCATGCTCTTCGGCGCCGGTCTCGTCGGCGGGCTGATGGGGCAGATCGGGGACGCGATCCATTCGGGCACGCTCAGCCGCCTCGGCACGATCACCGCCTGGGCGCTGCCGTTCGAGGCCCTCTACCAGGCGGCGCTGCACGCGCTGACCGGCGAGACGAGCGGGATCACCGGCGTCATCGTGCACCTCGGCCCGCTGGGCGGCGCCCAGTCCGCCGGCCCGCTGCTCGGGGTGTGGGCGGTGGGATACGTGGCCGTCGTCGTCGCCCTGGCGGCAGTCGCGTTCGCGCGCCGCGACCTGTGACTCAAGTCTCAACCGGTGGAACCGACTACACGCGCATGGAGCCCGCCGCCTTCCTGCCCCAGCCGGAGCCGACGCCCGAGGAGATCGCGCGTGCGGCGGCGGACCGCGTCGCCGGCATCGTCTCACCGCTCGTCGAGGAGATCCTCGACTCATGTGACGGCGCGAGCGCGTCGGCCGGCGAGGCGACCGGAGTCGCAGACGACATCCTGAAGAGCGTCGACCGGCTCGGCGCATCCGTGACCGACACCGTCGAGTCGATGCGCGCCATTCGCAGCGGCGCCGACGGCGCCACCCACGAGGCGGTCGTCGCGCTCGACCAGGTGCGCGCCGAGGTGCTGCACTCGGCGGAGGGGATCCGCACGCTGGCGGATTCGGTCGAGGGCCTGACCGCCTTCGTCGATTCGATCAAGACGATCGCCGCCCAGACGAACCTGCTCAGCCTGAACGCGCGGATCGAGGCGGCCCGCGCCGGCGAGGCCGGGCGTGGGTTCGCCGTCGTCGCCGAGGAGGTGCGGAAGCTCGCCGAGACCGCCACTCGGGAGGCGAACGAGGTCGGAAGGACGATCGCCCGCCTCCGCGGCGAGGCCGAGGTGGCTTCGAGCGCCGTCGGCGACACGTCGGGGCGGATGGAGACGCTGGCGCAGAACCTGAACACCCTGCGGGAGGGGGCGGCGGAGAGCTGGGAGCGCGCCCTCGCCGAGGTCGAGTCGATCCGCAGCCGGGCCAAGGACGTCGACGTGGCCAACCGCCAGGTGCAGGCGGCGGCGAGCCGGGCGCAGGAGGACATCGCCGCCATCGCCAAGGTCGCCGATCGGATGGGCCGGTTCGACATCACGTCGGTCGACCTCCTCTCCGAGCCACCCCGGGAGCCGGACCTGATCGACCAGGTGCGCGAGCGCGGCGTCCTTCGCGTGGGCGTGTGGCACGGGTTCCGCGGCCTCAACTTCCGCCACCCGACGACCGGGCGGATCGTCGGCCTCGAGGTCGAGCTCCTGGAGGTGATCGCCCGCGACCTGGGCGTGCGCGTCGAGATGGTCGACGCCCCGTGGGTCGACCTGCCCAAGAAGCTCAAGCGGCGCGAGTTCGACGTGCTCTTCTGCGCGCTCATCCCCTCGCCCGACTACCGCGGGATCGCCTACACGCGCTCGTACCTGGACATGGGCCTCGTGACGATGCGCCGCGCCGGCGACACGTCGGTCACGAGGGCGAACGACCTGAGCGGCCGGACGGTGGCGATCATCGCCGACCCGGCGGCGCGCGCGGCGCTCGACGAGTGCGGCATCGTCCCGGGCGATCTGCGCCAGGTCTACGACGACGACTACTACGACCCGGTGGCCGACGGGGTCTACGACGGCTTCATCATCGACCTGCCGATCGTGCACTGGTGCGCCACCGACCCCGCCAGCCCGTGGCACGGCCGGATCGAGACGGTCGGCGACCCGATCACGCGGTGGATCTACTGCGCGGCGGTGCGCGACCACGAGTCGACGCGGACGCTGCACGCCGAGATCGACGCCGCGATCGGGCGTGCCCGCGCCTCCGCCGACTACCGCCGTATCGTCGAGCGCTGGCAGGGCCGGGTCTACGACTGGGGCAAGTCGGCCGCCGACTTCCTGTAGCGGCGCGCCGTTCGCCTCGCTGCGGCCGTCGCTGAAGTAGACTGGCGATCCCGCGCCCGTAGCTCAGGGGATAGAGCGCTGCCCTGCGGAGGCAGAGGCCGCACGTTCGAATCGTGCCGGGCGCATGGCTCATCTGTGGAGGAGCCTCACTGACCGTGTCGAGGGGCGGCGGGCGGGCCCGCGCCCCTCGACCCACCTACGAGAGCGCCCGCCGAGCCAGGTAGTTGTCCTGCTGCGGGATCGCGAGGCCGCTCCCCAAGAGCGGCATGTGCTGGTAGTTACCGGTGAAGCTCACCCAGGCTGTTCGGCCGACGGCCGAAACGCCGATGTAGTCGCCGATGAAGAAGCCGCCCAAGAGCGGATCGGCGTCCGGCTCGTTGGAAACCCGGGTGATACGCATGCGCCGAGTGACGTTCGTGGTGGCGGCGTCCATGCTCGCCAGCTCGACGTCCTGGCGGTGATGGAAGAGGCCGTCGAACCGGCTCGTGTACCACACAAACGCCAACCTGTGCGCGCCGTTCGAGGCGACGTTCGCGAAGTAGTTATCGCCTCCGGTTGACAGGATGCGGATCGGGCTCCAGGTGGCGCCGAACGTGTCGGAGTAGCGCATCTTCACCTGCGGCTCCTCGCACACCGTATCGATCACGCGTTGCGTGCAGGCCGCCCAGACGGCGAACACCCGCGGGTGCCGGTGCACCGTCACCACGTCGCTCTGCAGCACGGATGCGACCCGGAACGAGTCGGCGTGCAGCGCGCCGCCGAACGGGATCGCGAGCTTCTCGACAGCGATCGTATGGGTCGGCCCGAACGTCGTGCTGCCAGCTGGCGCGACGCGCAGCTTCTGCACGAAGGTCTGCGGCTGACTCGGCTGGCCGTTTGAGCCGGGCAGCTCACCGAGAATCTGCGACCAGGTCAGGTACGTGCGCCCATCGGGGCCGACGGTGACGTCGGAGAACTGGATGTCCTTGTCTCGCCCGCTGATCAGAATCGGACTGCTGCACGTGGTGAGTGCGACGTTGCAGCGCACCGCCTTGACGCTGGCGCGGTCATAGCCGAGCGGCGCGGACGGGACCTGGTGGAAGTCGTTGAACGCGACCCACACCACCTCGCCGGCGGAGCCGCTTGTCCCGACCGCCATCGACGGCTTGTCCAGGATATCGGTCGGCAATGTCGCCGCCGCCGCCCTGCGGGTCGGCCAGCAGCTCGGCGCGCTCCCGCCTGGACACGCCGCCAGCCGCGCCGCCGTCGTTTCGTAGACACCCACGCCGTTCGGCCGCCCGAATGGATTCCGGGCGTCGAAGTTGAGATCGGCCGCGAAGAGCCGGCAGGCAGCGTCCACCGCCACCACCGGGTCGCCGCTCGAGGGCACGGCCCTGCCGAAGATCTGGACCGGCGGCAACAACCCTTCGTTCCGCACGCTCCCGCCACCGTCGGTGGAGAGATGCCAGCCGGTGAAGTTGAACTGCGGATCTAGGAGTCCGCGGAAATCATTCGTCCCCCCCAACACGGTGCCCGGGTGCGACGGGCAGGTGGCGACCGCCTCCTCGTCCTGCGGCAGGCCGGTCGTGTCGTGGTTGAACCTGATAGCGCCCGCGAGGCTCTCGGCCGCCGACGTATCGGGTGCCGCTGCCACCTCGCGAGCAGCCGCCTTCACAGCTCGGATGCGCGCTCCCAGCGTCGCGGGCGCCTGGCTCGGATGCGCCAGGTAGTAGCGCAGCGCGACCCCCTGCGAGACGCGCACGAGAAGCGCCGGCGCTGCCGGCGACAAGGCAGGCTGCGCCGACGCGGGGACGCTCACCAACGCGGCGCCGACCAGAACGAGGCACGCCGCACGAGCCCATCGGACCGCAATATTCATGATCCCCTCCATCCCAGGCACCAGAGCAGAACCACGGCCACCGCGGACCGCCTCATCCCGCCAAGCGCCCACACTGCGGCCGAGTGCGAACCTACGCCTACTCGGCGGGCGCTGTCAAGAGCCGCCCGACTGCGAAGTCTCGCGGCGAAACGGGTTCCAAACCCGGGGGTCGCAGAGGCCGCACGTTCGAATCGTGCCGGGCGCATCCGAGCACTGCGCGTGCTACGTCGCGCTCGCTGCGTAGAGATCCCACTCGCCCGGAATTCCCTTGAGCGGCGCCGATCCGCATGCCTCGAATCCGATGCCCGATCCGGCGACCAGGTCTCGCACGGTGCGCGGAACGAGCACCTCGCCGGGTGCGGCACGTGCCGCGACCCGGGCCCCGATGTGCACCGCCAAGCCTCCGACCTTCCCTTCGATCAGCCCGCATTCGCCGGTGGACGCCGGCGCGCAGTTCGAGGACGAGATCGCGCACTCGCGAGGTGATGTCCAGGGCGCATCGGACGGCGCGGGCCGGGCCGTCGAACCGCGCGAAGAACCCGTCGCCCGCCACATCGAGCTCCTCCTCGCGCCAGCGCCGAAGGAACTGGCGCGTAACGGCGTGGTGTCGCTCCAGCAGCTCGCGCCAACGGCGATCCCCGAGCTCCACCGCCCCTGCCGTGGAGTCGACGATGTCGGTGAACATGATCGTGGCGAGGACACGATCGAGGAGAGGGTCGAATGAGCCGGCTTCCTCGAAGGAGACCTCGACCTCCGCGAGAACCTGCTCGATCGGGAGTCCGAACCACGATCCGTCCGACCGATACGAGACCAGTCTGCTCGACGGCAGCCGGGTGGTGATGTAGCGGCTGCTACGCGGATCGGAGTATCCATCCCCGTTCTCATCGGCAAGGATGAGGACGGGGACGTGGATCGAGGGGAGCACACCGCGCATTGTCGGTCTCGATCCACCGGCGCATCTCGGCGACGAGCGCACCGGGCGCGACGGTTCCCGAGCGAGGCGCAGGAACCATTCACGCTCACGCTCGTCGCGGAACGCGACCCGCGCAGACGTCCGGGTGCCCCACCTAGACCTGGTATCCGAGAGGATCCCCTCCCACTCCTCGGTGCTCGGCATCCAGGTCGTCTCGGACGACTGCACCCAGACCGCAACCGGATCGAGGAGCACCAGCCCAGCACACCGTTCGGGATGAGCGGCCGCGAACAACATCGCGACCATCGCCGTCTCCCCCCACGCCATGACGACCGCCTGCTCGGACTCGGCCGCATCCATCACGCAGCGGAGGTCATCGGTCAGCGCCTCGACGGGCGGCACGTCGGTGGGCGAAAACCGGTCGGAGAGGCCGGTACCGCGGCGGTCGGTAACGATCAGTCGGCGGTTGGATGCCAGGCGACGGAGAAAGCGCGCAACGGCTCACTTTCCCTCTGAAGGTCGAGGTTCGTCTGCGCTCCGGCGAGCAGAACGAGGTCACAAGTGCCGCCGGCTATCATCTCGTAGGCAAGTGAGACATCGCCGTTCCAGGCGTAACGCACCGATTGCGCCATCGACACCAGTATCGGAACGCCGAGGGAAAGTCAACGCGGGGTGACGGTGAAGGCGCGTGCCACCCCACACGAGGGCAGAGGCCGTACGTTCGAATCGTGCCCGGCGCATAGCCAACCATGCCAGTCTTTTGCGATCGAAATGGCGAACAGGGGACGGCGCCCCTCCCTGGGCGGTAACTCGCATCACCAGCCCGTTAGCGATGGGATCGGTGGAGGACGGCGATGTCCTGGGCGTTGGCCCGCGATGCGATTGACCATGGCGTCGGCGGCCGCGAGACCCGCCGCGATCTGGTCGCTGCCGGGTTGACCCAACACGACCCCAGTGATCGCCGTCGGTTTGCCGCCGAGCCGGCGGATAGCCCGGAAGGCGAAGCAGCCGCCCGCCGCATTGTCCGAGCCGGTCTTCACACCGACAAACCCGTCGTGCCCGAGCAATGCGTTGGTGTTGTGCACGGTGCCGGCGACCGGCAGCGTCGCGCTTGGTGTGGCGACGATGCCCGCGAACACCGGCAGGCGCATCGCCCGATCGACGATGCGCACCTGGTCGACGGCAGTCGACACGGTTGCGTCGTCGTAGCCGCTCGGGTCGGTGTAGCGGGTGTGGGTCATGCCCAGCGACTGCGCCGCGGCATTCATCCGGGCAACAAACCGGTCCGCCGATCCGGCGTCCCATCGCGCCAGAACCGCGGCGATGTTGTTCGCCGACGGCAGCAACAGCGCCTGGAGCGCCTGCCGTTCCGTTAGCCGCTCGCCGGCGGCGATGGGCACGACCGATTCCCGCTGCGCGCTCCGGCGGTGGGTGTCAGCCACATCGGCGGCGGTAAGCGTGATCGTCGGGCCATCCTCGCCGGGCCGCAACGGATGATCACGGAGTACGAGATAGGCCGTCATCACCTTTGCGACGCTCGCGATTGGAGCCGGGTGCTGGTTCGGGCCGGCTTGTACCTGCGACTGTCCGGTTTGGACGAACGCGGCTTGGCCATCTGCCGGCC
>DASQXS010000172.1:0-4997 GCA_035639615.1 Gaiellales bacterium | reverse complement strand
GATTCTGCTGCTCGCGGCGGGCTGCGGCGGCGGCAGCTCGGGAGGCGGGACGTCGTCCGCCGGTGGGCCGGTCACGCTGACGATGTGGTACTGGGGCCAGCAGGAGGCGAACGGCCTCTCGACGTTCGTCGCGCAGTCCGTCAAGGCGTACGAGAAAGAGCACCCCAACGTCACCATCAAGACGGTGCTCCAGTCGACGGACAACCTGATGCCCAACTTCGCCGCGGCGGCGAAGGCGCAGAAGGGCCCGGATATCGAGTACCGCTGGGGCGGGATCTGGGCGCTCCAGGACGCGTGGGACGGGAACCTGGCCCCAGTGTCCGACTACATCCCGAAGTCGGAGCTCGCCCACTACCTGAACGCCTCCGAGGACACCTACAACGGCAAGGTGTGGACGGCGCCGTGGTACGTCCAGCCGTCGTTCCCGGTCCTCTACCGCAAGGACGTGCTGGCCAGGGCGGGCATCTCCCAGCCGCCGACGACGTGGGACGAGTTCCTGAGCGACTGCAGCACGCTCCGTGCCAAGGGCATCACGCCCATCGCCGGCGGCGTCAAGGACGGCTGGTTCGGCGGCTGGCTCTTCTCGATCCTGGGATCGCAGTCGCTCTCGTCGGTCGACGAGCTGAAGCAGGCCGTCGTCGGGGACAAGAAGTTCACCGACCCGGCGCTCGCGGAGTGGTGGACGCGGCTCGGCCAGATGATCCAGGCCAACTGCTGGAACGACGACATCGGCTCGGAGGACCTCTACCAGGCTCAGCAGACCTGGGTGGACGGCAAGAGCGCGATGACGATCACGGCCGGAACCGACGTGCGCAAGTTCGTGAACGAGGTCGGCGCGTCCAACGTCGGCGTCATGACCATGCCCGCCTACGCGCAGGGCGTCGGCGCCGGGAAGCTCGGGTCGACGTCGCAGACGCTCGGCATCTCGTCCTGGTCGCCGCACAAGCAGGAGGCAGCGGACTTCATCCGCTTCATGCACACGCCGGCCGAGCTGAAGCTCTTCTACAAGGACACCGGCGCGCTTCCGGCCGACGACCGCTTTGACCCGTCACTCATCACCGTGCCGCAGGTGAAGCAGCTCTTCGACTACGCCCAGAACGGGGCGCCGTACCTCGAGAACTTCATCCCCACCGACCTCGACGCGAAGGCCAACTTCGGCGAGGTGCAGCTCATGTTCGCGGGGAAGGCAACGGCGCAGCAGGCGGCCGAGACGACCGAGAGCGATATGGCCCGGATCCGCACCATCGATCCGGACCTGATCGACAACTTCAAGCAGTGGGCGGGCGAGCAGTAGAGCAGGCCGACATCGAGCATCCGAGGGCGGTGCGGCGTGACCGCCCCCGCCGCCGCCGGAACCTCCAGCCGGCGCTGTGGGCAGCGCCGGCGATCGTGTCGATGCTGTTCGTGTACGGCTACGGCATCTACCGCTTGCTCGAGGAGGCGACCCACCGCGAGGGCCGCTCGGTGGGGCTCGAGAACCTGCGGATCGCCGTCGACGACCCCTTCTTCCGCACCGCGGTCGGCAACAACCTGCGCCTGCTCCTGACGCTGCCCGTCATCATCGGGATCGCGCTGGTCATCGCAATCCTGCTCTTCGAGGGCCTGCGGGGATGGCGCTTCCACCGGGTGGCGGTGTTCATCCCGTACATGCTCCCGGTGACGGTCGTCGGCGTGCTCTTCGGCCAGCTCCTCACCCTGCACGGAGCCGTCAACACGTCGCTCGACGCGGTCGGGCTGGGCCGGATCTCGCAGGACTGGCTGGGCAACCCGGACTGGGCGCTGCGGTCGCTGGCCGGCGTCATCATCTGGCGGGAGCTGGGCTTCGGCGTGATCCTGTTCCTGGCGCGGCTCCTCTCCCTGCCGCAGAACGTCTTCGACGCGGCCCGCGTTGACGGTGCCGGCTGGTTTCGAATGCACCGAAGCGTCACGCTCCCGATGATGCGCTCGATCATCGGCTTCTACTTCGTGGTCGAGGCGATCACGCTCATGTCGTGGGTCTTCAGCTACGTCTTCGTGATGACCGGCGGCGGGCCCGGGCAGGCGACGCAGGTGACCGAGACCTACATCTACCAGAACGCCTTCGCCTCCGATCTGCCCTGGCTGGCGGCGGCCGCGGCGACGGTGCTCCTGATCGCCGTCACCGCCATCGCCGGGGTGCTCCTGCTCGGGCGCTTCGGGTACCGGCGCTGGAGGGCGGCATGATCGGCCGCGTCGCCCGCCACGCCGTCCTGATCGCGTTCACGCTGTCGGCGCTCGTGCCGGTGTACGTGATGCTCTCGAGCTCGCTGCGAACCCAGAGCGATTTCCTGAACCACCCGCTCGGCTTTCCGACCTCGCCCAGCCTGCACGCCTACCGGGTTGCGCTCGACAACCACTTCGGCCGCTGGCTGCTGAACAGCCTTCTCCTCACCACGAGCTCCGTCGTCATCACGCTCGTCTTCTCGGCGCTCGCGGCGTGGGGACTCTCGCGCTGGAGCTTTCCCGGCCGCGACGCCCTCCTCTCCGTGATCATCTCGCTGATGGTGATTCCGCCGATCGTCCTCGTGGTGCCGCTCTTCCTGCTCGGCGCGGAGCTCGACCTGATCGACACCCGCCGGATCGTGATCGCGATCTACGTCGGCCTCATGATGCCGTTCTCGGTCTACATGCTCGCGGCCTACTTCCGCACCGTGCCGGCGTCGCTGATCGAGGCGGCCGAGATCGACGGCGCCTCGTCGCTGCAGGTGTTCCTGCGGATCGTCATCCCGCTCTCCGGCGCGCCCCTCATCACCCTCGGCGTCGTGAACGCGCTCTGGGTCTGGAACGAGCTCCTGATCGCGCTGGTCTTCCTGCAGAGCCAGAACTCGCTCACCCTCATGGCCGGCCTGACCGGGTTTCAGAACCGGTACAACCTGAACATCCCGGTCGTCATGGCCGGGCTCTCGCTGGCGACGCTCCCCATCTTCGCCCTCTACCTCTTCGGCCAGCGCTTCTTCATGCGCGGCCTCGTCGCCGGCGCGCTCAAGGGCGGGTGATGCGGTACCGCACCTCGCGGATCTCGACGCCCTCGTCACCCTCGCGCTCCGCCCCGACCCGGTCGCGCTTCACCGCCCCATCGGCGCGCCAGCCGCAGCGCTCGTAGAAGCGGCGGGCGCGGTCGTTCGTGTCGAGCACCCACAGCGTGGTGTCGGCGAAACCGAGCGCGCGCAGCTCGGCCTCCGCCCGCTCCATCAGGGCGGCACCGATTCCCCGCCGCCACGCGTCGGGGTCGACGTAGACGGCGTAGATCTCGCCGGTCGGCGCGGCCGCGTCCTCGTCGCGCGTCTCACCCAGGCTCGCGAAGCCGCGCACCCCGCCGTCGAGCTCGGCGACGAGCACCCGGAACGCCGGCGACGGCGGCGAGTCGAGCCACCGCCGCCACCACGTCTCCCGGTTCTCGGCCGAGAGCGTGTCGAGGATCTCGTCCGGGATGAGGCCGCGGTAGCCGACCTGCCACGAGCCGACGTGGATCTCGGCGATCGGGCGGGCGTCACGCTCCGCCGCGGCGCGCACCGTTATCGGCATCGACCGATCGTATCGCCGCGGTTATCCGACGAGTCCGAACGCCAGCCAGGCCAGGAGCGCCCAGACGATCAGGCAGCCGAGCACGCTCCCGACGAGCACGACCACCTTGCCTGCATCGATCGAGGGTCGGCGGAGGGGGCCCTCGGCGGGCGATCGGACGCTCACGGTGGCGCCAAAGTTGACGGTATCCTCTTGCACGCCGGGAGGTAGCAGCGATACCGTTGGCGCGATGACGTCTCGGGGAACCGGCTGCAGAGGGCCCCTCTCCACGGCCGGAGTTCTAGCACCGCCAGATACTACGCGCAAGAAAGCGCGCATAATTCTCACAAAGAATGAGAGGCGCCGTGCCGCCTGACATGGACGGCATCCAGTTCGAGCGGTTCCGCGAAGCCTACGACCGGGTGGTCCGGCGGACGCACGCCACGGCCGCGGAGATGGCGGTGGCGCTGGGCCAGTCGACCAAGACGCTGGACAACTGGCGGGCACGGCCTCCGCGGACGAGGGACATCCCATTCGCCGCCGTCGTCCGCATGAGCGAGCTGAGCGGCCTGCCACTGGCGTGGTTCGCCGGTGCGGACGAGAGCGACGAGGCGCCGCCCCGGTCCGCACCGACGAACGCCGAGGTCATGGCGGAGCTAGCAGACCTCCGGCAGCTGGTCGAGCGCCGGCTGGCCGTCCGGCTCGGGGACGAGGCGGAACTCGACCGGCCTCACGCGCCCGCCGCCCGCAGGCGGCGAGGGCGAGCCGCCGACGGCGGGTAGCGCCTCCGCCTCCTCGACCAGGAGCCGGAGGCTGCGTGCGATCCGCTCCCAGTCGCGGCCGATGCGCGCTGCCAGCACGCTGGCCTCGGCCCGCCGCTGGAGTGGGTCGGGGCTCAGGATGGCGGTTGCGAGTTGGTCGAAGCACTGGCTCATGTCTCTGGTGATCTGCTCCAGCCTGCGAAGCGCGGTCGCAGGCGGAGCGGTGGTGCGGCCGTTCATGATCGGTCTCCTTCGGTGATCGCCGACCGGATCCGGCGACCCGGCGGCGTGGCATGAATCGAGAACCACGCCGTCCGCCTATCCGGGCCGCGGCCGGACGGGCGGGCAGGAGACCGGGGGCGTGATGCCGGGAGGAGCCCGGGAGCGCCGGAGCGCGGCGGCGTATCCCGCGAGCGCCGCGGCTGCGAGGACGGCGAGCAGGTCGAGCGGCTGAGCTCCGGCGGCGCCCGCCGCCGCGGTGGGCTCCGAGGCAGGGACGGCCGGCGCGGGCGGGGCGTGCGGGGACGGCCCGGCCGTTTGCGGAATCCCGGGCCGATCGGCGGTGGCGGAGGCCGGCGGGATTAGAGACGGCCGGGCCGGCGGCGCCGTCCGCGGCGCCCGTCCGCGCGCCGGCGCGCGGCCCGGAGCGGGGGCTGCGCGAGACCGGTGCGGCCGGGTCTCCGCGGGCGCGGGCGCGCTCGATGCGCGCCGACC
>DASQXS010000171.1:0-2185 GCA_035639615.1 Gaiellales bacterium | reverse complement strand
GGATCTTCGCCGGGTCGTCGCGACCACGGCCGAGCTGGGCGATCTGCTCCTGCGCACGATGGTCACGCGCCGAGAGTGGCTTCAGGGCCGCGGTCTGGGTCAGCAGAAGCTGATCGGCTCACAATGGTCGGGTGAGTCCTTCGCCGTAAGGGAGCTCCTGGAGCGCAATCTCGTTCCCTTCACCTGGCACGACCTCGCCACCGACGCCGACAGCCGGACCCTGATCGAAGGGCTTGGCATCGGGGAGGCCGAGTGCCCGGTCCTGGTCCGCTCCGACAGCGTCCTCCGGCGAGCGACTGTGACGTCGGTCGCCGATGAGCTCGGGCTACGAGCGCAGGTCGACGGCCAGAGCTTCGACGTCGTGGTGCTCGGCGGCGGCCCGGCCGGGCTCGCCACGGCGGTCTACGCCTCCTCGGAGGGCCTCAGCACGCTCGTGGTCGAGCGCTTCGCCCCGGGCGGTCAGGCGGGCACGAGCGCGCGGATCGAGAACTACCTCGGCTTTCCGACGGGCCTCACCGGCGCCGATCTCGCCCGGCGGGCGACGCTCCAGGCGCGAAAGTTCGGCGCCGTGATCTCCAGCGTCCACGACGCCTCCCAGGTCTCAGAGCCGCACGACGGCGGCTTCCGCGAGATCGGGCTGGCCGACGGTCAGCGCGTCCGCAGCCGGTGCGTCGTCCTGGCGCCGGGCGCGGACTATCGCCGGCTGCCCGCGGAGAACGCGGACCGGTTCGAGGGCCTGGGCCTTTACTACGCGGCGACGCACATCGAGGCGCAGCAGTGCTCGATGGAGGACGTCGTGGTCGTAGGCGGCGCGAACTCGGCCGGGCAGGCCGTGGTCAAGCTGGCCGACCACGCGCGCGAGGTCCACGTCGTGGCCAGCCGCCCGCTCGAGGCGGCGATGTCGCGCTATCTGGTCGACCAGATCGAGGCCAAGTCGAACGTCCGCGTCTGGACCGGGTGTGAGGTGCGATCGCTCGAGGGGGACGAGAAGCTCGAAGCCGTGGTCATCTCGGGTGCGGGTCCCGACCGCCGCGTCGAGACCTCGGCGCTCTTCGCCATGATCGGCGCCTCCCCGAGGTCGGAGGGGCTGGTCCAGTTCGTGGGCCAGGACGACAAGGGCTTCGTGGTCACGGGCGAGGAGGCGAGGCGCCACCCCGACTTCCCCCGGCACTGGAACGGGGCTGACCGCGGTCCGTTCCTGCTCGAGTGCACGCGCCCGGGCGTCTTTGCGATCGGCGACGTCCGCAGAGGCTCCACGAAGCGCGTGGCGGCGGCGGTGGGAGACGGCGCGCTGGTCGTTCGCTCAATCCACGCCTCGCTCGCTTCAGGCCAAGCGTAGGTCAACGACGACAGGGTCAACGACGACAGGAAGACGCCATGTCCGCAACCGTTCTCTACATGTTCATCTCCCCGATGGGTTCATGACCGGGCCCAACGAGTCGCTGCAAAACGGCCTCGGCGTCGGCGGCGAACGCCTGCAGGAATTGGGCGATGACGGATGGCGGCGACGTCGACCTCGATGCCATCCGCCGTTCGGGCGGCGTCAACGACCAGGTCCTCGACGAGATGATGTCCACCCGCGGTTGTAGCAGGCAGGGACACGCATGACGCCTGAGACGCAGGCCCCGGCCGCCGCCCGCGACCCCTTCGTCACCTACGATGAGCTCAGGGGACCGGACCTCGACGCCGCGCTCTGCAGCCCGGCGCGCCTGCCGCTCCCCACGGGCGAGCACGTCCCGCTCGAACGCGGAGCTGGCCGTCGGCGACGGCGAGGTGCGCGGGACGATCTCGCGCTTCTCGCTGTCGGACGACAGGTTCAGGCCGCGGATGGCGTTGAGTGGCTCACCCTGTCGACGCGTCAGTTTCGAGCTGCCGCCGGATCGGCCCGTGACGTTCGCCGTCGACCTCGCGGTGCAGAACATCAGCGGGGATCCGGTGGACAGCCGCCGGGAATCCCGAGCCGTGCTTCATGGCGTCCGGGGCAGAAAATGACGGTGTCGACGAGCACCTCCGCGTGCTCGCGCGCGAAGCGTTGACTTGTCACCGTTGCAGCGTGTAGCGTCGGCTCGATGGTGGCTGGGCACACCCCGGTCGCCGGGTTGATCGGGCGAGCGGCGCTCCTCGGAGAGGACTGATCACATGGCTGGCGATTCGCGTCCCGCAGCGTCCCCTTCGACTGGCGGCG
>DASQXS010000170.1:0-4202 GCA_035639615.1 Gaiellales bacterium | reverse complement strand
AACGTCGCAAGGCAGAGCCTTGCGACTGCTGCGGTGTCCTCGGTCGCGCCAATAGGTTCACTATTGGCGCTCCCTGCGTCCTAGCATCGCGTGCTTTTCGCTCGCCATCGACGCCAGCAACGTTACCGGACGACCCACTAGTCCGTGCCTGAGCCCTCCCCGTTCATCTCCGGCGCGAGCGACGCCAGGAGGCCGCCGTCCTCATCGTAGGCGGGGAAGAGGTCGAGCCGGACCGGCTTGGCGATCCCGGACCGATGCCGGAGGGTGACGTGCTGGTCGAGCTTTCGCACTCCCCATTCGAGGACGATCGGGATCGGGTCCTGGCCCGCGAAGCCGGACAGGCCGAACGCCTCGCCGAGCGGCTTTCCCATGAGGTCGCCCTCGGCGTAGCCGGAGAGCTCGAAGACGCCGTTCCCGCACGACAGCACCCTGCCGTCGCGGTCGCATGTGACCATCCCCGCTCCAGCGGGCGGGAAGAAGTCCTCGAGGAGCTCGAAGAGATACCCGAAGCCGCACCGCGCGCACCCGACCGGCTGATGGGTCAGGCCGGCCTTGCCGTCGTCGTCGAGCGCGCGGGTACCGCAGTTAGGACAGATGAAGTACCGCATCCCAAGAGCGTAGCTGCGGCGGTCGTGCGAACATGTTGATGTGACACAGGCCACCAATCGCCCTCACACGCTGGTCGGTCTCGAGCCCGGCGCCCTCGAGGGGCTCTTCGCCCGTGGCAAGGTTCCCGACCCGCCGCCCGACGGCCGCCTCAAAGGCGCGCTCCTGCACATGACGATCGGCCCCGCCGGCGGCTTGATCGCGCGGACGGCCGGCGCGTGGCTCGGGAAGCGCTTCGACGCCGCCGGCGGCGGCGAGAACGTCTTCGACCGCCGCCTCTTCAAGCTGGGGAGGCTGCTGACCCCGGCCGCCTACCGGGCCTGGTGGCCCGAGGACGGGCGCGCCTACCGCGCGCTTCGGTTCACGACCGTCGTGGCGCCCGGGGAGCTCGACCCGGGCGTCGGTGTCCTGCGGATCAGCTACGACCTGCCCGAGAACGCCCCCCTTTTGCGCCGCGTCGTCGACGAGCTGGTCGAGGTGGAGCCCGGGGTCTACCTCGGCCAGGCGCTCCTCCGCCGCCGCGGCGGCCACCGCCGCCTGGCCTGGTTCACGCTGGAGTAGGCGTGGGCGTCAGGCCGCCGCGGCCTCGTCGGCCGTGTGGCGCGCGTGCGACAGCCACCGCTCGGCGTCGAGCGCCGCCATGCAGCCCATGCCCGCGGCGGTCACCGCCTGGCGGTACACGTGGTCGACGACGTCGCCGGCCGCGAAGACGCCTTCGACGTTCGTCTCGGTCGAGCCGTCCCGCGTGAGCAGGTAGCCCGCCTCGTCCATGTCGAGGACGCCGCGGAAGAGGCCCGTGGTGGGGTCGTGGCCGATCGCTACGAAGAGGCCGCTCGCCTCGAGCTCGCGCTCCTTGCCCGTCACGGTGTCGCGTAGACGCACGCCGGTCATCCGACCGTCGTCGCCCAGCACGTCGGTGACGACCGCGTTCTTGACGAACTCGAGGTTCTCCTTCGACTCGGCGTAGTCGATCATGATCTTCGACGCGCGGAACTCGTCCCGGCGGTGCACCAGCGTGACCCGGTTTGCGAACTTGGTGAGGAAGGTCGCCTCCTCCATCGCCGAGTCGCCGCCGCCGACGACGACGACGTCCTGGCCCTTGAAGAAGGCCGCGTCGCAGACCGCGCAGTAGCTCACGCCGCGGCCCTGCAGCGACACCTCGCTTTCCAGCCCCAGCTGCCGCGCTGTGGCGCCGGTCGCGACGATCACCGCCCGAGCCAGGTACTCGTCGTCGCCGACGTAGACCCGGAACGGGCGCTCGGAGAAGTCGACCCGGGTGACGTCGTCGGAGAGCATCTCGGCGCCGAACCGCTCCGCCTGGGCGCGCATCGTCGCCATCAGCTCCGGGCCCAGGATGCCGTCGCGGAAGCCGGGGTAGTTCTCGACGTCCGACGTGATCATGAGCTGGCCGCCGAACGCGAACCCCTCGATCACGAGCGGGTTCAGGTTGGCGCGGGCAGCGTAGAGCGCGGCGGTGTACCCCGCCGGGCCGCCCCCGATCACGATCAGCTCTCTGACGTCGGTCATGTCCTCATCCTTCAGTTGTCTCACTGTCATTAACGTTTGTTACCCGGAAAGATTCCTGGCAACGCTCGCACCAGCACGAGCCGTCGGCCAGCCGGACGCCGAAGAACGACCCGAGCGGCTCTCCACAATAGGGGCAGAAGCGGACGGCGGGTGTCTCCGGCTCGCGCTCGCTCATTGCGCCGCCAGCCAGGCTCCGGCGTAAACCGCGACCAGCGTCAGGGCGAGCATGAGCGCCGACGCCGCGATCCGCGCGGCCTTCCCCTGCACGATGCCGTGAGCGGCCAGGAGCACGACGACAGCCGCCAGCACCGACTGCTTCACGTGCACGACGCCCGGATGCGCCGCCGCGGCCGGCTCGTGCCGGCCGAGCGCGATCCCGCTCGCGAGCAGCGCCGGGAGTGCGACGGCCGCGACCACCGCCAGCCGCACTCCGGCGGCGCGCACCACCGCCCGCACCTCGTCGGCAGGAAGCAGCCGCCGAAGCGCCGGGACGAGCACGAATAGCGCGAGCTGCATGCCCAGCCAGGCGGCCGCCGCCGTCACGTGGACGAAGCGGATGAGCGCCCAGGTCTCCATCCGCTGCCAATATACGCAGACGGGGCTCGAAGGCCCGCTGGCTATCATCCGCCGCCGATGGGCAAGGCAAAGAAGCAGCTCACGAACGAGCGGCGTGCCCGCCGCCTTGGCACCGGCGCAGGGATCGCCCGCGTCGAGCGCCGGCAGGGGATTCCCGGCTGGGCCTGGCTCGTCACCGGGTCGGTGCTCCTGGCCGCCGCGATCATCGGCGCGGCCATCGCCTTCCGCGGAGGCGGCGGGGGCGGCGGCGGCTCGGGCGGGCAGTCGTCGGCCGTGGTGCAGGACCGGCTGAGCCACGCGAAGCTCGACTTCGTCTCGATGCCGACCTGGTCGCCGAACTACACCAACCTGCAGGGGGCGATGAACGCGCTCGGCCTCACGCCGTCGCAGGAGAGCGCGGCGGTGAACCACTACCACGTCCACCTCCGGGTCGTGGTCGACGGCCACGAGGTTCCGCTCCCGGCCAACATCGGCCTCGACAACTCGACGGGCGTCTTCTCCGAGGTGCATACCCACGACGACACGAGCGTGGTTCACATCGAGTCCGGGGATACGTCGTTCCGGGCCAACCTCTACGACGTGTTCGACATGTGGGGTGTCTACCTCAGCCCGGGGTGCGTCGGGGGCTATTGCGGCGGCCTCAAGATGTGGGTGAACGGGAAGCCGTCGACGGCGTTCGGAAACCTCGTGCTCCAGTCGCACATGGCGATCACTCTCCTCTCCGGGGCGGCGCCGAAGCACTTCAAGCCGGACAAGTCGTACAAGTTCCCGGCCGGCGAGTAGCGCTACTCCTCGTCATCGGCGAAGAGGTCATGGGCGCCCATCCGGCCGACGCGCGGGATCGGGTCGAGCTCGCCGGCGTAGCTGTAGTAGGTGCGGCGGCTCTGGCCCGCGACCTCGTACGGCCGGTCGAGCTCGAGAACGACGCTCGCCCCCGCAACCCGCACGACCGTCCCCGACTGGCCGACCTGGGGGCTGCGGGCGCCGACGATCCGCACCCGGTCGCCCGGCGCGAGCTGCGGGCGCTCGCGGCGGGGCCGGATCGTCGGCTTGTCGGGACGCTTGAAGAGGGCCACGGGATCGGCGCGATGATAGCCGTGGGGCCGGCCTCAGCCGTGCCCGTGTGCGTGCCCGTGCCCGTAGCCGTCGTGATCCATCGGGGCGCCCATCATCCGCAGCATGGGCAGGCCGCCGGTCGAGACGAACCGCACGACCAGGATTGCCGCGAGCGCGAGGAACGCGATGTTCAGGAACGTCGTGTAGTTCCAGCTGACCGCGGCCTCCACCACCTTCGCGTGCCGGCCCTCCGGGACGAGGCCGACCGCCTGGAACACGAGCTCGACGGCGAGCCCGGAGGCGGCCATCGTCGCATAGAAGACTGCGAAGAGGAAGAGCGCGACCCGGCGCCCGTAGTAGCGGCGGTAGATGTCGAGGATTGGGAGGATGACGAGGTCGGCGAAGATGAAGGCGAGGACGCCGCCAAACGAGATCCC
>DASQXS010000169.1:0-2754 GCA_035639615.1 Gaiellales bacterium | reverse complement strand
CCGGGCGATCCGCCGTAGGTGGCCCGCTGGCCGGCGGCCTCATCGCCGAGGTCGATCGCGGCGTCGAAGTGCTCGGGCCAGATGCGCACGATCGTCGCGTCCTCATCCGGCTGGGCGCCGGCCCGAAGCTGGTCGAGTACGGCGGTGACGAAGGCGTACCACGCCCCGAGCGCCCGAGCCGCGCCCAGGTCGACCGCGAGCGTGGCGGCGAGGTCCCCCGGCGCCGGGACGTCGAACTGCTGCTCCTGAGCCAGGTCCGGCTCGATCCCGACCGAGTGGGCGGCGGCCGCCAGCGTCGTGATGGGGACGGGGGCACCGTCCACGATGAGCCGGTCGCCGTCGACGCCGACGACGCGGCCGTCGAACTCGAACGTCGAGAAGCCTCCCGGCGTCGCCCGCATGATGATCTCGCCGTTCGCCGCTCTCTGGGCCGGGGAGATGACGTACACCGCGAGGCGGTGCAGCGCGTCCACCGTTTCGCCGTAGGGTGGTGGAAGCGGCGGCAGTCCCTCGATCACGCCGACGATCTTAGAGTTTCACGTGCGTTTTGCCAGAGCCATTGCCCCGGCGGCCGGCGTGCCGCATAGTCCGGGACGGAGAGGCATCCGCCGGACGAGGAGGGGAGCGATGACGGGGCGAGCCAGGCGCATCATGGCGATCGGAGCGGTGACGGCTGCCGTCGTTGCCGTCGGCGGCACCGCGCTCGCGGCCCACGATTCCGGCGGATCGAGCTTCCTCGACGACTTCGCCCGCCACCTCGGGGTGTCGCCGAGCAAGGTACGAAGCGCGTTCGCCCAGACCGTCCACGACCGGCTGCAGGCGCTCGTGAAGGCCGGCCGGCTGACACAGGTCCAGGCGAACGCCATCGAGGCCCGGATGAAGGCGCTCGGGGGCCCGCCCTTCGTCTTCCCCGGACCCGGCGGCGCGTTCGACCTCGGGCCGTTCGACCGCGACCACGGGATGCGTCCCGAGCCGCTGCCGATGCTCCACGCGGCGGCGACGTACCTCGGCGTCTCCGACGAGAGCCTGCGGGCATCGGTCAGGTCCGGGCGGACGCTCGCTCAGATCGCAACGGCGAAGGGGAAGTCGGTGACCGGGCTCGAACAGGCGATGACGGCTGCCGCCGCGCAGGGGCTCGACGACGCCGTGGCATCAGGGCGGCTGACCAAGGCCGAGGCGGCCCGGATCCGCTCGGAGCTCGCCGAGCACATTGACGACTTCGTGCACGGATTCCGGTTCCACCGCCCGCCCGCTCCTCCATGGCTCGGGCCCGGCTGGAGCGCCGCCCCTGTCTGACGGCGGTCGCGACCGGCGTTCAAGCCCGCGGCGTGATCCGCCGATTAAGCAAGGCGAGCCATGTCCCAGCCGCTGTACGAGCAGTCCGAGTCCGACCGCCTCCTCGATGAGTTCCTCGCCATGCTGCCGCCGTTCCCGACGTCGATCGGCGTCTTCTCGGCGGAGGGCGGGGTCGCGGAGGTCGTCCTCGCCGATCTCGACAAGGGGCTCCTCGTCGGCTACGCGCCCCAGATCCTGATGCAGCAGGACCTCGTCATCGTCTGCCCGCTTCGCGACGCGGGCGGCGGCGGGTACGACATCTCCCTCAGGGTCGAGAAGGCGTACTTCCAGTCCGGCGACCAGACACTGCTGCACATGTCCGTCGTCGGCATAGAGCACCAGCCCGGTCATCGCCGGACGAAGCGCGCCCGCCGCACCGACCAGGCCGAGGCGCACGTGCTCTACTCGACGGTGCTCGACGCGGGCCACCGCCTCGGCGTCCGTCTGGCCGACATCTCCGCGTCCGGCGTCTCGTTCGTGAGCGAGCTGGCCATGGCCGTCGGCGACCGGGTCATGCTCTCGATCTACATCGGCGCCCGCCCGATCACCCTGGAGGCGCTGGTCGTGCGTTCGGAGCCGGTGTCCTTCGGCCGGCACCGGATCGGGTGCGAGGTGAGCGCCATCGCCGAGCACGACCTCGAGGCCGTTACCGCGATCGCCGAGGCCGGCGAGGAGGGCGACGTCTCGGAGCGCCGCCCCGACCTGGTCGCGGCCCGCGTCCAGAACCGGGCCGAGCTGCACGCACTCAAGTCCCGCCTCACCATTCGCCGCCGGTACAGGCTTTAGCCTCCGGTTGACGCCCGCGCCCGTTCCGGCTATGAAGCCGCGACGTGAGCGCGCTCGTCAGCACCTACCAGTGGCTCAAGGCCGTCCACGTCGTCTTCGCCGTGATCTGGGTTGGCGGAGCCTTCATGGTGCAGGCGTTCGCGCTTCGCATCCTGCCCACCGGTGACGGAGCGCGCATCGCGGCGTTCGCGAAGGACACGGAGTTTCTCGGGCTGCGGATCTTCACGCCGGCCTCGCTGATATTGCTCGGCTCGGGCGCATGGGCGCTTCACGACTCGAGCGGCGTCTACGACTACAGCCAGACCTGGGTCCAGCTGGGCATCGTCGTGATCGTGCTCTCCATCGTGGTCGGGGCCGGGTTCCTCGGCCCTGAGAGCGGCCGCATCGCCCGGGCGATCGAGGCGGGCGGCGTCGCCTCGCCCGAAGCGCAGATGCGGATCCGGCGCATCTTCGTCGTCTCGCGGATCGAGCTCCTGCTGCTTCTCCTGATCGTCGTCGACATGGTCGTGAAGCCGGGGATCTGACCCCCTCTGCGTAGAATCCGCCTCGGATACCCACCGACGCGGAAAGGAGGGGAGATGGACCGCTACGACCCGGCCGCCGTCGAGGCGCGCTGGCAGGAGATCTGGGAGC
>DASQXS010000168.1:0-20201 GCA_035639615.1 Gaiellales bacterium | reverse complement strand
CCACGTGACGGAGGTAGCCCTCGCCGGTACGCTGGTCGTGGACGGTCGCCCCCACCTTGCGCGCCCAGCGCTCGAACGCGCGCCGCACGTCGTTCCCGGCCTCCGAGGCGATGTGGCACGTTTCCACGGCGACCAGCTCGTCCCACCGGCCGGCGCGGTGAAACCCGAGCGACGGGCCGTCGCGGCCGTCGGCCCAGGAGTACTCGAGCTTGTTCCGGTAGCCGTACTGTTCGGCGGCCGGGATGATCGGCTCGAGCGCGACCTCGATCCCGCCGAGGCGGCGCAGCGCCTCATCCACCTGGGCCTCTTTGTGGCGCAGCTGCTCGGCGTAGTCGAGGTCCTGCCACGCGCAGCCGCCGCAGACGCCGAAGTGGGCGCAGCGCGGCTCGACCCGCCCCGGCCCGGGCGCGAGCAGCTCGACGGCGCGGGCCTCGGCGTGGCGGCGCTTGAGCTTCGTGACGCGGGCGCGGACGTGATCGCCGGGGAGCGCGCGAGAGACGAAGACAACGAGCTCGCCGTGGCGGGCGACGCCGCGCCCGCCGAACGCCAGCCCGTCGACGCTGAGCTCGATCTCCTGGCCCCGCTCCAGCCTCACCGCCATGGATAGAGTCTACGTTCGTGCCGATCCCGGTCCCCGAGTACCGCGAGCGCCTTGAGGAGATGACGGCGGAGGCGCTCGAGGAGTACTACGCACACAGCGCCGGGCACAAGCCGACCTACGACATCGCCGCCGTCTACGACCGCTACGCCGACCTGACGACGCTCGAGCAGGCACGGGCACTGGCCGCGGAGGGCGCCCCCAGCGAGCTCGTCCGGTTCGCCTGCGAGGCCTACGTCGGAAACGGCACGAAGCACCTGAGCGAGCAGATCGCCAACACGGAGGTGTCGCTCAGGGTCGAGTTCGACGGCGAGCACGTGCCCTACCGAGAGGTGTCGCCCCGGCTCCGGAACGAGCCCGACGCCGGCCGGCGGCGCGAGCTCCATGCCCGCAGGTGCGCAGCCACGGACGAGCGGCTGAACCCGATCTACCTCGAGGCGGCCGATCGCGAGCGCGAGCTCACCGCCGACCTCGGCGCGGCCACCGTCCTCGAGCTCTACGAGGGCTTCGGCTACGACCCGGTCGGCCTCGAACGCTCGACATCGGCCTTCCTGGCCGACACCGAGGCCTTCTACCACACCCAAATCGACGGCGCGCTCCGGCAGCGGGTCGGGCTCGGCCTCGACGACGCGGCGGTGCCCGACTTCGCCCGGCTCTGGCGGGCGCCCGAGTTCGACACCGGGTTCGACTCGGCCCGGGCGGTGCCGGCGCTTCGCGCCACGCTGGCCGGACTCGGCGTCGATCTCGACGGGCAGCGCAACGTCGAGCTTGACGTTGACCGGCGCCCGGGCAAGCGGCCGCGTGCGTTCTGCGCCCCGATCCGGGTGCCCGGCCGGGTGGTGCTCGTGATGCTGCCGCAGGGCGGGCAGGACGACTACGGCGCGCTCTTCCACGAGGCCGGCCACGCCGAGCACTTCGCCCACGCCGATCCCGGCCTGCCCGCCGAAGACCGCGTCCTCGGAGACAACGCGGTCACGGAGGGGTTCGCGTTCCTCTTCGAGCACCTCCTGGCCGACCCGGCCTGGCTGCACAGCCTGCTTGACTTCGGCCCAGTGGACGAGTTCGTCCGCTTCTGCGCGCTGCAGAAGCTCTTCTTCCTGCGCCGGTACTCGGGCAAGCTGGCGTACGAGATCGCGCTCCATTCCGGCGCACGGCTCGAGGAGCTCCCGGACCGCTATGCCGGGGAGCTCACCGCCGCCGTCGGCGTCCCGTACCCGCGCACGGACTACCTCGAGGACGTCGACGGCGGCTTCTACTGCACGTGCTACCTGCGGGCATGGGCGTTCGAGACGCAGCTCCGCGACCACCTGCGCACCCGGTTCGGCATGGACTGGTTCCGCAAACGCGCGGCCGGCGACCTCATCCGCGAGCTCTGGGGGCTCGGCCAGTCGATGCGCGCCGAGGAGCTGCTGCGCGAGGCGACCGGGGCGCCACTCGAGTTCGGTGTCCTCGCGGACGAGGCGCGGGCCGCGCTTCACTGAAACCGGCAGACGCCGGTCGAGTCCTTGCGCGCCGCCGAGCGGTAGAGCCGGGCCATCCGCCGGAAGTCACGGACATTCGGGTCGGCGGCCGCAGCCCGCCGCCACATGCTCTTGGCGAGGTAGAGCGCGGAGCGGGTGTTCGTGTAGGGCGGCGGCGCCGACGCGATGACGATCGGGCCGAACGCCTGGGTCGAGGCGCCCATCGTGCGCAGGGCCGCGGTGACGGCATCGGTCTGGACGGTCGATGCGATCAGCCACACCCGCTCCGGGTAGCGCCGCTGCCCGAGCCGGCGGATGAGCCCGCACCGGCTCGCCGCGTCGACCGGGTGCCACTCGGACAGCGAGCTGCCCGACGGCGCGTCGAGCACGGCATAGGCGCCAAGCAGGCGCGCATCCTCCAGCGGTCCGACCTGGCCGGCGGTCGTCATGAGGATGTCGTGCGGGCCGAACTGGGAGGCCAGGGCGAGGCTCGCGTCGCGAAGGTTGGCATTGAAGTTCGAGAGGTCGTTGTGGTCGGCGACGAGCAGCGGCGCCAGCAGCGCGCCGAGCACGGCCGCGGTGATCCACCAGCGCCTCCCCACCAGCCGGCCCAGCTCGAGGGCGAAGCCGGCGACGGCGAGCGCGTAACCGGGCATCAGGAACGACAGGTGCCGCTCCGGCGCGAAGTCGGGCGAGGACGCGGTCAGGCCCTGAAGCAGCGCCAGCGGCAGCGCGATCCACACCGCCGCGACGATCAGGGCCCGCCGGTTGCGCACGGCCAGGGCGGCCATGCCGAGCACGACGGCAGCGCCGAGGACGGCCCAGAACAGGGGCTGGTCGTACCCGGAGGCGTGGCCCGCCAGGTCGCTCCAGAAGGACGAGGAGCCGAGCTCGACCACCGGAGGCCCGTGACCGACGTTGTACGTCGCCTCGAGCGGCGCATAGACGTGCCGGAGGAGCGCGAACGCGGCGGTGGCGAGCACCATCGCGGCTGATGCCGCGGTGAGCGCGCGCCTGTTCCCGCGCCACTCGGCGACCGCCTGGCGCAGCCCGAATCCGACGAGGAGGACCAGCTCCGACGCGAGCGCGAAGAGCCCGAACGGGTGCGACGCGACGAGGAGCAGTGCGGCCACGGCATACGGCGCCACCCACCGCACCTGGCCGGTGCGGACGAGGATCAGGAGCAGCCACAGGCTGGCGTACGCCGAGGCGATCATCGCCGTGTAGCCGCGGGCAAACTGGGCCAGGTGGATGGTGATCGGGGTGGCCGCCGTCACCACCGCCACCGCGGCGCCGCCCGCCCGGCCGAGCAGCTCGCGGCCGCAGCCGTATGCCAGGGCGACCGCGACGACGCCAAGGATCGCAGAGGGAAGCCGCAGCCCGAGGATGTCGTGGCGCCACGCGAGCGACGCGTGGACGATCAGGTAGTGGAGCGGCGGCCCGTGACGGACGTCCACCGCTGTGCGCAGCACGTCGATCGCCGAGGGCCGCTCGGCGACGTTCAAGGTGACGCCCTCGTCGTGGTGGAGCGGTCGGAAGTCGAGGCCGAAGCCGATGACCAGGATCGCGTACCCGACGGTGGCCGCGGCGCCCAGGAGCAGCGGCCAGCGGTCGGCCAGAAATGCCCGCACCCGGGCGCGTCTCGACATCGGCGCGGGATTATCCGCCAACGCGCCCGATCCGGCCGGTCGGTACCCTTGTGCGGTGGTGAACGAGCCGCACGTGAGCGTGGTCGTGCCGGTGCTGGACGAGGAGGCGACCGTCGAGCCGCTCTACCGCGGCATCGTCGCCTCGCTCGCCGACGCCGGCATCGCGGGCGAGGTCATCTTCGTCGACGACGGCTCGACCGACGGCACGTTCGCCACGCTCGACCGGCTGCACCGCGACGACCCGCGTGTGCGCGTCGTCTCGTTCAGCCGCAACTTCGGACAGCACCCGGCGATGCACGCCGGCATCACCCGCGCGCGGGGGCGGGTCGTCGTGACGATGGACGGCGACCTCCAGAACGCTCCTGCCGACATCCCCCGGCTGGTGGCCGCGGTGGAGGCGGGCGCCGACGTCGCCTCGGGCAGGCGGGTGCAGCGCGCAGACGGCCTCCTGCGCCGGCTGCCGTCAGTGGTGGTGAACCGGCTCCTGGCGCGGCTGACCGGGGTCCGACTGCACGACTTCGGCTGCGCATTCAACGCCTACCGGCGCGAGGCGCTCGATCCGGTGATGCATCGCATCGGCCGGCAGAAGTTCACGAAGGCGGTCGTCTGCTCGACCGGGGTGCGCGTCGTCGAGGTCGACCTCGACCACCACGCCCGGGCCGGTCGCAGCCGCTACGGCCCCTTCCGGCTCGTCCGCCTCGCGCTCGAGGTGCTGACCGGGTTCTGGCCCGCGCTGGCGCAGTGGGTGGGGGCCGCCGTCGCCGTTCTCGGTATCCTTAGCTCGGCCGCGGTGGGCTCGTGGGGCCTCATCCACTGGATCCGGCGCGACGACTTCCCCGGCCCGCTCCTTCTCGGGGCGCTGGTGCTGTTCGTCCTCGGCCTGCAAGGACTGCTGATGGCGGTCGTCGGCGAGCAACTGCAACGGATCCAACGGCTGGTGGAGGGGAAGCCGCCGTACCACGTCGAACGAGAGCTGGGATGAAGCGAATACTTGTCACCGGCGGGGCCGGGTTCATCTCGTCGAACATGATCCGGTACCTCCTGGAGGAGACGCCCCACGAGGTCGTGACGATGGACGCCCTCACGTACGCCGGCAACCTCGCCAACCTGGCGGATGTGCTCGAGCACGACCGGCTCCGGTTCATTCACGGCGACATCCGCGACCTGGGCGACGTGACCGCCGCTCTCGAGGGTGTGGACGCGATCGTGAACGCGGCCGCCGAGTCGCACGTCTCCAAGTCGATCGCGCAGGGAGGCGCCGAGTTCGTCACCACCAACGTCGTCGGCACCCAGGTGCTTTTGGACGCGATCCGCGAGCACCCGATCGAGCGGTTCATCCTCATCTCCTCGTCAGAGGTGTACGGCACCGCCGAGTCCGACCCGATGACCGAGGAGCACCCGCTCAACCCGCGCTCGCCGTATGCCGGGACGAAGGCGGGGGGCGACCGGCTGGCCTATTCGTACTGGTGCACCTACGACCTGCCGATCACGATCATCCGCCCCTTCAACAACTACGGACCCTTCCAGCACCCCGAGAAGGTCATCCCGAGGTTCATCATCCAGGCGCTGACCGACCGGCCGCTCACGATCCACGGCAACGGCGCCGCGAGCCGCGACTGGCTGCACGTCTTCGACACGGCCGAGGCGATCACGGCCGCCTGCGAGGTGCCGCTCGAGACGATCGTCGGGGAGACGATCAACGTCGCCACCGGCGTCGACGAGTCGGTCGAGGAGATCGCCGACGCGATCCTCGAGATCCTCGGCAAACCGGCGTCGCTGAAGCAGCACGTGGCCGACCGGCCCGGCCAGGTCGAGCGTCACGTCGGCTCGACGGACAAGGCCCAGCGCCTGCTCGGATGGCGGTCGAGCATCCCCTTCTCGGACGGCCTCGAGCGCACCATCCGCTGGTACAGCGACAATCCGGACTGGTGGCAGGCAGTCCTGGCCACGGAGCAGGCGGCACAGCCCGTGCCGTGACCTCCTTCGGGAGTCCGGGTGCGACAGCCGGGGCAGGGGGGCCGGCAGGCGCGAGAGCCCTCGATGCGATGTTCGGGTCTGACCCCGATATTGCGGAGCTGGTCGACCCGGCGGGCGAGCCGGAGGCGCCGATCCTCGTCGTGCTCGGCGGCGGGCCCGCGCAGCGACACGCCATCGACGCCGCGCACGCGCTCGGCGTGCGGACGGTCGTGTGCGACTCCGGGCCCGGCGTGGGTGACATGCTCGTCTCGAGCGAGGACCTCGGCGGTGTCAGCGAGGCGGCGGCCGGCGCCGACGGGCTGATCGCGCCGGGGACGGACTGGCCGGTCAGGATCGCCGCCCAGGTCGCCGACGACATGGGCCTCCCCCACCCGATCACCCCCGAGGTCGCGGCGCTCGCAACGGACAAGATCGCCCAGCGGGAGCGGCTCGAGGCCGCCGGGGTGCATCAGCCGCGGTGGTCCGTGTCCGGGCCGCCGGCATACCCATGCGTCGTGAAGGCGCCCGACCGGCAGGGGCAGCGGGCGATGACGATCGTGACGGGCCCGGACGACCTCGCCTCCGCCGTCCGCCGGGCCGAGGCCGAGTCACGCGCCGGCGAGGTGCTCTTCGAGGAGTTCGTCCCGGGGCCCGAGGTGACGGTGAACGGCTTCTCGCTGGACGGGGCGAACGTCGCCGTCGCCGTGACCGACCGCATCCACTTCCCCCGCGCTCCCGGCGTGGCCCGGCGGCACGTGTTCCCGTGCGAGGCTGACCCGGCCCTCCCGGCCCTGGAGGCGTCGAGGGCGGTGGCGGCGCTCGGCATCACGAGCGGCCCCTGGTACGTGCAGGTGATCTGCGCTCACGACCGGCCCCGGATCGTCGAGGTCGCCGCCCGCCTGGGCGGGGGGCACGACTCGGAGCTCGTCCTGCGGGTGACGGGAGTGGATCTCGCCGCGGCCGCCGTCCGTGCGGCGCTGGGCTGGAACGTCGCGGCCGAGGCGATCGCGCCGCTCCCAGTGGGCGCAGGGGTCATCGAGTTTCTCGAGGCGCCCCCGGGGACACTGGTCTCGGCGACGGGGCCGCCGGAGGCGTGCTTCTACGATCCGCCCGGACACGTGTACGCGCCGATCCGCATCGCAACCGACCGAGCCGGGTACGTCCTGGCCACCGCCCCCACCCGCGAGGAAGCGCTCGCGCGGGCCGCGGCCCTGGTGGCGGACGTGCATTTCGGGGTAGCGTGAGCACCGAGCGCGCCCCCCGGCTCGCCATCGACGGCGGGACGCCCGTGCGGCCGCGGCTGCTCGAGTTCTCGCCGCCGGTGATCGGCGCCACCGAGATCGAGGCGGTCGTCGCCACCTTGCAGTCGGGCTGGCTCACATCGGGTCCGCGCGTCGCCGAGCTCGAGGAGCGGTTCGCCGCCTACGCCGGCGCGGCGCACGCGATCGCCACGTCGTCCTGCACCGAGGCCCTGCACCTCTCGCTGCGCGTCGCCGGCATCGGCCCCGGCGACGATGTGGTCACAAGCTCGTTCACCTGGCCGGCCACCGTCAACGCCATCCTCCAGGCGGGAGCCGCGCCGCGGTTCGCGGACATCGATCCGGGCACGCTCAACATCGACCCTTCCGCGCTCGCGCTGGCCGTCACGCCGCGCACCCGGGCGGTCGTACCCGTGCACTTCGCCGGTGGGCCGTGCGACATGGACGCGATCCAGGCGATCGGCCGCGACCGCGGCCTCGTGATCGTCGAGGACGCTGCCCACGCCGTCGAGGCGACGGTGCGCGGCCGCAAGGTCGGCGCCATCGGCGACCTCACATGCTTCTCGCTCTACGCGACGAAGAGCCTGGCCGGCGGCGAGGGCGGCATCATCACGACCGACTCCACCTCGGCGGCGAGACGGCTGCGGCTGCTCCGCGCCCACGGGATCACCCGCGACCCCTGGCGGCGGGCGCAAACACGGACGCTCGGCCACTACGACGTCGTCGAGCCGGGGTACAAGGCCAACCTCGCCGACCTGCAGGCGGCCGCGGCGCTGCCAAAGCTGGGCCGGCTCGACGAGTTCCGGGCCCACCGCGCCGACCTCGTCGACCGCTACGACGCCGGCCTCGCCCCGCTCGCGGGCATCGCGCCGATCGAGCGGCCGGCGTACGGCGTCCACGCCCACCACCTCTACGTCGTCCGCATCGATTCGGCGCTGGCAGGGGCCGACCGCGACGCCTACGCCGCCGCCCTGATGGCCGAGAACGTCGCCACCGGCCTGCACTTCCTGCCCGTGCACACCCTGACCTGGTACCGCGAGAACCTGGAGCCGGTGCTCCTGCCCGAGACCGAGCGGGCCGGGGCGAGCGTGCTCTCGCTCCCCCTGGCCGCCGCCCATTCGGAGGCGGACATCGACGACGCGGTGGCCGCCGTCTGCAAGGTGCACGCGGCCTACGCCGGCGGGCGGCCATGAGCCGGCGCGCTCGGGTCACCGTCGAGGCCGTCGTCTCGGCCGTGATCCTGGCGCTCGTCCTCCGCTGGGCCGGGATCCACCAGGTGCTGCACGAGCTGGGCGGCACCCGGCTCGGGTGGTTCATCCCCGCCGTCGCGGTGAGCGCGGCGACGGTGCCGCTGATGGCGCTTCGGTGGCAGCTCCTGCTCCGGGCGAAGGGCCTCGAGGCGCCGCTCGCCTGGCTCACCCGCACCTACTTCGTCGCCCTCTTCGCCGGCCAGTTCCTGCCGGCGGCGATCGGCGGCGACGCCGTCCGCGCGGTCGAGGTCGGCCGGCGCAGCCGGAACGCGCCCGAGGCGGTCGCGTCCGTCCTGATCGACCGGCTCGTCGGGCTCGTTTCCCTCGTCGTCCTCGTGATGGCGGCCGTCGCCACCGGCGGCGGATCCGCGCGGCGCCCGGGCGTCGTCGCCGCAGAGGCGGCGTTCGGAGCGGCCGCGGCGGCGACGCTGGCCCTTCTCTTCTCGAGCCGCCTGCGCGGCCTCGTCGCGCGCGTGCTCGAGCCGCGCCCGGACGGCCACCGCCTCGCAGCCGGGGGCCGCTTCTACGACGCCCTGCACACCTACCGCGACCATACGCCGGTCCTCGTGGCTGTCGGCGCACTGGCGCTCGCGGTGCAGCTGGTGCGCGTGGGCGTGATCTGGCTCCTCACGCGCGCGCTCGGGCTGGACGTGCCGGCTTCTGTGGTGCTCCTGACCGGACCGGTCGTCTTCGCGGCGCTCGTCTTGCCGGTGTCGCTCAACGGGATCGGTGTACGCGAGGCGGTGTTCGTCTACTTCTTCCACGGTTATGCCGCCCGGCCGCAGGCCGTCGCGGTCGGGCTCGCCTTCTATGCCGTCGGCACGATCACGGCGCTCGGCGGCGCGGCCGTACTCCTCGTCCGGTTCGTGCGGCACGGCGTCGCCGCGGTGAGGCCGCGCACACGGATCGAGGGATCGCCGCCGGCGACTGATCCACCGGCGGGGGACCGGCGAATACCGCACATGGGGGATCAGTCGAACGCCCGAACCGATCGATTACCACGGGCATGAGCCTCCCTCCCCGCACCACCGTCCGCGCCGCGACCGTCGACGGCTCGCTCCGCGCCGTGAACCGCCTCCTCGCCATGGCCGCCGCGCTGTGCTTCGCTGCCGCCGTGGCAGGCGCCCTGGTTCGATAGAGCTTCTCGACGTTCGCCGCATCGCGTTGACGCGCACCGCCAGGTGATCGTCCAACCGTGGCTGCGGCGTCCATGCCGCGGCCATCGTGGCGGGCGGCCCGGGTCTACTTCCCGCCCTTCAGCCTTCGACCCCCACGGGCGTGGGCGTTGCGGCTCCGGAGACGCCCCTTACCGGCAGGTCGGCCGGGCGGATTCTCGCACGCCACCGACGGGCGAGCCGAACAGCAGATGCCGCCGGGTAGGGTGCGGCCCGTGGTGGAATCGACCTACGCGATCAAGGCTCTGGATGAGTCGACCTGGGCGGCGTTCGCCGCGCTGGTGGAGCGGAACAACGGAATCTTCGGCGGCTGCTGGTGCATGGGCTTTCACCCCGAGGGGGGCGACAAGGCGGCGACGGCGGCGCTCAACCGCGAACGAAAACTCGAGCGCGTGCGCTCGGGAACGGCACACGCGGCGCTCGTGTTCGACGGGCAGGACTGCCTGGGCTGGCGTCAGTTCGGCGCACCTGACGAGGTGCCGCGGATCAAGAACCGCGCGGCGTACGAGAAGGGTCGGATGACGTCGCCCGACTGGCGGATCGCGTGCTGTTACGTCGGCAGGGGGCACCGGCGCCAGGGCGTGGCGACCGCCGCGCTTGCGGGTGCGCTGGATCTCATTGCCGGCCTCGGCGGCGGAATCGTCGAGGGATACCCGGAGGACGCCGGCTCGGTGCCCGCCGGCTTCCTCTTCAACGGCGCCCTCTCGACCTACGAGAAGCTCGGGTTCGTTCGCGACCGCAAGATCGGGAAGCACCGCTGGGTCGTGACCAGGCAGGTCGAGCCGACGTCCTCATGAGCTCGGCGCATCGGCAGCCATGTGCGCCTCAGCCCACTCGACGAGCGCCATGAGCGCCGGCCGGAGCGCGGCGCCCCGGTCGGTGAGCCGGTAGACGGAAGCGATCGGCGGCCCCGGGCGCACCTCCCGGCTCACGAGGCCCGCATCCTGAAGCTCCACCAGCCGGGCTGACAGCATCGCCTCCGTGATGCCCGGGATCGCCGCGGCGAGCTCGCTGAACCGGGCCGGCCGCTCCAGGAGTGAGCCGACGATGACGCCCGTCCACCGCTTTCCCAGAAGGGCGAATACGCTCGTGAGCGCCTGGTCGCAGTGGACCGGGTCGCGGGGGTTCGGCTTGCTCATCCCCTCATGCTACCGGCATGCTACGATCGCGCTAGAAGCTACCTTTTTTGTAGCTCCTTAACCAGTCATAGGAGGAGCCATGAAGGCGGTTCGATTTCACGAGTACGGCCCCGCGAACGTGCTCACGGTCGAGGACGTACCGCGGCCGGCGCCGGGCCAGGGCGAGGTGCTGGTACGGGTCAGCGCGGCCGCGGTGAACCCGATCGACTGGAAGTTCCGGGCCGGCTATCTCAAGGAGATGGTGCCGCTCGAGCTCCCCCACACTCCCGGCGTGGACCTGGCCGGGACGGTCGAGGAGGTCGGTGAGGGCGTCTCGGAGCTCGCCTCCGGCGACGAGGTCTTCGGCCGCGGCTCTGGGACGTACGCCGAGCACGCCCTCGCCCAGCCGGCGATGCTGGCACCGAAGCCGGCGTCGCTCAGCTTCGACGAGGCCGTCACCCTCGGCCTGGGCGGCGTGACCGCTTGGTCGGCGCTCTTCACCGCGGCCGGGCTCGGCGCCGGCCAGCGCCTGCTCGTCCACGGGGGGGCGGGCGGGGTCGGCTCGCTGGCCGTGCAGCTCGGCCGCTGGAAGGGCGCGCACGTCACCGCCACGACCTCGACCGCCAATCTGGACTTCGTGCGCTCGCTGGGGGCGGACGAGGTCGTCGACTACACCGCCGGCCGGTTCGAGGACGCCGCCTCGGGCATGGACGCTGTCCTCGACACCGTCGGCGGCGAGGTCACAGACCGGTCATGGCCGGTGATCAAGCCCGGCGGGATCCTGGTCGTGATCGCGTCGATGCCCGATCCCGAGACCGCCAAGGCACGCGGGGTACGTACGGCGGGCGCGCAGCCCCCTGACGAACAGGCGCCGATCCTGCGACAGCTCGCCGGGCTCGTCGAGTCGGGGGACCTGAAGCCGCAGATCGGCCGGACGTTCCCACTCACCGGCGCAGCCGACGCGCACGCGGCCAGCGAGACCGGGCACGGACGGGGGAGGATCGTCCTCCAGGTCGCCGGCTAGGACGGGTTCTCCGGGTCGCCGCGCCACCCGAGAGCGCGACGACGGGCTTGCGGCAGCGTGCTCACGACCAGGTCGTACGAGTCCTCGATCATGTCGCGGATCGCGGCGTCGGGTAGCGAGCCGTCGATGACCACGGTGTTCCAGTGACGTTTGTTGAGGTGGTATCCGGGAAGCACCGCCGCATGGGCCTCGCGCAGCGCCTCGGCGAGCTGGGGCTCGCATTTGAGGCTCACCCGAAGCGAGTCCGCACCGAGCTGGGACAGGGCAAACATCTTCCCCGCGACCTTGAACACCGAGGTCTTGGGCCCGAACGGAAACGTCTGCTCGGCTCCGGCAAACGAGAGGCAGTGATCGCGAAGCTCCGAGGCGTTCATCGCCCTACGGGTTCTACCGGACGTCGTGCGCGTCGGCTACATGTGGCAGGCGGTGTTGCCCGGGCCGGCGGCGGCGGGTGCCCACGCCGAGATGTTGCCCGCGTTGTCGACTCCCCGAAACTGGACGATGTACGTCCCGGCTGACCTGAACGTGACGGTCGACGCGCTCGTCGCCGCACCCCAGGTCGAACCGCCGTTGTTCGAGACTCGGTACTGGTAGCTCGAGAGGCCGGACAGGCTGTCGATCGAGCCGGACGCCTTGATCGTGATCTTGCCGTTGGTGCAGGTGAGCGAGCCGCCGGACACCGTCGGCAGGGTCGGAGCGGTGCGGTCGAGCTTGACGGTGTTGCTCGACCCCGACGTCGCCGGCACCCACGCGGAGGTGATGCCGGCACCGTCCACGGCCCGGAACTGGACGATCGTCGTCCCCTCGGCGCTGATCACCGCCGCCGCGCCGCTGGTGGCGGCGGACCAGGTCGTGCCGCCGTTCGTCGAGGTGCGGAAGTCGTAGTGGTTCACGCCCGAGACCGCGTCCGTCGACCCGCTGGCCGAGATGGTGCGCGACGCGGCGCTCGACCAGCTCGTCGAGCCGCCCGAGACCGCGGGCGAGGTCGGCACCGTGCGGTCGAGCTGGACGCTCGCCTGTACCCAGTTCGAGGTGTTTCCGGCCGCGTCGAGGGCGCGGAAGCGCACGAGCGTCGTCCCTTCCGCCGAGACAGTCACGGACGCGCCGCTCGTGGACGACGACCACGGGCCGCCGTTGAACGCGGTCTGGTACTGGTAGGTGGAGACGGCGCTTCCCCCGTCGGTCGATCCCGACGCGGACACGAGCGCCGACGCGGCGTTCTGCCACCCGGTCGTGCCGCCCGTCACCGTCGGGTCCGTGGGCGGGCCGCGGTCGAGCTTGACCGTGCTCGCGCCGGTCGGCGATGCCGGCGCCCAGGCCGAGGCGTTGGCGGCGCCGTCCACCGCCCGGAACTGGACGAGCGTGGTGCCCTCGGCGGAGACGCCGACCGACCCGCCGCTGGCCGCGGCCGACCACGTCGCGCCGCCGTCGGTCGACGTCCGGTGCTCGTAGTGGTTGACGCCGTCGGCAGCGGGCGTATCGGTCGAGCCCGACCCCGACACCGTGACGGAGGGGACGTTCTGCCAGCTGAGCGAGCCGCCGGAGACGGATGGCGCCGAGGGCGCCGTCCTGTCGAGGCGGATGGTCGCCTGCACCCATGCAGAGGTGCGGCCCACCTTGTCGACGGCGCGGAAGCGGACGAGGGTCTCGACCTCGGCCGACACGGAGAGGCTCGAGCCGGATGTGGCGACGCTCCAGGTTGCTCCGGAGTCCGTCGACATCTCGTACTCGTAGGCGGCGAGCCCGCTTCGCGCGTCCGTCGAGCCGGACGCGGTGACCGCGACCAACGCCAGGTTGCGCCAGGAGCTCGATCCTCCGGCGACCGACGGATCGGACGGCGCCGTGAGGTCGAGCTTCACCGTGCTCGCAGCCGTCGCCGACGACGGCGTCCACGCGGAGGTGTTGCCCGCGCTGTCCACGCTTCGGAACTGCACCTGGGTCGTGCCCTCCGCCGTGACGTTCACCGATGCACCGGGGGCGGCCAATGACCAGGCTCCGCCGTCCAGGCTGGTGCGGTACTCGTAGCCGGCGAGGCCGGATCCGCCGGAGTCGGTCGAGCCGGACCCGGCGACCGTGACCGGGCCGGTTGCCTGCCACGACGACGAGCCGCCGGCGACCGCCGGAGCGGACGGCGCGGTGCGGTCGATCCGAGCGGTGCCCTGGACCCATCCGGAGGTGTTCCCGGCGCCGTCGACGGCGCGGAAGGCCACGAGCGTCTGCCCCTGGGCGGTGACGGTTACCGGCGAGCCGGCGGCGGCCGACGACCAGGTGACGCCGCCATCTTTCGATGTGCGGTACTCGTAGCCCGAGAACCCTGAGCCGCCGGCATCGGTGGACGCCGATGCCGCCACCGACACCGATGGGACGCTCTGCCAGGAGAGGGATCCGCCGGTCACGGTCGGATCCGTCGGGCTCGTGCGGTCGAGCCGCACGCGGCTTCCGGCGGTCGCCGCCGAGGGCGTCCAGGCTGAGGTGTTGCCGGTGTTGTCGACGGCCCGGAACTGGACGAGCGTCTCGCCCTCCGCCGAGACCGCGTCCGCCGCGCCGGCGGCGGCCGGGCTCCAGGTGGCACCGGCGTCGGTGGACTCGCGGTACTCGTAGCCGGCGAGGCCCGACAGCGGGTCGTTCGACCCGGACGCCGACACCGTCGCCTGCGCCTGGCTCTTCCACGTGTTCGACCCGCCCGAGACCGACGGCGTGGACGGCGCCGCCCGGTCGATCCGGGCCGTGGCGGCGGCGGTGTTCGCCGCCGGTGCCCAGCCCGAACGCAGGCCTGAGACATCGACGGCCCTGAACTGCACGAGCGTCTCGCCGTTCGCGGTCACGTCCACCGACGCGCCCGCCGCGGCGGACGACCACGTCGCCCCGCCGTCGGTCGACGTGCGGTACTGGTAGGAGGCGACGCCCGAGCCGGGCGAGTCGGTCGACCCGCCGCCGGTGATCGTGATCTGGGCGGCCCGAGACCATGTGAGGGAGCCGCCGGCCGCCGCCGGCGCGGTCGGGGCGGTGCGGTCGATGCGCACGGTGGCCGGCGTCCACGGCGACGTGAAGAACCCGGCCACATCCACGGCGCGGAACCGCACCAGCGTCTCCCCCTCTGCGGAGAGCGCGAGCGAGGCGCCGGCCGCCGCGGCCGACCAGGTCGTCCCGCCGTCGGTCGACGTCTCGTGCTCATACCCGGCGACGCCGGAGCCGGCGTCGGCCGAACCCGACGCGGACACGGTCACGGAGGCGGCGTTCTTCCAGGCGCTCGAGCCGCCCGCGACCACCGGCGCCCTGGGCGCGGACCGGTCGATCCGGACGGTCGCCTGCGTCCACGGCGACGAGTTGCCGGCGGCGTCGACGCCGACGAAGCGAACCAGTGTCTCGCCCTCTGCGGACACCGTGACCAGGGCGCCAGGCGCCGCCGCCGACCATGTCGTGCCGGCGTCATCCGAGGTCTCGTACGCGTAGTGGTCAAAGCCCGAGCCGCCCGCGTCCGTCGAACCGGACGCTGACGGCGAGACCGACGCCACGTTCTGCCAGGCCGCCGATCCGCCGGCGACGGCCGGGGCGGTCGGGTCGGTGCGGTCGAGCCGCACGGTCGCCTGCGTCCACGGCGACTCGAGCCCGGTGCCGTCGACCGCGGCGTAGCGGACGAGCGTCTCGCCCTCGGCGCTCACCGCCAGCGACGAGCCCGCGGCCGCGGCCGACCAGGTCGTGCCGCCGTCGGTCGACCTCTCGTACTCGTACCCGGCGACGCCGGAGCCGGAGTCGGCCGAGCCCGACGCCGAGGTGGCGACCGAGGGCAGGCTGCGCCAGAGCGCGGAGCCGCCGGTAACTGTGGGCGCGGTCGGCGGCGTGTTGTCGATCCGCACGATCGCCGTCGACCAGGCGGAGTGGTTGCCGACCGCGTCCACGGCCCGGAGCTCGACGTCCGTGCGCCCTTCGGCCGAGACCACCGCCGACGCGCCCGCCTGCACCGCCGACCACGTCGCGCCGGCGTCGGCGGAGGTGCGGTACTGATAGCCGGAGAGGCCGGAGTGGGCGTCGGTGGAGCCGGCCGCGCTCACGGTCTCGGAGGCGACGGTCTGCCAGCCGGCGAGCGCGCCGCTCAGAGTCGGTGCGGTCGGGGGGGTGGCGTCGACCATCGCCGTGTTGGCGGCGCCCGCCGTGAGCGGGGCCCAGGCGGACACGTTGCCAGCGGTATCCACCGCCCGAACCTGCACGAGCGTCGTCCCCGACGCGGAGACAGTATCGGTCGCGCCCGGTTCCGGAGCCGACCACGTCACGCCGCCGTCGGTCGACGAGCGGTGGTCGTACCGCGCCACGGCGCCGCCGGGATCGGTCGACCCGAAGCCCGTGATCTCCACCGGCCCGGCAGACCACCCGGCCGCCCCGCCGGAGACGGTGGGCGGCGCCGTCGGGGGCGTCAAGTCGATCCTCCAGCGCACGCTGCGGGTCACCGTCACGGCTCGGCCGTTGTCGCGGCCGCGCACGCGCAACCTGAAGGTGTGCGTGCCGGCCACAAGGCCGGA
Organism: Gaiellales bacterium; assembly: GCA_035639615.1. Taxonomy (GTDB): domain Bacteria; phylum Actinomycetota; class Thermoleophilia; order Gaiellales; family JAICJC01; genus JAICJC01. The sequence continues at coordinate 4,195 of DASQXS010000168.1, read as the reverse complement.
GTAGCTGATCTTCCCGCGGCACGCCTTGTAGGCGGCGGCGTCGAGCCGGCAGCTGGTCGAGGTCACGGTCCCCTCGAGCTTCCAGGCGAAGCGGGCTTTCGTCCGGTTGGTCGGGATCGCCGGGCGCTTGGTGATGCGCGCTCCGATAACGGTGAGCGCGGGGCTGCCGGCGGGGTATGCCACGGCGGTGGCCGCACCCAGCGCGAGCGCGGTGAGAGCCAGGAGCGCGGCGGCGGCCGCGCGGGCTCGATTGTCGGAGCAGATCACGATGGCAAGCTCCCAGGGGGGAAGGGAGAACTCTGCTTCCTCTATCGGCAGCTAGAGCACGCTGCTTGAGCTGCAAGTCAGCCGTCGCGTTGATACCGGCTGGCGCGATACTCGTCAACCCAGGGTCGCGCGCTGTGCCACCGGCCGCGCCCGTCGCGCTGTGCCTGCAGCCGCCCCCGCTCGGCGGCCGTGCGCAGGGCGCGCGCGCTGAGCTCCTCGTCAGCCAGGGTGGCGAGCGGGACGAGCGGGGCCGAGTCGGGCATGACCGGGATCATTAATCGCATGAGCGTGTCGATCACCGATCGGGCGAGGAGCTCTGCGAGCGGGCCGGGATCGCCGCGATCGGCGCCGCGCATCCACTCGACGTACCGGACGCGGTCGCTCTTCTGGATGATCGCCGGCGGGTAGCCGAGGCGGACCAGGAGCAGGTTCAAGAGAAGGCGGCCGGTGCGGCCGTTCCCGTCGATGAAGGGATGGATCCGCTCGAAGCCGGCATGGAGCTCGGCGAGGGCTTCGAGGAGGGGCCTGCCGGGAGCGCGGAGCATGCACGCAGTCGCGACCCACTCGCCGACGAGCTCCGGCACGTCCTGCCAGGCCGGCGGCTGCACGCCGCCCTGGAGGCGGTCGACGTCGTGCCGCCGAAACGAACCGGGATCCTCCCGTGGCGAGGCGTCGGCATGCGGGGCCACATCCCAGACCTTGTTCATCACCAGCCGATGCAGGTGGCGGACCTCGGTGATGTTGAGGAGTCCCCCGGTCGTCCACTCCCCCGGCGTCAGGCCGTGCCGGTAGACCCAGTCGGCGGCGTCGGCATATCCACGTACCTCGAGGTACTCCGTCAGCCGCTTGTCGCCCGCGGCGCGGCCGTCGTGGAGCAGAAGCTCGACCTCGCGCAGCGTCAGCCTGTTGCCCTCGATCGCAACCGAGGCGTGCGTTTCCTGGCACCAGATCTCGTCCCACACCCGTGCGCCGGAGACGCGGTCGGGCAGCCCGCCCGCCCGCTCTCGCAGCTCGCCGAGGCCGGCTTCGAGCTGGCGGTGGACGTCCTGGCGGCCCAAGCGTCCCTGCGCGATCGTGCCCGACATGAGCGCGACCATACAGAATTTGGGTCGCTTGTGCTCAGTAAACGGTCATGACGCAACTTCGAGGGGCGTCAGCCACACCTCGCGGCTGCGGGGCCCGTCGAACTCGCAGAAGAAGACGCGCTGCCAGCGGCCAAGCGCGGGACGGCCGCCGGCGACGGGAAGGAGCTGCGACGTCCCCACCTGGACGGCCTTGATGTGAGCGTCGCTGTTTCCCTCTCCGTGGGCGTAGCCCGCGTCGCGCGGGACGGCGCCGGCGAGATGGCGGAGCACGTCGGTGGCCACGTCCGGGTCGTAGCCCTCGTTCACGGTCACCGCCGCGGTCGTGTGCGGGACGTGGACGAGCACGGCGCCCGCCTCGATCCCCAGGTCGCGCACCGCCTGAGCGAGCTCATCGGTGATGTCCACCATCTGCTCGCGCCGATCGGTCTTGATCGGGAGCCGATGCACGCGGCGATCGTATACGGAGCTCGCTCTGACCCGATCCACGTGAGGCACTGGGTGCATAAACGGAGTCAGACTCCTCTGATGCATGGGCTGCCCGTGGGAACCCGGGTGCATGAAATGAGCCAGGCTCATTTCATGCACGGCCAGCCATGGTCCTCACCCCGACTGTGCATCAGAGGATCGCCGGCTAGGCTCTTCTCGTGCAGGTGTGGATTGTGCGCCCATGGCTCGTGCCGGCACTCCTCGCAGTTGGAGCCGTCGCGCTCCTCGCCGCCGGAGTCGTGACGTGGCGGATGATGTCGCCGTGGCCGGCCTGCCCGCACGGCTACCTGTGCGCGTTGCCCCTCCCCGCATCGCCTCCATCCACTGCGCGCCGAGCTCCTCTGGGGCGCGGGCGCGGCGCTCGCGCTCGCTGCCCTCGGCTCGGCGCGTATCCGATGGCGGAGCCCAGGGGCTGCGGCGCCTGAATGAGACGAGTCTGACTCCGTTGATTCACCGGGTTCCCCAGGCGTAGGTCATCTTGACCATGTCGAGGTACATGAAGGTCTCGGTCGACTTCACTCCCTCGATCTCGCGCATGCGCTGCACCAGCTCGAGCAGGTGGCGGTTGTGCTCGCACACCACCTCGACCAGGAGGTCGTAGCTCCCGGACGTGAGGACGACGTAGCTCGTCTCCCGCCACGCGGACACCTCGCCGGCGATCCGATCGAGGTCGCTCTGGACCTGCACGCCGACAAGCGCCATCACATCGAACCCGAGCTTGAGCGGGTTCGTGACGGCGACGACGTCGAGCACCCCGGCGTCCATCAGCGCGTTCACCCGCGCACGCACCGCCGTCTCGGAGATGCCGAGCTCGCGCGCCATGACAGTGAACGGCGACCGGCCCGCGACCTGGAGCATCTCGATGATGCGCCGGTTGACGGCGTCCATGCGCGGCACCCCGTCGGCGCGAAATCCTGCATTTCGGCGCCCTGCATCTTCGATATCCGAAGTTGACATGCCCGCCGCACACGATATACGCTGGGCACCGTCTCGTGAAGGCCCTTCCGCCATGAGCTCCGCCACGACGACGACCCAGCCCGCCGGCGCCGCCGTGGCCGGCGACGACGTCGACGTCGAGTTTCGCGCCGTCACCAAGCGGTTCGGCTCCCTCGTCGCGGTGAACGCGGTCAGCCTCCGCGTCCGCAAGGGTGAGTTCCTGTCGCTCCTGGGCCCGTCCGGGTGCGGGAAGACGACCTCGCTTCGGATGATCGCCGGCTTCGAGCAGCCGGACGAGGGCGAGGTCCTGATCGGGGGCATCGACGTTGCCGGCACGCCGCCCTACAAGCGCGACGTGAACACGGTCTTCCAGCAGTACGCGCTCTTTCCGCACATGTCGATCCTGGACAACGTCGCCTACGGGCTGAAGCAGCGCAAGGTGGGGAAGCGCGAGCGCCACCAGCGGGCCGGGGAGGCGCTCGAGCTGGTGCGGCTGACGGGCCGCGACAAGCACCGACCGTCGATGCTCTCCGGCGGCCAGCAGCAGCGCGTCGCCCTGGCCCGCGCCCTCGTCATGAACCCGCGCGTGCTCCTCCTCGACGAGCCGCTCGGCGCCCTCGACCTGAAGCTCCGCAAGGAGATGCAGATCGAGCTCAAGCGCATCCAGGACCAGGTCGGGATCACCTTCATCTACGTGACCCACGACCAGGAGGAGGCGCTCTCCATGTCGGACCGGGTGGCCGTGATGTCGAACGGGGTGGTCGAGCAGCTCGACGAGCCGCGCCGGATCTACGACCACCCGCTGACGCCTTTCGTGGCCGACTTCATCGGCGACATGAACTTCGTGGACGGCGACGTCGTCGAGGCGGCCGACGGCGGGTTCGCGGTCGATGCCGGCGCCGGCGTCGTGATCCGCGGCCGCGGCGACACCGCCCGCGGCCGGCGCGTTCGCGTCGGCATCCGGCCGGAGCGGATGGTCGCCCACCCGGGCCCGCCCGACGGCACCGCCAACACGGCGGCGGGCGAGGTCCTGACGAAGATGTATCTCGGCGACCAGGTGCAGGTGGTCGCGACCCTCAAGAACGGGGCCAGCGTCGTCGTGCGCGAGCAGCGCGCGAGCGCCGACCCCGCCCTCGACACCATCCACCCCGGAGACCAGATCGCAGTGCGCTGGGACGAAGCCGCCCCGCACCTGCTCGGCGATGCAGACACCTCGGAGGAGCCCCCGTGACGGACCCGCGTGATTCCCTGAACGTTTTGGCGCCGCGCTCGATGCGGCGGAAGTTCGACTACCTGCACCGCGAGGTGAACGACGCTGCGGGCCGGCGGGTGAGCCGGCGTGAGGCGCTGGGCGTCGCCGGCCTGGCGCTGATCGCGGCCGCCTGCGGCGGGTCGACCAACGCCGGCGGGGGCGGCGGGAA
>DASQXS010000167.1:0-43535 GCA_035639615.1 Gaiellales bacterium | reverse complement strand
GTCTTCATCGGCTTCCTCTTCAACACCGCCCTCCCGGCCCGGCTGGGCGAGGTCGCGAAGCTCGCCGTGGTCGGGCGGACGACCCGTCGCCGCGGCCTCGAGGTGGGCGCCACCGCGCTCGCCGGGTCGCTCGCAGCCGAGCAGGTCGTACTCGTGGCGGCCCTCGTCGTGGTGGCAGGCGCGAGCGCGCTCGCGACCGCGGCGGTGCCGGCATGGGCGGCCGCCACGCTGGCTGCCCTCTCGACATGCGTGATCGCCGCCTGGGTGCTCGCGGCTCGCCTCGAGCGCCTGGCGGCCCGGATCCCGGGCCCGCTCGGGCCAGCGGCGGCGGAGACGCTTCGACACGCGCGGGCCGCCTTCGCCGGCCCGGACCGCGGCCTCGCCGCCCTCGGCCTGGGCGCCGTGTCGTGGGCGTTTCAGCTCGCCGGCATCATGCTGACGCTCCAGGCCTTCTCGCTTCCGCACTCGGTCGCGGCAGCGTGTGCGGTGTTCGTCGCATCGACGCTCGTCGGCGCGGTCCCGCTGGTCCCGGGGAACGTGGGCGTCTTCTCCGCCGCGGTCGTCGCCGCGCTGGCGCCGTTCGGAGTCCACGCGGAGGCGGCGGCCGCCTTCGGGCTCGCTCTCCAGGGCGTCGAGGCCGTGCTCAGCCTCGCGGTCGGCGGCCTCTTCCTCGCCTACGAGGGCCTCTCGTTTGCAGATCTCCGGCGCGAGGTGCGCCCGGCGGCGGAGCCCGCGCCAGTCACCGCGCTCGGCGCAGCGCCGCGCGACCCGATTCCGGCGACGCTCGCCGCCTGATCACGTCACGCGGCGACCGGCCGAGGCGGCGTGAAGCCGAAGCTCTCCAGCGTTCGCCGCAGCCCGTCGTCGAGCGACACCTTCGGCTCCCAGCCGAGGATCTCGCGGGCCCGGGTGATGTCCGGCTGGCGCACCTTGGGATCGTCGGTCGGAAGGCCCTCGAAGACGATCTCGGAACCGGTCCCGGTGATCGCGCGGATCCGCTCGGCCAGCTCGAGCACCGTCATCTCGCCCGGGTTCCCGATGTTGACCGGCAGGTGCTCGTCGCTCATCGCCAGCCGGAACAGGCCCTCGATCTGGTCGTCGACGTAGCAGAACGAGCGTGTCTGCGACCCGTCGCCAAAGACGGTGAGCGGCTTCCCCTCCCGCGCCTGGCGCAGGAACGTGGGGATCGCCCGGCCGTCGTGCTGGCGCATCCGCGGCCCGTAGGTGTTGAAGATGCGGGCGATGTGGGTGTCCACGCCCTGCTGGCGGTGGTAGGCCATCGTCATCGCCTCGGCGTAGCGCTTGGCCTCGTCGTAAACCCCGCGCGGGCCGACCGGGTTCACGTTCCCCCAGTACTCCTCCCGCTGCGGATGCACCTCGGGATCGCCGTAGACCTCGGACGTCGACGCAAGCAGGAAGCGCGCCCGCTTGAACTTGGCCAGGCCAAGCGCGTTGTGCGTGCCGTACGAGCCCACCTGCAGCGTCGCGAGGGGCAGGCGCAGGTAGTCGACCGGGCTCGCCGGCGAGGCGAGGTGGAACACTGCGTCGACCGTCTCCTCGACCGCGATGAACTCGACGCAGTTGTGGTAGCGGAAGTCGAACGTGTCGCCGCGCAGCCCCTCGATGTTCTCGAGGCTGCCGGTGTCCAGGTTGTCCATGCAGATGACGCGCCAGTCCCGCTCGAGCAGGAACTCGCACAGGTGGGACCCGAGGAATCCCGCCCCACCTGTCACGACAGCGGTGCTCACGGCGCAAGCGTATCCGACGGCATCGTCGGCGCGTACCAGAGGCGATCCGGCTCGAGCGCCTGAGGAGGGAGCTCGGCTCCCCTCCTCGCACGAACGTCCCATGGTGATGTGGGGGGCCCACGGGGGGAGCCTGCTCCCCCCGTGTGATCTAGCGTATCGGAGCATGCGCGACCGAGGCTCCGCAACCGACGCGGTCCTCGTGACGGACCGCCTGACGATCCGCCGCTTCCGCGACGACGATCTCGACGCGCTCGCGGAGATGTACGCCGACCCCGAGGTCATGCGCTTCCTGGGCGGCCCGCGCACGCGCGAGGACGCCGCGACGCGGCTGGGATGGATGATCGAGGAGTACGAGTCGCAGCCGTTCGGCATGTGGGGGATCGCGCTCCGGGAGCAGAACACGCTCATCGGCCGGTGCGGGATCATCCGCCAGGAGCTGATCCACGGCCCCGAGCACGAGATCGCCTACCTGCTCGGCCGGCCGTGGTGGGGCCGCGGGTACGCGACCGAGGCTGCCGCCGCCGTCCGTGATCACGCCCGCGACGAGCTGGGCCTGGGCCGGCTCGTGTCGCTCATCGACCACACCAACTTCGCCTCCCAGGCGGTCGCCCGACGGATCGGCATGGTGTACGAGCGCGACGTCGTCCACGAGGGCCATCCGGTCGGCATGTTCGTGCTGGAGGGTTGAGCCCCGGATGCGCGCGCCGGCCCCAGCCGGTGTCCCTGCTACCCTGCCTACCGGCCGCACCGCGGACAGGCGCGTCTTGCCCGCGCAGTCTGGGATGTCGGCGACTCGACCATTCGAGGCAAGGAGGATGAGCGCATGCCGCTCACCCAGGAGCAGAAGAGCGAGCTGATCCAGAAGTTCGGCTCGAACGAGAAGGACACCGGATCGACGAAGGTCCAGGTCGCCCTTCTGACCCAGCGGATCAGCGAGCTCACCGAGCACCTGAAGGTGCACAAGCACGACCACCATTCCCGTCGCGGCCTGCTCAAGCTGGTCGGCCGCCGGCGGCGGCTTCTGACGTACCTGCAGAAGCATGACCTGGAGGGCTACCGGGCACTCATCAAGGAGTTGGGCCTGCGCCGGTAGGCGGGCCGGAGGAGAGAAGAGAGAGACATGAGCATTGCAGTCGAGCCGGAGGCAACCCGCCTCACCGTCACCATCGGTGGCAAGGACATCGCATTCGAGACCGGCGCCGTCGCCAAGCAGGCCCACGGAGCGGTGCTGGTCAAGCACGAGGGGACGGTGGTGCTTGCCACCGCCGTCGGCCGCACCGAGGGCCGTGAGGGGGCCGATTTCTTCCCCCTGACGGTCGACGTCGAGGAGAAGATGTACGCCGCGGGCAAGATCCCGGGCGGCTTCTTCAAGCGCGAGGGCCGCGCCGGCGAGAAGGCCATCCTGACGGCGCGCATGGTCGACCGGCCGATCCGGCCGCTCTGGCCGAAGGGCTACAAGAACGAGGTCCAGGTGATCGTCACCACGTTCTCGGCCGACCAGGTACACCCGCACGACATCCTGGCGATCAACGGCGCCTCGGCGGCGCTCATGCTCTCGCCGATGCCGTTCCTGGGCCCGGTGGGGGCGGTGCGCATCGGCCGCCTCGACGGTCAGCTCGTCGTCAATCCGACGCTGCCCGACCTGAAGGACTCGACCCTCGACCTGATCGTCTGCGGGACGCCCGAGGCGATCACGATGGTCGAGGCCGGCGCGGACGAGGTGAGCGAGGAGGAGCTGATCGACGCGCTCGAGCTCGCGCACGCCGAGATCCGCAAGCTGTGCCAGCTCCAGATCGAGCTGGCCGACCGGGCCGGTCTGCCGAAGTGGGCGGACGGCGCGGTGACCGAGTCACTGCGCTCCAAGTACGCGCCCCGGCTGCAGGCGGCGATTGGCGAGGGCGGCCTCGGCACGCTCGCGGCGCAGGCCGAGACGCTGCTCGCGGCCGAGGTCCCGGCCGTGACCGGGGCCTCCACCGACTCCGACGTCCTCCAGCGCCAGCGGGTGCAGTTCGGCCTTGCGCAGCTCCTCTCCGAGGCGCGCGAGACCGCCGTATACCCGGCGGTGAGGGAGCAGTTCGGCGACGCGGTGCGCGCCCTCACCGACGCCGAGCAGGACTCGAAGGAGCTGAAGTCGGCCAAGCGGCACGCGCTCATCGACGACATCGCCGACCGGATCGAGCTCGGCTTCCCGTCCCGGGCCGAGGCGGACGGCGGCGGGCGCGGCGTGCTCGAGCCGGCTGCGCGGGCGGCGGTTGTGGCCGCGGCGGACAAGCTCTATAAGGAGACCGTCCGCGGCAAGATCGCGGTCGAGAAGCGCCGCCCCGATGGGCGCTCCGAGACCGAGATCCGCCCGATCGCGTGCTCCGTCGGCGTCATGCCGCGGACGCACGGCTCGGCGCTGTTCACCCGCGGACAGACGCAGGCGCTCACCCTGTGCACGCTGGGGACGGCGAAGGAGGAGCAGCGCATCGACGACCTGTCGCTGGACGAGACGAAGCGCTACATCCACCACTACAACTTCCCGCCGTTCTGCGTCGGCGAGACCGGGTTCATGCGCGGGCCGAAGCGGCGCGACATCGGCCACGGCGCGCTCGCCGAGCGGGCGCTCGTGCCGGTGATCCCGCCCGTGGCCGACTTCCCCTACACGCTGCGGCTCGTGTCCGAGATCCTGGAGTCGAACGGCTCGTCGTCGATGGCCTCAGTCTGCGGCTCGACGCTCTCGCTGATGGACGCCGGCGTGCCCATCAAGGCCCCCGTGGCGGGGATCGCGATGGGCCTCATAAAGGAGGGCGACGACTACGTCATCCTGACCGACATCCAGGGCGCCGAGGACCACCTCGGCGACATGGACTTCAAGGTCGCCGGAACCGATCAGGGCGTGACCGCGCTCCAGATGGACATCAAGATCACGGGCGTCACGACCGAGATCCTGCGGACGGCGCTGGCGCAGGCGCGTGACGCGCGGCTGCACATCCTCTCCAAGATGCGCGAGGCCATCGCCGAGCCGCGGACGGAGCTCGCCGCGCATGCGCCGCGCATCACCTCGACGCGCATCCCGCCGGACTTCATCGGCATGGTCATCGGCAAGGGCGGGGAGACGATCCGTGCGCTCGAGGCCGACTACGAGGTGCAGATCGACATCGAGGAGGACGGCACGATCCGCATCTACGGCACGAACGGCGAGCTGGCCGACCAGGCCCGCGCCGCGATCGAGGCCATGACCAAGGAGGTCGAGGTCGGCGACGAGTACACCGGCAAGGTGGTCAAGATCGCCGAGTTTGGGGCCTTCGTCGAGCTGCGGAAGGGCGTCGACGGCCTCCTCCATGTGAGCCGGATCCTGCCCAAGGGGCACCGGCTCCAGTCGGCCGCCCAGGTGCTCGACCGCGGCGACACCGTGCGCGTCGTGGTGGTCGAGGTCGACAAGGACCGCGGCCGAATCGGCCTCACGCTCCTCGCCAAGATCGCCGGCGAGAACGAGCTCCTGCCCGAGGAGCTCGTGCAGGTCGCGGAGGCGACGCCGCCGCCCCCGCGCGAGGACCGGCCGCCGCGCGACCGCGGCGGCCGCGACCGGGGCCGCCGCCGCTAAGCACGCAATTGCGGGGTCAGGCACGCAATTGCGGTGCCTGACCTCCCAGTTGCGCACCCCCGTGCCGAACGCCTACACGATCGACGTCCGACTCGGGCCCGGCGACCTCGAGCGGGCGTTGCGCGAGGACGTCCGCACCGGCCTCGCCTCGACGCCGAAGCGGCTCTCGCCGAAATGGCACTACGACGAGCGCGGCTCGGCACTCTTCTCGGCGATCACGCGGCTGCCGGAGTACTACCTGACGCGGTGCGAGCGGAGCATCCTGGTCGACCACGCCCCGGCCATCGCCCGCGCGGCGGGCGCGACCACGCTCATCGAGCTCGGATCCGGGACGAGCGAGAAGACCCGCCTCCTGCTCGACGCGATGGGGGGCGAGGGGCTCCTCCAGCAGTTCGTCCCGTTCGACGTCGACGAGGGCACCCTGCGGGGCGCGGCGGCGGCAATCGCGGCCGCCTATCCCGGAGTGGCAGTCCACGCGGTCGTGGCCGACTTCGAGCGTCACCTCGACTCGCTTCCGCCCGGAGGCGGGCGGCTCGTCGCGTTCCTGGGGAGCACGATCGGGAACCTCGAGCCGGACGCCCGGGCGCGCTTCCTCGCCGCGGTCGCGCGAGCGCTCGAGCCGGGCGACTCGCTGCTCCTCGGGACGGATCTCGTCAAGGCGCCCGAGCGCATCCTGCCCGCCTATGACGACGCTCTCGGCGTGACGGCCGCGTTCTCGCGAAACGTCCTCGCGGTGGTGAACGAGCGGCTCGGCGCGAACTTCGCCGTGGCCGAGTTCGAGCACGTGCCGCGATGGGACGCCGAGCGGGAGCTGGTCGACATCCGCGTCCGCACGCGCATCGCCCAGACCGTGACGGTCGCCGGTCTCGGCATGCGGGTGGAGCTCGCGGCCGGCGAGGAGATCCTCACCGAGATCTCGGCCAAGTTCCGCCGGTCGGGGGTCGAGGCCGAGCTCGCCGGGGCCGGGCTCGAGCTGGCGAGCTGGCACACCGACCCGGGAGGCAACTTCGCCGTGTCGCTGTCGACGAGGCCGTGAGCGCGGCGCTACGATCCGCGCCCGTGCAGCGCTACACGGTCACAACGCTCGACGGCGGTGAGCGGATCGTCACCGAGCGGGTCTCGTCGGTGCGCTCGGTCGCGATCGGAATCTGGATCGGCGCGGGGAGCAGGGACGAGACACCGGAGCAGGCCGGGATCTCACACTTCATCGAGCATCTGCTCTTCAAGGGATCGGCCCGCTACTCGGCGATGGAGATCGCCCAGATCTTCGACGGGCTGGGAGGCGAGCTCAACGCCGCGACGGCGAAGGAGTACACGGTCATCTACTGCCGCGTGCTCGACGCCCACCTCGAGACGGCGCTCGACGTGATGGCCGACATGCTGCTCCAGCCGCAGTTCGACGCGGCCGAGATGGACTCCGAGCGGGACGTCGTACTCGAGGAGATCGCCATGTACGACGACACGCCGCAGGATCTGGTGCACGACCTGATCGCCCAGGCCGTCTTCGGCGACCATCCGCTCGGGCGCCCGGTCATCGGCTCGGCGGAGGTCATCTCCGGGGCGGCTCCGCACGACATGCGGGCGTACCACCGGGCCCGCTACGTCGGCCCCAACATCGTCGTCGCCGCGGCCGGGAACCTCGACCACGAGCCGCTCGCCCACGCCATCGAGACGCGCTTCGCGCCGCTCTCGCGGATCCCCGGCACCGGCGCCGGCGTGCGGCCGGTATGGGTCGGCGAGGCCACGCCGCGCTCGCTCTTCCAGCGCAAGGACACCGAGCAGTTCCACGTCTGCCTCGGCGGCCTCGGCGTGCCGCGGTCCGACCGCCGCCGGTTCGCCGCGTCGCTCCTCGACGCGATGCTTGGCGGCTCGGCCAGCTCGCGCCTCTTCCAGGAGATCCGGGAGCAGCGCGGCATGGCGTACTCGGTCTACACGTACGCCTCCCAGTACGCCGACACCGGAACCGTCGGCGTGTACGTAGGCACCCGCGAGGACAACCTCGTCGAGTGCGTGCACATCATCGCCGACCAGTTCCGGCGAATGGGGGAGGGGGACTTCGACCGGGCGGAGCTCGACCGCGCCAAGGAGAACCTGAAGGGGCGGATCATGCTCTCCATGGAGTCCACGTCCAACCGCGCGAGCAGGCTCGGGAAGTCCGTGCTGACGGACACCGAGCTCCTGTCGCTCGACCGGATCTGCGCCGAGATCGACTCGGTCGAGCCGGAGGCGATCGCCGCCCTCGCCCGCCAGTTCTTCGCCCCGGAGCGGCTCTCGGCAGCCGGCATTGGCCCTAGCCAGGAACGGTTCGCCGAGGCGCTGGCCGCGCTCAACCCGGCGCTCGTCTGACCGGCGCAGAAACGGGGTCAGGCACCAGTTTTGCAGCGAGTCCTGCCGGCTCAGGCGATCCCGGGCATGCGGATGCCTCCCAGTTGTCCGGCGCGACGCCTGGCGTGCGCGTAGATCGCCTCGATGGCCCGCATGGCGTGGGCTGACGCGAAGACCGGCGGGCTGGTTATCGGCTCCTCTCCGCATTCCTCGACCACGACGGCTACCATCGCGAGCCGTGATCCGGGTCGCGCTCTCCGGCGCAACAGGCAAGGTCGGCCTCCTAGTCGCCGAGGCGATCGGGGCCGATCCCGAGCTCGAGCTCACCGCACGAGCGGCGCCTTCCCTCGGCGTCAGCCTGACGGACGCGCTGGCCGGCGGGGCCGACGTCGCGGTCGACTTCACCACCCCCGACGGGGCCTCCCATGCCTGCGACGCCGCGATTGCCGCCGGCGTCCCGCTCGTCCTGGGCACGTCGGGCCTCGCGCCCGACATGCTGGCCGAATACGGCGGCCGCGCGGCAGAGCGGGGCATCCAACTCCTCCATGCCGCCAACTTCGCGCTCGGCGCGATCCTGATGATGCGCTTCGCCGAGGAGGCGGGCCGGCTGATGGAGCGGTGCGAGATCGTCGAGCTCCACGCCAACACGAAGCGCGACGCGCCGTCGGGGACCGCGCTCGCCACCGCCCGTCGCATCGGCGGGGATCCGCCGATCCACTCCGTGCGGCTGCCCGGCCTTGTCGCCCACCAGGAGGTGATCTTCGGAGGGCCCGGACAGACGCTCACGATCCGCCACGACACGACCTCCCGCGACGCGTTCGTCCCCGGCGTCCTCCTGGCGATCCGCCGGATTTGCGAGCTGCCGCCGGGCCTCACCCTCGGGCTGGAGCCGCTCCTGTGACCCGGCCGCAGCCCGTCCCCGATCTTGACTGGGACGCCGGCCGGGCCCGCGAGGTCACCGAAGCGATGCTCGGCCTCTGGTGCGAGCTGCTCGAGCGGATGCGGTCGATGCCGGTCTCGCCGATCGCACCGGCCGGGGAGGTGGCCGCCCGGATGGCGCTCCCCATCCCCGAGGAGCCGCTCCCCGTCTCCGAGATCGCCTCGCTCCTGCGGCCGATGGTGCTCGAGCACTCGGCGCAGTGCGGCCATCCCGGCTTCCTCGCCTACATCTCGGGCTCGGGCACGGTCCCCGGGGCCGCGGCCGACCTGCTCGCCGCGGGCCTCAACCCGAACGTGGGCGGGTGGAGCCTCTCGCCGGCGGCGAGCGAGCTCGAGCTTCACCTGATGCGGTGGATGGCAGGCGTCTTCGGGCTCCCGGACGGCGCCGGAGGGTTGATCACGAGCGGCGGCGCGGCGTCCAACTTCACGGCGCTCAAGGCCGCCCGGGACGCTCGCGCATCCGGCGACGCCCGACGCGACGGTGTGGGCGGGATGGGGCTCGTCCTCTACGCCTCCGAGGAGGCCCACGCGACCATCGCCGAGGCGGCGGACATGCTCGGGCTGGGCGAGCGTGCAGTCCGCGCGATCCCGACCGACGACGCCTTTCGGCTGCGCGTCGACGTGCTGGAACGCGCAGTCGAGGACGATCTCGCCCAGGGCCTGCATCCCTTCGCCGTCGTCGCGACCGCGGGCACGACCGCAACGGGGGCCATCGACCCGCTCCCGGAGGTCGCCGATCTCTGCGATCACCACGGCCTGTGGCTCCACGTCGACGCGGCCTACGGCGGGGCGGCGGCCTTCGCGCCGGCGCTGCGGCCGCTGCTGTGCGGCATCGAGCGGGCCGACTCGATCGCGTTCGACCCGCACAAGTGGCTCTACACGCCGCAGTCAAGCGCGAGCCTCCTCGTCCGCGACGTCGCGACCCTCGCGCGCAGCTTCTCCATCGACGCCGCGTATGTGCGCGAGGACGCCGAGCACTCTGGACGCGGCGTGAACATCGGCGAGCTCGGGCCGCAGTGGTCGCGCGGGTTCCAGGCGCTCAAGGTCTGGATGTCGCTCGCCGCCCACGGCACGGCCGCCTACGGCCGCCGCATCGCCCACGACGTCGACCTCGTCCGCTACCTCGACGACCGCGTCCGCGCCCATCCCGATCTCGAGCCCATGTGCCCGGTCATCCTCTCGATCGCCTGCTTCCGGTACGCGCCCGCGGCGGTCGCCGACGAGGCCCGCCTCGACGCCCTGAACGAGCGGCTCATGACCGAGATCCGCCGCGACGGGCGCACGTTTCCGTCGAACGCGGTCCTGCGCGGCCGCTACTGCCTGCGCGCCTGCATCACCAACCACCGCACCGAGGCGGCCGAGATGGACGCGCTCGTCGACGCCGCGGTCAGCCGCGGCGCGGCGCTCCTCGACTACGCGAGCGCCTGAACCGGGTCGCCGACCGCGATCTCGCCGTCGGCCAGGACGTCCGCCCTGAGGCCGCCGCGGTGCACGAGGCCGCGCAGAACGCCGTGCTGGGTGAGCGACTGGAGGTGCTCGCACGGCTCGCACAGCTCGACCCCGAGGCAGCGTACGCCGCCGACCGAGAACTCGCGGCCGACCAGGTCGTTCAGCCCGACGCCCCGGGTGAGAAGCTGGCGGCGCGAGTCCGCTGCAGAGAGGCGGATCCCGGTCTCGGCCGCGAGCGCCTCGAGCGCCTCGGCCTCGATCAGGGTCAGCGCCTCGCCCGGCCCGGCACCGGGCGCGGCGTAGTAGCGGTCGCCCTCGAGCCCCATCCCGGCCCGGAGGTGCGCCCGCGGGGCCGCGGTCGCCTCCGCATCGTGGGTGGGACGGACGTGGATTGCCTCGATTCGGCCTGCCATGAGCCCGAGAGCATAGCTTCCGTGCTCCGGTACACTCCGCCTGTGCGCACGCCGCTCGGATCCCTGCTCACGGCGATGGTTACGCCGTTTGCGGCCGATGGGTCCGTGAACCTGGCGGCGGCGCGGCGGATCGCCCGGCACCTGGCCGACACCGGCTCGGACGGGATCGTCGTGTGCGGCACCACCGGCGAGGGGCCGACGGTCACGGATCGCGAGAAGCTCGACCTGCTCGAGGCGGTGGTCTCGGAGGTCGGCGCCGGGACTGCCGTCGTCGCCAACACCGGCACCTACGACACGCACCACTCGGTCGCGCTCACCCGCTCGGCGCTCGCGCTCGGCATCGACGGGATCCTGGCCGTGACGCCCTACTACTCGAAGCCGCCGCGGGCCGGCATCCTGGCCCATTTCGGAGCCGTGGCCGAGGCGGCGGAGGGCCGTCCGGTCGTCCTCTACAACATCCCCCAGCGGGTCGTGCTCAACCTGGAGCCTGACCTCCTGGGCGAGCTGGCGCGGATCCCGAACGTCGTCGCGGTCAAGCAGGCCACGCCGGACCTCGACCAGGCCCGGCGGATCGTCGATGAGACCGGCCTCACCCTCTACGCGGGGAACGACGACCTGGTCATGCCGTTCCTGGAGCTCGGTGGCGCCGGCGGCATCTGCGTCGCCTCGCACGTCGCCGGCCGCCAGATCCGGCACATGATCGAACTCGCCCACCAGGGCGACATCGAGGCGGCGCGATCCGTCGACGAGTCCCTGCGCGGCCTGTACGCGGCGCTCGCGGTCACGACCAACCCCATCCCGATCAAGGCCGCCCTGAACCTGCTCGGGCTGGAGGCCGGCGGCCTCCGGCTGCCGCTCGTCGAGGCCGACGCCGACGAGACGCAGGCGGTCGCCGCCGCCCTCGAGGCCGCAGGCATCCTGGCGAGAGCCTGACCGATGCCAGGCCCGGTCCGGATCATCCCGCTGGGCGGGTTGGGCGAGGTGGGCAAGAACATGACCGCCTTCGAGCGCGACGGGCGCATGATCCTGATCGACGCCGGGCTCTCGTTCCCGCGCTCCGAGATGCTCGGCATCGACCTCGTGCTGCCCGACTTCTCCTACATCGCCGAGAACTCCGGCCGGCTCGACGCCGTGGTGCTCACCCACGGCCACGAGGATCACATCGGGGCGCTGCCGTACCTCTTCCGTGAGATCGGCACCGACGCCCAGGTGTGGGGCACCCGCCTCACGCTGGGACTCGTGAAGTCGAAGCTCGACGAGCACGGCCTCCTGCAGCACACGGACCTGGTCGAGGTCGACCCCGAGGGCGGAAGGACGCGCATCGGCCCGTTCGACGCCGAGTTCGCGCGCGTCACCCACTCGGTGCCCGACGCGGTTGCGGTGGTGCTTCACACCGACCACGGGGCGATCGTCCACACGGGCGACTTCAAGCTCGACGACACGCCGATCGACGGCCGCACGACCGACCTCGACCGGCTGGGCCGGCTGGGGGAGTCCGGCGTCGCGCTCCTTCTGGCCGACTCCACGAACGCGGAGCGCGCGGGGCAGACGCCGTCGGAGCGCACCGTCGGCGCGGCCCTGCGCGAGATCATTCGCTCGGCGCCGGGCCGCGTCATCGTCACCTCGTTCGCGTCGCACATCCACCGGATCCAGCAGGTGATCGACACCGCCGCGGCCGGCGGCCGGATCGTCTCAGTCATTGGCCGGTCGATGAACCGCAACCTGAACATCGCCCGGAACCTCGGCTACGCGACGGTCCCGGACGACCTCCTCGTGAAGGCCCGCCGGCTCGACGAGTTCATGCCGCACGAAACCGTGATCATCTGCACCGGCAGCCAGGGGGAGCCCCGTTCGGCCCTGACGAGGATCGCGTTCGGCGACCATCCCGCGGTGCAGATCACCCACACCGACACGGTCGTCGTCTCCGCCCGCGCCATCCCCGGAAACGAGGTGAAGGTGCACGAGACCGTGAACCGCCTCTGCCGCCTGGGCGCGACCGTGCTCACCGAGGACACGGCGTACGTGAACGCATCCGGGCACGCAGCCGCCGCCGACCTCTCCACGATGCTCCGCACCGTGCGCCCGCGCGCCTTCATGCCGGTGCACGGCGAGTACCGGATGCTCCAGGCCCATGCGCGCCTGGCCGAGGCGGCCGGCGTCCCCGCCCACGCCGTCCGCATCGCCGAGAACGGTACCGTCCTCGAGCTCGACGGCGATGGGCTGAGCGTGGTCGGCCAGGTGCCCGCCGGAACGACGCTCGTCGACGGCATGAACGTCGGGTCCGTGCGTGACGTCGTGCTGCGCGACCGCCGCCACCTCGCCTCGGACGGCGTCCTGATCGTCGTCGCCACGATCGCGGCCGACTCGGCCGAGCCGATCGCCGAGCCGGAGGTGATCGCGCGCGGCTTCGCCGCCTCGGAGGACGACGGCGCGCTCCTGCTCGAGCAGGCGCGCGAGGCCGTCGCTCGCGTTCTGGCCGAGTGCCAGGCTCATCGCACGACCGAGGTGCACCTGGTCCAGCAGGAGCTGCACGACGCCCTGGCGGAGCTCGTCTCCGAGACGACCGGGAAGCGGCCCATGGTGCTCCCGGTCGTGGTCGAGGTGTGACCCTCGATGGGTCACGCCTCGACTGGTGCCAGGATTCATCCTGGCACCCCCCGGCCGCTACCACCCGAGAGACCACCAGCCGCCGAGGGCGTAGGCCGTCGTGACAGCGCACCCGGATCAACGCCCGCTCCTCACACCAGAGGCCGAGGCACGGCTGCGTGCGTTCGCCGAGGCGCGGATCATGGCGCGCGAGACCGTCGGCGTCGCGGCGGCCGTCACGGATTGGGCGGGGGCCGAGACGGTGGTCGTCGCCGGGCACGCGAACATCGCCGGAACGCCGCTGACGGCCGATCATCTGCTCCAGATCGGGTCGATCTCGAAGTCGTTCGCGGCCATCTGCGCCCTCCAGCTCGGGCGCGAAGGCGTGCTCTCCCTGGACGACGAGCTCACCGAGCACCTGCCGTGGTTCCGAGTCGGCGGGGGCCACGGGCCGATCCGGCTTCGCCATCTCCTGATGCACAGATCCGGCCTTCCGGTAGGCACAGAGGCCGGGCCGTCGTCGGTCGCCCACGTCGCCGACCTCGCCGGCGCAGAGACGCTGTGGGAGCCGGGGACGCGCTTCTGGTACTCGAACGTCGGCTACGACGCGCTTGGATTGGCGCTTGAGCGGCGCGCGGGCCTGCCGTTTCCCGAGCTCGTCCGCCGCCGGATCCTCCAGCCGCTCGGCATGCACGCGTCGTCGGCCCACATCGCCGCCGGGCACCGCGCCTCGCTGGCGGACGGGCACGAGCGCGTCGCGCAAGACCGGCCCCCGTACCGATCCATGCTCCTCGAGACCGCGCCGTTCGTCGAGTCCGAGGCCGCGTCGGGGAGCGTCCTCTCGACGGCGGGCGATATGGCCGCGTACGTGCGCCTCCTGCTCGGCCGCGGCGCCGAGGGCATGCTCGATCCGGCCGACTTCGACCAGATGACCGACGGGCTCCCCGACGACGAGGGGACGCCGTACGGCCTCGGCCTCTCGATCACCGGGACCGAGGGCCACACGGTGGTCGGCCACACCGGGAGCATGGTCGGCTACCGGGCGAACATGCTCTGCGACCTCGATTCGGGCGTCGGCGCCGTCGCGCTCGTGAACGGTCCGAAGGGCGCGCGCGTGCTGGCGGAGTACGCGCTCGCGCTGGCACGGGCGGCCAGGGAAGGGACGGCGCTGCCGGATCCGCCGCCGGATCCGCAGCCGGATCTCGTTCCCTACACCGGCCGGTACGGGCCGTTCACGGTGACCGACTCGGGCATCGCGGGTAGCGGATTCGACGGCGGCCTCGAGGAGCTCGGCCGCGACGTGTTCTCGACCGACCACCCCGAGCTGAGCGAGACGCTCGTCCGCTTCGGCCGGACCAACGGCCGCGTCGACCACCTCATGGCCGGCGACGACTGGTACCCGGCCGAGGGCTATCTGGGGCCGGCCGAGTTTCGGCACCCGCCCGAATGGGCGGCGCACCCGAGCCTCTACCGGTCCCACAACCCGTGGCTGCCCGCGTGCCGCGTGACGCTCTGCCGCGGCGAGCTCGCCGTGGAGGAGGAGTCGTACGGGCGCATCCCGCTCGCGCCTCGGTCGGCGGGCGGGTTTCTGTGGGCAACGCCGGAGGGGCCTCTGCCCGAGGTGTTCCGCTTCGACACGCTCGTCGACGGCCGCTCGCAGCGGCTCGACTGGAACGGCTGCGTCTTCTACCGCGCGATGCAGGTGCAGGCCGGCTGAGCTACGGCAGCTGCGAGCGCCGGTACAGGGCGACGCCCTCTTGATCCCTGCCGCCGAACCGGGTGAAGAACCCGCCGAACCCGGCATGCTTCCTGGCTGCCCGGATCACCAGGAGGCCGTGGTTCGAGTTCGCGTCGGGGTTCCAGCTGAGCAGCGAGTTGCCGTCGACGTTGAAGGCCGCCACGTGGTGTCGGGTGCTACACGAGCTCTGGTGTGAGGGGGTACACCCGGGCCCGGCGACGTTGAAGTGGCCGCCGACGTAGAGGATGTTGCCGCGCAGGTCGCATCCCGGCGTGTCGCCGTCGTCCTGGCCGTTGAACGACGTGTCGAGCCGGCCGCTCTCGGGGTCGAAGGCGGACACGTTGTAGGAGGTGTGTGTCCCGTTCACCTTCCAGTAGCCGCCGCAGGTGTAGATGCGCGACCGGGTCACGATCAGGTGGTAGACACGGCTCGTCTCGATGGTCGTGCAGCTCGGGCAGTTGGCGGGCGCGTAGATGTTGGGGTTCCAGGCGCGGAGGATGCGGCCCCGCGCCAGCGACACGGCAGCCGCCTCGTTCCGCGCGGCCCCGTCCACCTTGCCGAAGTGGCCGCCGAAGTACACCGTGCCCCCGTCGGGCGAAAACCCGATCGTGAAGACGACAGGGCTGCACCTGGGCGGGCACGCGAAGCCGGTGATCTGGGCGACGCGCGGCGCCCACGTGCGCAGCCGTCCGCCGGGCGAGATCTCGGCGAGCCGGGTTCGCTGGTGCCCGTGGATGCGGCCGAACCTGCCTCCGACGAAGATGTTGCCGTTGGGGCCGGGCTTGACGACGTTGACGGTCGCGTCCGCGCCCGGGTTCCAGGCCGTCACCTTCCCGTGCACCGTGACCGCCGCCAGGCGGTGGCGTCGCTTGCCGCCGACGACGGTGAAGTCGCCCCCCAGGTAGATGCGATTGCCGACGACGGCGATCGAATACACGCGCCCGTTGGTGCCGACGTGCCAGCGCTTGAGCGCCCCCGTCTTGGCGTCGAAGGCGGCGATGTTGTGGCGGGCGACGGACTTGGACGACCCGAGCGGCGCGCCCGGGGGCCGGACCGTGCTGAACTCGCCGGCGACGTACATCCGGCCGTTTGAGAACGCGATCGAACGCACCTGGCCGTTCGTCTGCCAGGTCGGGGTGGGCGGGTTGGCGGCGAGGGCGGTCCCGCCCAGCACCGTCCAGCCTCCGATGATGCACCCACCGATCCGAACTGCCCGCAGCACCGCACACACCATACCTGGAACGTGTTAAGAAGTCGCGGGTTGGCAGGGAACGTTCCCCCCGCGCCGAACACCCGTGGCAATGGCCAGAGCAACGACGCGACCGACCCATCGCGCCGCTGGTTCACGCAGGAAGGCTCGGCGCCCGCGCACGACCCCCATCCGCTCAAAGACCCCCCGGCGGAAACGGGCGCCGAGCCGCTCTGCCGTTGAGCAGCGAACCGACCTCGTCGGCGGGTCGCTCCTGGCCGCAGGCGTCTTTCTCGGGTTCGTCGAGTACCTGGGCTGGAACGGCGGTGTCGTCGGCCTCAAGCTGGACACCGGGCTCCGGCTCCTGGTGGGGCGGGCGACCGCGGTGGTACCCGCGCTCCTGGTCGCCGTCGGGGCGGCGGTCTTCCTGCGGACAACCCTGTGGCGCGTCCGGCCGCTGCGCACCGGGACCGCCGTCGGCATGGCCACGCTCGTCCTCGCCCTCTCCACACCCGACACGGTCGCCGCCGAGCGCCACGGCGGCGTCATCGGCGCCTACGCCCGGTCGACGCTCACAGGCCTCGTGGGCCACGTGGGGGTGACGATCGTCGTCGGCCTGGGGGCACTGGCCGCCGTCGTCCTCCTGACCGGCGCGTCGGTGGGCATGCTGATGCGCAACTCGGGGCGGCAGGTGGCACGGGCCGCCGAGGCCGGCGCCAGGTTCTCGGGTGAGGTGGGGCGGCGGGTACGCGAGCGCCCCGCCGGGCGCCCGGCGCTGACGCCGGTTCCCAGCGCGCCGCCGCAGGAGCCGCCGCTCGACGGAAGCCGCGTCTACGCCGACCTCTTCGGTGAGGTGCCGGAGCTCGAGCATCCGCCCGAGCCCCCTCCCGTGGCCGAGCCGGAGGACACCACGGACGAGCCGACCCCGGTCATCGCCGTCACGGCCCCCGCGGCCCCGGCGAGCAGGGTCCACTACCGGCTGCCGCCCGCCTCGATCCTCACCCGCTCGAACGGGAACGGCGGCGGCAGCCAGGACCACGAGCGGATCGCGCGCATCCTGGCAGAGACCCTGGCCAGCTTCGGCGTCGAGGCCCGCGTGATCGGCAAGGTGACGGGGCCGCGCGTCACCCGCTACGAGCTTCAGCTCGCCTCCGGCACGAAGGTGAACCGGGTGTCGCAGCTCCGCGACGATCTCGCGTACGCGCTTGCGACGACCGAGATCCGCATCCTGGCACCGATCCCGGGCAAGCAGGCCGTCGGCGTCGAGGTCCCGAACGTCTCGGCCAACCTGGTCACGCTGGGCGACATCTTCCAGGATCCGCCCCAGGGCTCGAGCCCGCTCACCGCGTGGCTCGGGAAGGACATCGCCGGGCACGGCGTCCCGTGCGACCTCGCCCGGATGCCGCACCTCCTGATCGCCGGTACCACGGGCTCGGGCAAGTCCGGCTGCATCAACGCCATCCTGGGGTCGATCCTGCTGCGGGCGACACCCGATCAGGTGCGGATGATCCTCGTCGACCCGAAGCGGGTGGAGCTGAACCACTACGAGGCGATCCCGCATCTCCTGACGCCGGTCGTCACCAACATGAAGAACGCCTCGCTCGTGCTCCAGAACATCGTCCGCGAGATGGACAGCCGCTACGAGCTCATGGGGGCAGCCAAGGCCCGCAACCTGCCCGAGTGGAACGCCGCCCGCACCGCCCGCGGCCAGGACCCGATCCCGTACGTGCTCGTCGTCATCGACGAGCTGGCTGATCTCATGATGGTCTCGCCGGCGGAGGTCGAGGACACGATCATCCGCCTCGCGCAGAAGAGCCGCGCGGTCGGCATCCACCTGGTGCTGGCGACGCAGAGCCCGCGTGTGGATGTGATCACGGGCATGATCAAGGCCAACGTCCCGTCCCGCATCGCCTTTGCCGTCTCGAGCCAGACGGACTCGCGCGTGATCCTCGACATGAACGGCGCCGAGGCCCTCTTGGGGGAGGGGGACATGCTGTATAAGCCGCTCGGCACGTCCAAGCTCCAGCGCGTGCAGGGCGCGTTCATCTCCGAGGGCGAGATCACCCAGATCGTCGCGGCCTGCCGCCGCCAGGCCGAGCCGACGTTCGAGGAGGAGCTGCTCGAGGCGCCCGTCGACGCCGGCGACGGCGGCAGCCTGGACGCCGACGACGACCCGGTGCTGGAGGATGCGATCCGGCTCGTCGCCCAGCACCAGACGGCGTCGGTGTCGCTGCTCCAGCGGCGGCTGCGCGTGGGCTACACCCGCGCCGGACGGCTGATCGACATGCTCGAGCGGCGCGGCATCGTCTCCGGCTACGAGGGATCCAAGGCCCGCAAGGTGCTCATCACCGAGTCCGACCTCCACCGGATCCTCGGCGAGGCGGCGACGGCGCTCCCCGAGCCGGCCGATGACATCACCGGCTGAGTTCGCCGTCAGGCCGGGACGGCTCCCTCCAGGTGCGACGCGATCGCGCCGGCCACGTGCTCGGCGTCGCCTCCGATGCCCAGGAGCAGCGACGACCGGCGCGTGTGCAGCCAGGGGAGGCCAAGGAACACGAGCCCGGGCACGTCGGTAACACCGCGGCGCGCGCGTGGGAACCCCATCTCATCGAAGACGGGCACGTCGATCCAGCCGAAGGCCGGCCGGAAGCCGTTTGCCCAGAGGATCGTGTTGACCGAGCCGCCGTCCAGCGGCAGCTCGAGCACGGGCGCGCCGCGCGGCCGCGGCGGCTCGATCGGCGCGTGTTCGGGCAGATCGAGACCTGCCTGGCGCGCGTACTCGTCGCACCGTGCGCGAAGATCGCGGTCGAAGTTGCGGCCTGTCTCCAACGCGGGCTCGAGATCGTCGGCGAAGACGGCGCGGCCGTCCCGGAAGCCGGTCAGCCGTCCGTGCAGGTGGGCTCCCCCCGCCTCCAGGACCACGGGGTTGCAGTCGACCCCGCCGCGGGCGCCCGAGACGGTCACGTTTCCGGCAACGCGCGCGGCGGGCGAGGAGAGGACGTCGGCCGTCTCGTCCATCAACCCGACGTCGACCAACCACCGGACCAGCTCGCGACCGCGGTAACGGCGCGGAGCCCAGCCACAGCGACCGAGCGCCAGGTGCACCTCGTGCCCGGCGTCGAGCAGCTCCTGTCCGATCTCGCACCCGGATTGGCCGCTGCCGACGATCAGGACGCCCCCGTCGGGCAGGTCGCCCGGACGCCGGTACGCGGACGTGTGCAGCTGGAGAACGCTTTCGGGCGCGCCGGCGACGGCCGGAGGGGTGGTCGGCTGCTGAAACGCCCCGGTCGCCACCACGACGCTCCGAGCGAGGATCGTCTCATCGCCGGCCTCGAGCTCGAACGCCGTTCGCCGATGCCGGAGCGCCGAGACGGGCGCCCCGGTGTGCACGGGAGCGTCGATGTGCCGGGCGTACGCCTCGAGCATCGCGATGACCTCGGCGAGCGGCGCGAACCCATCCGGGTCGGAGTCGAGGGGCTCCATCCCCGGCAGCTGGGTGGCCCAGTTGGGAGTGTTCAGGTGAAATCCGTCCCACCGGCTCGTCCGCCAGGTCTCGGCCACCCGGCCGCGCTCCAGCACGACGTGGTCGATCCCCTGGGCACGCAGGTGGGAGCTCGCGGCCAGCCCCGCCTGCCCACCCCCGATCACAACGGCGTCGATCACGCGACGATTATCCCATTCCCAGCCCGGGCATTCGGAGCAGGCGATCTAGTGATGCGACCGGCAACGTTTGCCGGGTTCTGGCGGCTGCAAACCGTCGCGCTGCGTTGTCCTCGGTCGCACCAATACTTCTCCAGTATTGGCGCTCCCTGCGTCCTAGCATCGCTCGGTTTTCGCTCGCCATCGACACCACCAACGTTGCCGGCCACACCACTAGTCTTCGCGTCGTGACGGCGGACTGGTACGAGCGCCTCCTGGCGAGCGGGCTCCTGGACGTCCTCGCCCCGTACCAGCCGGCCGTCGTCGGTGCACACCCGCTCGACGTGGCCGGCCCGGACACCCCGGTCGAAATCGTGTGCCGCGCCGTCGACCTGCCGGCGTTCGCCCGGGTGATGGAGCGGGCGTTCGGCGATGCCGACGGCTTCAGCCTCCACGGCGGCAGACTCGACGACGAGGACGCCGTCTTCGCCGAGTTCGCGCTGGACGGCCTTCGCCTCGAGGTCGCGGCGCAGCCGGAGCACGTCCACCGCCGCCTCGGGGCGGCGACGCTCGGCATCGACCGGGTGCTCGCGCAGTCGCCGCCGGCAGCGCGGAACCGGCTCGCAGCCGCGGTCGCGGGCGGCGACGACTGGCTCGACGCGGCCCTCGCGCAGTTCGACCTCTCGCGCGTGGCGATCGAGTCGCTGGCGAGCGCCAACCCCGCGCTCGTGGCCAGGGTGATGGGCATTCGCCGTCCCGGCCCGGCCGTCCGCGACTACGTCATCGCCGTCACACTCGGCGTCGTCGCCGAAACGCTCATCGTCGCGGCCGGGTCCGCGCGCGGCTCGCAGGAGTACACCGGGCTCATGCTGATGCTGGAGGCGGCCGTCCTGGGCACCCTCTTCGGCGCCCGCCTGGGGATCGTGGCCTCGCTCGTGCCGCTTGCCGGGATGGGCGCGGTCATCGCCTCGAGCATCACCGTCGGAAGCGAGGCGTGCACGCCCGACTGCGGCCAGCAGACGGTCAGCTACCTGTTCGTCGGCATCCTCGTCGCGGCCGCCGCGGGAACGGCCGGCGCCGTCCGTGACCGGTACTTCCCCAGAGCCGCATGAGACGCATCCTGGCCCTGGCGACGGTCGCGCTCGCCGCCACAGGGTGCGGCTCCGATCTCGGCCCGCCGCAGGCGCGGCCGGCCTCGCCGGTGCGCATCGCCCTCGCCGCGCCGACGCCGGACCTGGCCCGCGGCGTCCGCGACGCAGTGGACTTCGTCGGGGCGCGCCGGGTCCCGCTCACCGCGGACGCCGACCTGATCGTGACCGACGAAGCGGCCCAGGCGATCGCCGAGGCCCGCTCGACCGGCGAGCACGTCCTCCTGGTCGGCGCACCGCCGGCGGAGAGCCTGCCCCCGACCCTCCTCGCCGTCGAGATCGACCGCTCGCAGCTGGGCTACCTCGCCGGCGCGTTGGCGGCGGAGACAGGCGCCCGCAGCCTGGCGCTGCCCGGCGCGGAGCCGGGCATGGCCGCGGCCGCGCGGGCCGGCGTGGCCGCCGGTGGAGGCGGAACACGCGTCACCGTCGCGGCCTGCGGCACACCGGTGCGGGCCGCCGCCCTCTATGCCGAGGAGGTGCACTGCCTCCCGGCACACTCCTCCGGGCAGGTGATCGCCGCCGAACGCCTGCCGGGCGCGGACCAGCTCGCCGTCCTCGGCCCGCGGCCGTGGGCGATCGTGGCTGCCGCGGCGCGCGCGGTCCAGGACGGCCGCTTCACGCCCGGGGAGAGCGAGCAGGGCCTCGCCGAGGACGCGCTCGGCTTCACGTGGATTGCCCCTTCGGTGCCCGCCGATGCCGTTGACCGGCTGCAGCGGATCGAGGATGCCGTCCGGGCCGGTCATGCCGTGATTCCGGCCGTCCCGCCCGTCGCACCGCCGGGGTAGACTGCGCCCCGAGCCGCGCCGGGGCGCGGCTCTCTGCCTCATGTTCGAGATCGGTCCCGCACTCAGAGAGGCGCGCGAGCGCAAGAGCCTGACCTACGGCCAGGTGGAGGCGGACACGGCGATTCGCACCCGCTACATCCGCGCGCTCGAGGAGGAGCAGTTCCACGTCCTGCCAGGCGCGACGTACACGAAGGGGTTCCTGCGCGCCTATGCGGAGTATCTCGGGCTCGACGGCCAGCTCTTCATCGACGAGTTCAACTCCCGCCACCACGATCCGCGGGCGCTGATCGACCAGCCGATCGCCTCGCGGCCGCGGTCGCGTCCCGCCCAGCACCGGCAGCGCCGCGAGTCGAGCCTCGTCATGATCGTCCTCGCCGCGATCGTGGCCCTGGTCGCGCTCGTGATGCTGGCGACGACGTTCCCGAACTCGCCGACGGCCCGGTATCAAACGACCACGACGACGCCGAACACCGGATCGCACAAGACGAGCACGGATCACACGCCCAAGGCGACGCATCGGCAGGCACACGCCCATCCGCGCATCCACGTGGTCATGACGCTCGCGCGCGGCACCTGGATCCGGGTCACGGCCGGGAGCCCGACCGGGGCCGGGGTCGTCACCGCACGCGGCACCGATCTCGGATCGGGCCTGAACGTCGACCCGGCGGTCACCGGGTCGTCCCGCGTCGAGTTCACCGCCCGGGCGCCGATCTTCCTGCGCCTCGGCGATCCGGCCGCCGTGACCGTCATCACGGCGAACGGCAAGCAGCTGACCCTCCCGCCGGACGCCGCGGCGCCGAAGGTGCTCAAGCTGACAGCCGCCGGCTTCACCGTCGCTTGAGCCGCCCCGCCGCCGCCATCCTGCTCACGGGCAACGAGCTCCTGCGCGGCGTCATCGCGGACGAGAACGGGGCGCATCTCGCGGCGAGCCTCGAGCGGCTGGGGTTCTCCGTCCGCCGCACTCTTGTCGTGGGCGACAGACTCGAGGACATCATCCGCGGGCTCCGCGAGCTGATCGCCGAGGCCGACCTCGTGGTCAGCTCCGGCGGGCTGGGGCCGACACACGACGACCGGACCGTCGAGGCCCTCGCCGAGGTGGCGGGCGCGCCGCTCGAGCTCGACCCGGACGTCCTCGCCCGCATCGACCGCTGGACCGACGAGGTGGCGGTGCGATACAACCTCGACCGGGCCGGCTTCAACGCCGGCAACCGCAAGCAGGCGCACGTGCCCGCCGGCGCCGAGGTCCTCGGGATGGCGGGGACGGCGCCCGGCCTGATCATGCCGGTCGGGTCGACGACCGTCGTCGTGCTCCCCGGCGTGCCGTCGGAGCTTCGCCGGCTGTGGGCCGACGCGCCCGGGCACGCGGCGCTGTCCGGCGTGTTCGCCTCGGCGCGGCCCCGGGCGCGCTGGCTCACCCGGACGTACGGGATCGGGGAGTCGCACGTCGCCGACATCCACAGACAGGTGGGCGGCGACCCGCCCGGCGTCGAGACCTCGATCTGCGCCCGGAGCTTCGAGATCGAGATCGACGTCAGGGCCGACCCCGGCCACGAGGCGGCCGGCGAGGAGTTGGCGCGGTCGATGCGCGCGGAGCTCGACCATCATGTCTTCGCGACCGACGAGCGGCCCCTCGCGGAGATCGTCCTCGACCTCCTGCGGGAGCGGAGCTTCACGGGAGCGACCGCGGAGTCGTGCACCGGCGGCATGGTGGCCGCGATGCTGACGGATATCGCGGGGAGCTCGGAGGCGTTCGCCGGGGGCGTGGTGGCGTACTCCGACGCGCTCAAGCGATCGCTTCTCGACGTCCCGGCTGACCTCCTCAAGCAGCACGGGGCGGTCAGCGCGGAGACGGCGGCCGCGATGGCCCAGGGGGCGCGCACGCGCCTGGGCGCCGACGCCGCGGTGGCGATCACGGGCGTCGCCGGCCCGGGCGGGGGCAGCCCCGAGAAGCCGGTCGGCCTCGTCTACCTGCACGTCTCGTCGCCCGCGGGAGACGACGCGCGGCGGATGGACATCCCCGGCACCCGCGCCGCCGTCCGCGGGCGCGCGGCCACCGCCGCCCTGCAACTCCTGCGCGGCCATCTCGTCACACACTCCTGACGCCGGGCCCCTTGCCGCCGTCCGGCCGCCCCTCTACCATCCCTTCCGAACGTGTGTTCGGCAGGCTGCGACGTCGGCACCGACTGCGACAATACGGACGGACGCGCCCGGCGGGCGCCTCACGAATCGGGGGATCAGTTTTCATGGAGCGAGACCAGGCACTGGAAGCAGCCGTCAGCCAGATCGAGCGCCAGTTCGGCAAGGGCGCGATCATGAAGATGGGCGATCATCCGCCGGTGAGCGTCGACGTCGTCTCGACCGGGGCGCTCTCGCTCGACCTCGCCCTCGGCATCGGCGGCCTTCCCCGCGGGCGCGTGGTCGAGGTGTTCGGCCCGGAGGCGTCGGGCAAGACGACGCTCTGCTACCACGTCATCGCCGAGGCCCAGCGCAAGGGCGGCCTGGCGGCGTTCATCGACGCCGAGCACGCCATGGACCCGAGCTATGCCCGCCGCATCGGCGTGAACGTCGACGACCTGCTCCTCTCCCAGCCCGACAACGGCGAGCAGGCCCTCGAGATCGCCGAGCTCCTCATCCGCTCCGGCGCGCTCGACGTGCTCGTGATCGACTCCGTGGCGGCGCTCGTGCCGCGGGCCGAGATCGAGGGCGAGATGGGCGACTCGCACGTCGGCCTCCAGGCCCGGCTCATGAGCCAGGCCCTGCGCAAGATCGCGGGCACGCTCAACCGCACCGGCACCATCTGCATCTTCACCAACCAGCTGCGGGAGAAGATCGGCGTGATGTTTGGCTGCTTCTCATATAGCACCCGTGTGATACTCGAGGGTGGGACCAGCGAGAAGATCGGCAAGATCGTGAACCAGCGGATGCCGGTGCGGGTCATGTCGATGAACCCCGAGACCGGGGAGATCGCCCCCAAGCGGATCGTGGAGTACTACAACAACGGCCCGGCGGACGAGTTCCTGGCGTTCGAGGTCGAGGGCGGACGGGCCGGACGCCACAAGTTCTCGTGCACCCCGAACCACATCATCTTCACGCCGGACGGCGAGCAGCCGGCCGGCGATCTCCAGGTCGGCGACGAGGTGCTCGTGGCGAGAAAGCAGTACGCGATGAGCCGCGACCAGGAGCAGCTCATCCTCGGCGGCCTGCTCGGCGATGGTGCGCTTCGACTCGTATCCCGCCACAACGCAGCGTTCCGCGTCGGCCACGGCGCAGGACAGCGCGACTACCTCGACTGGAAGCACGAGATGCTTGCGCCGTTCGGACTCCCCATCGCTGCTATGGGCGCCGGCTTCGGCTTCGACACCATCCCGATGCGCCAACTGGCCCCCGTCCACGAGGCGGTATACGCAGCCGCGGGAGGGAAGGCCCGGGTGACCGAGGAGTTCGCCGCCCGCCTTGATCTGCCCGCGCTGGCGGTGTGGTACGGCGACGACGGCACGTTCTCCGGCACGTACGACCGTTGGGGCCACGGGAAGGCCGAGATCTGCGCGAAGGCGCTCGACCGCGACAGTCGCGAGCTGTTGGCTCGCCGCTGCGAGGAACTGGGCGCGGGCCGGCCGACCGTGACCGGTCGCGGGCTGGTGTGGAGCGGCGAGCGCACGCGCGACCTCCACGACCGGATCGCGCCGTTCGTCCACCCGAACGTCGCCTACAAGCTCCACCCTCGCGTGCGCGGTCGCTTCGACTGGCACCCCGACATGAGCGACGCGCACCTGAACGGCACCCGGCTGGCGGCGCGGACGTCGCTCAAGGCCGAGCCGATGAGGGTGGTCAGGAAGTACCGCAAGCCGCCGACGCGCTCACGGACCCGGTTCGACCTCCAGATCGAGGACAACCACACGTACCTCGCGGATCACGTCGTCGTCCACAACTCGCCGGAAACCACCCCCGGCGGCCGCGCGCTCAAGTTCTACTCGTCGGTGCGCCTGGACATTCGCCGCATCGAGACCTTGAAGGAGGGCACCGAGGCGATCGGGAACCGCGTCCGCGTCAAGGTGGTCAAGAACAAGGTGGCGCCGCCGTTCAAGCAGGCCGAGTTCGACATCGCCTACGGCGAGGGGATCTCCTGGGAGGGCTCGGTGCTGGACGTGGCGCTCGAGCACAAGATCATCCAGAAGTCCGGCTCGTACTTCTCCTTCGGCGACGAGCGCCTCGGCCAGGGCCGCACCAACGTGAAGGCGTTCCTGGTCGAGCACCCCGACATCACCGCCAAGGTGCTCGGGGCGATCCAGGAGAAGCTCCCCGACGCCGTCGTCCCCGTGCCCGAACCGTCTCCCGAGGACCCGGTGAAGATGCCGGTGAGCGGCGGCAAGGCGGCGGACCCGGAGACGGCGAGCAGCAACGGCGCGCCGGTCTCGTCCGTGGAGTAGGCAGGCGCCGGTGGATCGGGTTGCGCGTCTGCGCCGCCGACGGGCGGGCGACCCGACGGTCGACGTCGTTCTCGAGTCGGGCGAGGTCATCCGCGTCCACGACCGCCGGGTCGGCGAGCACCGGCTCGCGGCGGGCGCCAAGCTGGGCCCGCCGGCCGTGGACGCCCTGCGCCGCGCCGCCGAGGCAGACGCGTTCGAGCGGCGGGCGCTCAGGCTGATTGCCCGCCGGCCGCGCTCGCGCGCGGAGCTGCGAGCGCGGATGGCGGAGTGGGGGCTCGAGCCCGCGGCCGCGACGGAGCTCCTCGATCGGCTGGAAGAGCTCCGGGCGGTTGATGACCCCGCGGTCGCCCGCGCCGTCGCGGAGCACGGGTCGGATGCCGGCCACGGCCGGCGCCGGATCGCGGCCGACCTGGCCCGGCGCGGCCTCGCCGAGGACACCGCCGAGCCCGCGCTTGCGGCGCTGCCCACCGACGACGCCGAGCGTGCCATACGCCTCGTGGAGCGTCGCTTCGGCGCTCCTCCGTACACCGACCGGGATGCCCGCCGTGCGGCCGCGTTCCTGGCACGGCGCGGTTTCGACGAGGACGTAATCGCCGCCGCGGTCGGCCGCGACCCCGGCGACTGACGCCTCCATTGCCCGGCCCGGACGCGCTGGACTACCATTTCTCCGAGTCCGGCTTCGCCGGCGTCGTCGATATCTCTCCCGCCACGGCGGGTGATATGCACCGGTACACGTTTACGATCAGTTCGCGCCCACCCTTCGCCGCGCGCGGAGACGGTTCGAGCCTCGGCACGCCCCGGTGGACGGCGGCGGTCTGGCCGGCAGATTGATCTGATCCCCGCCGCCCGCACGGCGGCACGTACATAAGGAGCACGCGGTGGAGCCCTTGCTGATCGTGCTTGCCCTCGCCGGGGGCGCCGCCCTCGGCTTCGTCGCCGAAACCCAGCGACGCCGTGGCCGGATCGGCGATGCCGAGCGGGAGGCGCAGCGCATCCTGGACGATGCCCGCCGGCAGGCGGACGCCCAGGTGAAGGAGGCGCGGGTCTCGGCCCGCGAGGAGCTTCTCGCGCAGCGCACCGACCAGGAGCGCGAGCTCGCTGAGCGGCGCGCCGAGGTGATCAAGGTCGAGGAGCGCATGACCGCGACCCAGGCGCAGCTCGAGGCGCGCATCGAGGAGCAGGCGCGACGCGAGCAGTCGATCGCCGACCGTGAGGCGCACGCGAAGCAGCTCCAGGAGGAGCTGAAGGCGGCCCGCGACGCCGAGGTCGCCGAGCTCGAGAGGATCGCGGGCATGACCGCGGCGCAGGGCCGGGAGGCGCTGCTCCAGAAGGTCGAGGAGGAGTGCCGAGCCGACATGGCGAAGCTCGTCCGCCGGATCGAGGAGGAGGCGCGGCTCGAGGCGGACAAGCGGGCCCGGAACATCCTCTCGGTGGCGATCCAGCGCACAGCCTCCGGCCATACGGCCGAGACGACGGTGTCGGTGGTGCAGCTCGCCTCCGACGACCTGAAGGGGCGCATCATCGGCCGCGAGGGCCGGAACATCCGCGCCCTCGAGAACCTGACCGGCGTCGACGTCATCATCGACGACACCCCCCAGGCGGTCGTCCTCTCCGCCTTTGACGGCGTCCGCCGCGAGATCGCCCGGACCACCATCGAGACGCTTATCGCCGACGGCCGCATCCACCCGTCCCGGATCGAGGAGACCTACTACCAGGCCAAGGCCCAGATCGAGCAGCAGATCGTCCAGGCCGGCGAACAGGCCTGCTTCGAGGCCAACGTCCACGGCCTCCACCCCGAGCTGGTGAAGGTCCTCGGCCGGCTCCACTACCGGACGAGCTATGGCCAGAACGTGCTCAAGCACTCCATCGAGTGCGCCCACCTCGCCTCGATCATGGCGGCCGAGTTGGGCGCGAGCCAGAAGACGGCCCGGCGGGCCGCGCTGCTCCACGACATCGGCAAGGCGATCACCCATGAGGTGGAGGGACCCCACGCCGTCATCTCGGCCCAGATGGCGAAGAAGTATCGCGAATCGCCGAGCGTCTGCCACGCCATCGAGGCTCACCACTACGACGTCGAGCCGCAGACGGTCGAGTCGGTGCTCGTGATCGCCGCAGATGCCGTCTCGGCGTCGCGGCCAGGCGGCCGCGGGGAGAGCCTCGAGCACTACATCAAGCGGCTGGAGTCGCTGGAGAAGATCGCCACGTCGAAGCCCGGCGTCGAGCGCTGCTACGCGATGCAGGCCGGCCGCGAGGTGCGCGTCATGGTGAGGCCGGAGGACGTGGACGACGACGGCGCCGCGCTTCTCAGCCACGAGATCGCCCGCGAGATCGAGGAGCAGCTCGAGTACCCCGGCCAGATCAAGGTGACCGTGATCCGCGAGTCGCGCGCCGTCGAGGTGGCGAAGTAGCCCCGAGCACGCTGCAGTCTTTACAGAAGGATTACACCAGACCTCTGGAGCATTCCGGCGACGTCTGCCGATAATGAGGCCATGAGCCGGTTTGCAGTCCTGGCTGTATGTGCTATCGGGGTCGCGGCGCTCGTCGCTCCACAATCCGCCTCCGCCGCGTTGACGGGCATCGCCAAGTCATGCGGGTCGAACTGCGGCTCGCTGGACGCGACCGGCACCGGAACGCTCGGCGTCAACGGGAACGGCGCGGAGTGGGGGAGCATCTCGAGCGGCACGGTCAAGGTCCAGGACAAGTCCTCGAACGGCCACAAGGACTGGTCGCTCACGATCAACGGCAATCCGTGCAAGACCACGGCCGACCCATCGAACTCGAACGTCCGCGTCTGCACGTCCACCCGCACCATCTACTTCTCGGTCAGCACGGTGTGGTGGCTGCAGGTCAAGGGCCGCGGCGTCAGCCTGAGCGTCGTCGCGAGCGGCGGCGTCTACATCAAGGGATCCGGCGGCTATCACCTGAACGGCGGCTCGCGCAGGTCATGGCCCAGCGGCGGCGCCAGCTTCAAGCTGTGAGCGCCTCCGCGGCCGTGCCGACGCCGTGACGCGGTACTCTACGCCCATGCCGGAGAAGATCCTCGTCGTCGAGGACGAGCGGAACATCGCCTCGTTCGTCTCGATGTATCTGAAGAACGCGCGCTACCAGGTCGAGATCGCCCGCGACGGGACCGAGGCGCTGCAGAAGGCCGACGCGGCGAAGCCCGACCTGGTCGTGCTCGACCTCATGCTCCCCGACATCGACGGCCTCGAGGTCTGCCGGCAGATCCGGTCGTCGTCCGACGTGCCGATCCTCATGCTCACGGCCCGCGACGACGACGTGGACAAGATCGTCGGCCTCGAGGTCGGCGCCGACGACTACCTGACGAAGCCGTTCAACCCACGCGAGCTCGTCGCGCGCATCAAGTCGATCCTGCGCCGCTCCACCGGCCATCACAGGAAGCCGCAGGAAGCGGCGATGGAGCACGGCAAGCTGCGCATCGACGCCGGCCGCCGCGAGGTCACCGTGTCGGGCGAGCAGATCCAGCTCGCGCCGAAGGAGTTCGACCTCCTGTGGGAGCTGCTCGACCACCGCGGGCTCGTCCTGACGCGCGACCAGCTGCTCGAGCGGGTCTGGGGCTACACCTTCGCGGGCGACACCCGCACCGTGGACGTGCACGTGCGCCAGCTCAGGCGCAAGCTCGGCGACGACTGCCCGGTTGCCACCGTTTGGGGCGTGGGCTACAAAGTCGCTGACGATGCTGCAGTCACTTAGGGCACGGCTCGCATTCCTGTTCGCCGGCACGCTCGTGCTGGCGACCGTCATCGCCGGCGTGGTCGTCGTCAGCCTGTACCAGTCGTACAACCGCGACCAGACGACGACCCAGCTCCAACGCGAGGTCGACGGCCTCGCGACGTACTACGCCAAGGCGATCAGCCAGGTCCAGCGGAACGGCCGCAAAGCACCCCCGATCGTCGCAGCGAGCTCGCTCGCCCAGATCTCGAACGCCACCATCTACTACGCTGGCCCGCCGCCGTTCCCCAACCAGCGGCGGAACGTCCAGTACCTGCCGAAGAGCACGGCGAAGGTTCCGGTCGACCTCCAGTGGAAGACGCTCAAGCCCGGCCAACACCGGACGTTTCCGTTCACGCTCAAGGGCACGTCATATATCGGCGTCGCGTCCGGCGTTTTCCCGTTCGGCAACGACCAGGTGGTCGGTGCGGTCGTCCTCGCTCGCCCCCTTGCCGACATCAACAACGCGTGGAAGAACGTGATCGGCCTCGTCGGCGTCGGCCTCGCCGTCGGCCTGGCGGTCGCCCTCATCCTGGCGACGTACGTCGCCCGCCGCATCACCCATCCGCTCAGGGTGATCGGCTCCGCCGCCGACCGCGTCGCCCGCGGCGACCTCGACGTGCACGTGATCGGCAGGCGGCCCGCCGACGACGAGCTCGGCCAGCTCGCCATCCGGTTCCAGGGCATGGTCGACCGCCTGCGCGAGGTGGACGAGCTCGAGCGGAACTTCCTGATGCGCGTCACCCACGAGCTGCGGACGCCGCTCACCGCCATCTCGGGCCACGTCCAGGCGGTCACGGAGGGCGTCGTCGGGCCCGACGAGCTCGATGAGTCGCTCGAGGCGGTGAACGAGGAGGTGCGCCGGCTCGACCGGCTCGTCGGCGACCTGCTCGACCTGACCCGGCTCGAGGCCCACCAGTTCCGGGTCGTGCGGGAGGAGGTTGGCCTCGAGGCGCTGCTCGAGCGGGCGGCGTCGTCCTTCCGCGAGAAGGCGCGCATGGTCGACATCACGTTCGAGACGCCGATCGAGGGGGCGCCGACGGTGATCACCGACGGCGACCGGGTGCTCCAGATCGTGAACAACCTGCTCGACAACGCCTTCCGGTGGACGCCGCGCGGCGGCCGGGTGGAGCTGGCCTGCGCGACCACCAACGGGATCGCGGCGATCCGGGTCACCGATACCGGCCGCGGCATCTCGCCGGCCGAGCGGGAGGCCGTCTTCCACCCCTTCTACAGCCGCCGCGGCGAGGGCGGCACCGGCCTCGGCCTCTCCATCTCACGCGAGCTGGCGCAGGCGCTGGGCGGGCGGCTCTCGGTCGAGAGCAGCCCGGGCACCGGCTCCACGTTCACCCTGTCACTGCCGCGCAAGAAGCGGATCGTGGGGCGGCGGTGAGGTACCGCCTCTGCGACTGCGAGCAGGAGCTGACGGGCATCTCGGTCGAGCTCACTGTCCAGGGCGAGCCGTTCGCCGAGTCCGTGCCCTACGAGCTGGTGCTGCACGCCGGCGGAGCCGCTGTCGCACATGTGCGCGAGGGCACGCTCACGCCCGCCGAGCTCTTCGCGCTCGGCCACGCCCTGCTCGATGCCGCCGCGGACGGCTTCGGCCACTTCGTGCCCGCAGACGAGGTCTTCGGGCTCGACCTCTCGCCGCCGAGCGTGCCCCGGGCGATGGACGAGGTGGCCGTCGCCGCCTGGGTCGACGCCGGCCGGGCGCGGGCGGCCGAGCCGACCCGAAGCGGGGTCGCCGTGCAGCTGATCGTCGACG
The DNA here is from genome assembly GCA_035639615.1 of Gaiellales bacterium. Lineage (GTDB taxonomy): Bacteria > Actinomycetota > Thermoleophilia > Gaiellales > JAICJC01 > JAICJC01. The sequence continues at coordinate 12,066 of DASQXS010000167.1, read as the reverse complement.
CGAGCTCGCTGGCCGGCGTCGCCGAGGCGGTGTGCGACGAGGCCGCCCGCGTGCTCGCGGCGTGAGCATCTTCGAGACCGCCCGGCTCACGGCGGGCGAGATCGCCGAAGCCGACCTCGACGACGTGGTCGCGGTCCACCTCTCGAACCCGGCCTACCTCGAGCTCACGGAGGGATCGGCCGGTGAGCCGGGCCGCTACGACCGCGGGATGCTCGAGCGCGACCTCGCCCTGGCCGGCATGACGCCGGGCCGGCACGCCGCGGCCCTGCGGCTCCGCGCGACCGGCGAGTGCACCGGTGTGCTCGACTGGATGGACGAGAACCCCTCGGACGGCTGCCCATGGCTCGGACTCGTCATGGTGCACGCCGACCACCAGCGGCTCGGCCTCGCGACCGAGGCGGTCGGGGGGCTCGCCGCCCACGGGCGCAGGTCCGGCTGGGCGCGCCTGCGGGAGGGTGTCCTCGAGGAGAACACGGGCGGCCTCGCCCTCGCCCGGCGGCTCGGCATGCGCGAGATCGACCGGCGCCCGCACAAGATTGCGGCCGGCGAGCGCACCCTGGTGGTGTTCGAGCTTCGGCTCTGACCGACCGGCCTCAGGTCGCCGCGCGGTAGGCCTCGAGGTCGCCCGCCGAGAAGAGCACGAAGACGACCCTGCGGACGTTCGCCGAGCCTTCTGCCGCCTCGCGGGCGGCCCGGATGGCGATCGGCGCCGCCCGCGCGATCGGGAAGCCGTAGATCCCGGTCGAGATCGCCGGGAAGGACATGGACGCACAGCCCAGCTCGTCGGCCACCTCGACGGAGCGGCGGTGCGCCGAGGCGAGGAGGTCGTCCTCGCCGGCGTCGCCGCCCCGCCAGCGCGGCCCGACGGCGTGGATGACATGGCGGGCCGGGAGGTCGCCGGCGGCTCGTTGCCTTCGCATCGCCGGTCGGACAGCCGCCGAGCGCCCGGCACTCCTCCATGATCGCCGGACCGCCGGCGCGGTGGATCGCACCGTCGACGCCGCCGCCGCCGCGCAGCCCGGAGTTAGCGGCGTTCACGATCGCGTCGACCGGGATCGTCGTGATGTCGCCCTGCACGAACTCGACCGAGACGGCCATCCCCGGAGGTTACGTCACGAAGTTGATCTCGACCGCGTCCAGGAGGGGCTGATACCCGATGGAGCGGTAGATCGCGTTCGAGGTCGGGTTGGCCAGGTCGGTGTAGAGCAGGCAGCGCTCGGCCCCGGCGGCCAGGAGCTCCCGCGTCAGGCCGGCCACGAGGGCGGTCGCGTAGCCGCGGCGGCGACGCTCCGGCGGCGTGTAGACGGGGCCGACCCGGGCGATGCCGGCTGACGTCCGCCGCGATGCCGCGAACGAGACCGGCTCGCCTGCGTCCTCCCACAGGACGACCCCGAGCGGCCGGTCGAGGCCGCCGCGGATCATCGCCGTGTGCTGCTCGTCGCTTCCCTGGATCCCCGCCTCCTCGGCGAAGGCAGCCATCCACGCGACCAGGTGCGACTCGTCGGCGGCGACGGCCGCGCGCATCATGCCGGGAGCTGCCGGCACCGGCTCGACTCGCTCGAGCGCATGCAGGCGCAGCTGCATGCCGTCCTCGAGCGCGCAGCCCGTCGCCGCGCGCCACGCCTCGGCGAACCAGTCCGCCTCCGGGCGGGCACCGTTCACGCCGGGGGCGTCGGCGCCCTGCCGGTGCATCTCCTCGGCGAGCGCGACGAGCGGCTCGCGGCTGCGCGGCCGGGCCACGAGGACGTGAAACGGCGGGGTTCGCGTCGCCGCCGCAAGCGGCTCCTCCCCCTCCGCCGCGAGCCACAGCGCGTGTCCGGGGTAGCGGTCGGGCTCGCGCGCGAGCGTGTCCAGCACGCCCAGCATGACGGTATGCCGGACCTCGTCCTCCTCGAGGAGCGGCGCCACCCGGCGCCGGTACTCGGCGAGGTCGTCGAGCCTCCCGACCCACATGACGCCCAGGTTAGAGGGCGGCGCTTCCGCGCGGGGCCATCGCCGGCCACCTACGCTGCGTACCGGCCCGCCTGCACGAGCGGATCCGTCGCGCCGGTCCGGCCCGAACTCGGCGGCCCTCGCGGCGGGCCTGGTAGCGTCGGCGCGTCAGCCTGCGAGCAGGAGGAGGCTTCCTGAATATGCCGACGTTTCGTGATGCGATCACCATCGACCGGTCGCCGGAGGAGGTGTTCGACCTGATCGCCGACGGCCGCAACGAGCCTCGCTGGAATCCGGACAACACGGCGATGGCGCTCACCACCAGCGAGCCGATCGGGGTGGGCGCGCGCTTCGAGGGCGCCGTGAAGATGATGGGCCAGACGAAGGACATCGCGTACGAGATCACCGAGTTCGACCGGCCGCACCGGATCGGCTTTCTGGTGTCAAAGACGCCGCTTCCCGGGACCGTCGTCGGCTCCCAGACGTTCGATCCCAGCGGGGACGGCGCGACGCGGATGGAATGGGTGTGGGACGTGCGGCTGCGCGGCGCCGGCAAGCTGATGACGCCAATGGTGAGGCTGATGGTGCCCGGCCGGATGCGCCGGCAGCTTCAGGCCGTCAAGGCGCTGCTGGAACGGGGGTGACGCACCCGGTTCCCAGGCCCCCGACGTTGTGCTCGTTGGCCGTCGCGTATCCTTCGATCCGGCGCCGCCGGTCGCCCGGGCCGATGTGGGTATCGCCCTCCCGGCCGCGAACGTTCGACACCCCTGATGTTGCCGTCCAGCTTCAACTCCGACGTCCGTGACTGACCATCTGCATAGGCGCTACCACGTGACCACGTTCGGCTGCCAGATGAACGTGCACGACTCCGAGCGGATCAAGGGCCTCCTGGAGTCGCTCGGGCTCGGCGAGGCCCCCTCCCGCGAAGAGGCCGACTTCCTGGTCTTCAACACGTGCACGATCCGCGAGAAGGCGGACGACCGCCTCGTCGCGCACCTCATGGACGCGCGGTCGGCGAAGCGGCGCGACCCCGACAAGGTGATCGTGGTCGGGGGGTGCTGGTCGGAGTCGATGAAGGACGAGCTCTTCGATCAGTTTCCGTTCGTCGACCTGGCGTTCGGCCCCGGGAACATCCACCGCCTGGGCGACTTCATCGAGGCCGGGGGCGAGATCCCGCGCGGCCACTTCTCGACGTTCGACACGTTCGCCGGCGACCTGCCGCTGAAGCGCGACCGCCGCCATCAGGCGTGGCTTCAGATCTCGACCGGCTGCAACTGCAACTGCGCGTACTGCATCGTGCCCTCGGTGCGCGGGCGGGAGCACAGCCGGCATCCCGACGACCTGGAGCACGAGGCGTCGCTCCTGGCCGCCGACGGCGTCCGCGAGCTCACCCTGCTCGGCCAGAACGTGAACTCCTACGGGCGCGACCTGCGCCCCGCCGTCGACACCAGCTTCGCCGCCCTCCTCCGCACGCTGGACGGTGTGGACGGGATCGACCGCATCCGGTTCACGAGCCCCCACCCGAAGGACATGCGCGACGACGTCATCGCGGCCATGGCCGAGTGCGACGCCGTCTGCGAGCAGCTCCACCTGCCCGTGCAGTCGGGATCGACGCGGGTGCTGAAGGCGATGCGCCGCACCTACTCGCGCGAGCGCTACCTCGCCCTGGTGGAGCGCATCCGCGCCGCCATCCCGGACATCGCCCTGACGACGGACATCATCGTCGGCTTTCCCGGCGAGACCGAGGCGGAGTTTGGGGAGACGCTCTCGCTCGTCGACGAGGTCGGCTACGACCACGCGTTCACGTTCGTCTACTCGCCGCGGCGCGGCACCGAGGCCGCGCGGATGCCCGACCAGGTGCCGGACGAGGTGAAGCGCGACCGGATCGAGCGGCTCGTCGACCGGATCCAGCACCACGCCGCCGCCCACAACGCCGCGCTCGTGGGGACGACGCAGGAGGTGCTGGTCGAGGGCCCGAGCCGCACCGATCCCGCAACGCTCCGCGGGCGGACGCGCGGCGGGAAGGCGCTCAACTTCACGGGCGACGCGCCCGCCGGCGCGCTGGTCGACGTCCTCGTGACGGGATCGACGTCGCAGACGCTCTCGGGCCGCCAGGCGGCCGCCGCCGCTGCCTGACCGGCCGTGACGGTCGTTGCCATCTTCGGGCCGACGGCCTCCGGGAAGAGCGCCGTGGCTGTGTCGCTCGCGGCGCGCGTCGGCGGCGAGATCGTCTCGTGCGACGCGATGCAGCTCTACTGCGGCCTGCCGGTGCTCACGAACCAGCCGTCGGAGGAGGATCGCCGCCGCATCCCGCACCACCTCGTTGCGGTGTGGCCGCCTGAGCACGAGGGATCTGTCGCCGAGTACGCGTCCCTCGCCCACGCGGCAATCGACGAGATCCTGGCGCGCGGCCGCATCCCGATCCTCTGCGGCGGAAGCGGCCTCTACCTGCGCGCGGCGGTGGCCGATATGCCGCTCCCGCCGCAGCCGCCCGCCGCGCGACGGGCGGCGTTCGAGCACCTCTACGACCAGCGCGGCGCGACCGGCGCGCACGCAGCGCTGGCCGCGGTCGACACCCGCGCCGCCGCGGCCGTCCATCCCAACGATCGCCGCCGGGTGGTGCGCGCGCTCGAGCTGGCGGAGCTGGGAGTGAGCCTGGCCCCAACCGAGGACGTCCTATGGGCCGAGACGACCCGGCATCCGACCGTGATCGCCGGGCTCGAGCTCCGGGCCGACCAGGTCGCGGGCCGGATCGCGCGGCGGACGGCGGCGATGTTCGCGGGCGGGGTCGTGGAGGAGGTGCGGGCCGCCCGCGCCGCCCACCGGTTCTCGCACACCGCCGAGGCCGTCCACGGCCTCCAGGACGTGACGGCGCTCCTGGCGGGGGAGATCGACCGTGCGGAGGCCGCCCGCCGCCTCGAGACGCGGACGCGCCGCTACGCCAAGCGCCAGCGCACCTGGATGCGGCGCCTGCCGAACGTCCACATGGTCGACGCCGCCCGCCCGCCCGACGCGGTCGCCGATGAGATCGCGGGGTGGCTGTGACCAGGCCGTCCGAGCACGACGCCGTCCGCGAGGCGCGCGACGCCCTCGTCATCCTCGCCGCGGTCGCCCCCGTGGCCGCGGCCGTCTCGGGGCTGGGCGCCGTCGCGGCGGGCGACCTCGAGGGGTGGCTGCGCTGGCTCCTCGGCCCGCTCGTGGTCGCCGTCCTGCTCCTGGGCACGCTGGGCTCGTCCCTGCTCCTCGCCGACCGCGTCGGCCACCGCTTCCTGCGCGCCCGTCCGCACGCCGTCGGCCGCGTGCGCCTGATGGCGATCGCCCTCGGCGCGGGAATCCTGCTCGTCGCTGGGCTGCCAACGACCTGGCCCGTCGTGATCGGCTTCGCCCTCGTGTGCGCGATCCTGGGCGCGCTGATCCTCCTGGGCGCGGCGCTCGACTTTTAACGTGGGGGAACCCAGGGTTCCCCACGGGCCCCCTCCGTACGGCACGAGCCGGACCGTCATCGCGCTCCGGCGAGAGCGCGGTCTCGCCTCCGCAGCAGAAGCTGACACCCACCCTGAAATAGGCCTCGCCACGAAGGGTCTGCTAGATCGGCCCTGCACCCGTCCGGCTCGGTGTGCCCGCACCGCGAAGAAGCGCTCGTTGAAGTAGTCTCTGATCAGGCGCCCTGGACTGCCGCGCGCATCGTTCGCGGTGATCGCCTCGGGATCATCCGGGTGGCGATTCCACCCGGAGGGGCGGGCCGATATCCTGCCCGCCCGTGCGGTTCCAGAAGTGGCAGGGAGCGGGCAACGCCTACCTCGTCATCGAGGCCTCCGAGGTCGCCTGTGAGCTGACGCCGGCGCGGGTCGCCCGGATCTGCCACGCCGACCTTGGAGCCGGCTCGGACGGCATCCTCGTCATCGACGGACGCCGCGTGCGGATCCTGAACCCGGACGGGTCCGAGGCCGAGTTCTCGGGCAACGGCACGCGCATCGCCGCTGCGTATGTCGGGGGCCGCGACGGGGTGACCGAGGTCGCGCTCGAGACGCTGAAGGGCCCCGTCGCCGCGTCCGTCGGCGGGGCGACCGTCACGGTCGAGGCGGGAGCGGCCGCGCTTGACGGCCCCGACCACCGCCCGAACGGCGGCGACCCGCCGGCGCCCGCCTATACCTTCGTCGAGCTCGGGAACCCGCACTGCGTCATCGAGGCGGCCGACGTCGACGCGCTCGACCTGGCGGCGGCCGGCGCGCCGATCGAGCGCCATCCCTGGTTCCCGAACCGCACGAACGTGGAGTTCTACCGCCCGGTCTCCAAGCACGAGATCCGCATGCGCGTCTGGGAGCGCGGGGCGGGGGAGACGCTCTCGTCCGGGTCGGGATCGAGCGCGGCGGCCGTCGCCGCCGTCGTCGCCGGCCGGGCCGCGAGCCCGGTCACCGTCCACGCGGACGGCGGCGACCTCGTGGTCGAGGTCTCGCCGGATCTGGCGGTGCGGCTGACAGGTCCGGTCGAGCAGGTCCTCGTCGGGGCGTTCTCCGCCGCCTTCGTCTCCGATCTGGAGGCGCTCTAGTGCGCCCGGCGCGGCGGCTCGAGGAGCTGCCTCCGTACCTCTTCGCGGAGCTCGAGCGCAAGGTCGCCGAGCGCCGCCACGCCGGAATCGACGTCATCTCGCTCGGCATCGGCGATCCCGACCTGCCGAGCCCGGACATCCTGGTCGAGGAGGCACAGCGGTGGGTCAGCGACCCGGCCACCCACCGCTATCCCTCGAACCGGGGCCTGGCGAAGTTCCGGGAGGCGGTGGCCGCGTTCTACCGGCGCCGCTTCGGCGTCGAGGTCGACCCGGAGCGGGAGGTGCTGCCGCTGCTCGGCGGCAAGGAGGGCGTCGCCCATATCGCCTTTGCGATGCTCGACCCGGGCGACATCTGCCTCGCCGCGGATCCCGGCTACCCCGTCTACACGTCGGCGCCGCTCCTCGCCGGCGGCACGCCTGAGCTGATGCCGCTCCTCGCCGAGAACGCGTTCCTGCCGGATCTGGACAGCATCCCGCGCACGACGTCCGACCGGGCCAACCTGCTCTTCTGCAACTACCCCAACAACCCCACCGGCGCGGTCGTCGAGGACGACTTCTTCACCCGCCTGGCCCGGTTGGGGCTCGACCGCGGCGTGCCGGTCGTCCACGACAACGCGTATTCCGAGATCACGTTCGACGGCTACGTGGCGCCGAGCTTCCTCGCCGCGCCCGACGCCCGGGCGGCGGGCATCGAGATGTTCTCGCTCTCGAAGGCCTACAACATGACCGGCTGGCGGGTCGGGGCCGCCGTCGGGAACGCCGACATGATCGCGGCGCTCTGGAAGCTCAAGACGAACATCGACTCGGGCCAGTTCGACGCGATCCAGCTCGCCGCCGCCCGCGTGCTCGGCGAGGAGGGTGACGCGCACGTCGACCGCATGCGCGACGTCTACCGGCGCCGCCGCGACCTCGTGATCGAGGCGCTGCACACGGCCGGGCTGGACGTCCCGCCGCCGAAGGGCACGATCTACATCTGGGTGCCCGTCCCGGAGGGTCACACCGCCGTCTCGTTCGCCGAGCTCGTCCTCGAGCAGGCCGACGTCGTGGTCTCGCCCGGGTCGGCGTACGGGCCGAACGGCGAGGGCTACGTCCGTCTGTCGCTCACGGTCGCGGATGACCGCCTCCACGAGGCGGTCCTGCGAATCGAGCGGCACCTGCGCGTCGCCTGAGCGCCCGGGTCGAGACGGCGGGCGATTCGTATACTCCAGACGTGTCCGTACCGTCCTCCGCGCTCCGCGAGCAGGCGCCCGAGCGCGGCGTCATCATCGCCTCGCTTCCCCCCGGCTCCGACGGCTCGGACGGGCTCGCCGAGATGCGCGAGCTCCTCCGTACGGCCACCGTCGAGACGGTGGCCACGCTCACCCAGCACCGTCGCCGGCCCGACCCGCGCTCGTACCTCGGCCCGGGGAAGCTCGACGAGCTGCGCGGACTGGCCGGCGACGTCGCCGCGGAGGTCGTCGCCTGCGATGACGAGCTGGCGCCCCGCCAGCAGCGCGCGCTCGAGGACGCCCTGCAGATGCGGGTGGTCGACCGCACGGCCGTCATCCTCGACATCTTCGCCCTGCATGCCCACACCGCCGAGGGGAAGCTGCAGGTCGAGCTGGCCCAGCTCGAGTACGGGATGCAGCGGATGCGGGGGATGTGGAAGCACCTCGAGCGCCTCGGCGGCGGCGTCGGGACGCGCGGCCCCGGCGAGACGCAGCTCGAGTCCGACCGGCGGATGGCGCGGCGGCGGGTCGCGCTGCTCAAAACGCGCCTCCGCAACGTGGCCGCGCGCCGCGACGTCATGCGCCGCGAGCGGACGCGCACGGCCATGCCCGCCGTCGCGCTGGCCGGGTACACGAACGTCGGCAAGTCGACCCTCCTGAACGCCCTCACCGGCGCCGACGTCAGCGTCGACGACCGCCTCTTCGAAACGCTCGATCCGACGACGCGCGCGTTCCGGGAGGAGGGCCGGGCGTACCTCATCACCGACACCGTTGGGTTCATCAGCAAGCTGCCGCACACCCTGGTCGAGGCGTTCGCCGCCACACTCGAGGAGACGCTTGCCGGCGACCTCATCCTGCTGGTCGCGGACGCCTCGGCGGGGGAGGAGGAGCTCACGGCCCAGCTCGACGAGGTGGGAAACGTGCTCGTCCAGATCGGCGCCGACGGCATCCCGCAGCTCCTCGTCCTGAACAAGATCGACCTTGTCGATCAGCTGTCGCGGCGGCGGCTGCGGAACCGCTTCTCCGACGCCGTGGGCGTGTCGGCCCAGACCGGCGAGAACCTCGACGAGCTGAAGCACCGGATCGCGGAGTTCTTCGCCGACCGGTACGTCGACGTCCGCCTGCTCGTGCCGCACGAGCAGGGCTCGGAGCTGTCGGCGCTCTACCGCACCGGGGCGCCGATCACCGCCCGCGAGGACGCCGCCGAGGGTGTGCTCGTGACCGCCCGCCTCCCGCGCGAGCTTCTCGGCCGGTTCGCCGCCTACCGGGTCTGACGCACGGCGTGGATGTCCCGTTCATCCTCGACGACGCCGGCGCGCAGCTGCCGACGGCCGCCCACGACGGCGACGCGGGGCTCGACCTGCGAAGCATCGAGGACGTCGAGATCCCCCCCGGCGGGCGGCGGCTCGTCAAGACAGGCCTGCGGGTCGCGATCCCGGCCGGCTGCGCCGGGCTGGTCGTGCCGCGATCGGGGCTCGCCCTCAATCACGGGATCTCCGTCCTGAACACGCCCGGCCTCATCGACGCGCCCTTCCGCGGCCCGGTTGGGGTCATCCTGCACAACACCGACGGCCAGACCTCGTTTGCGGTGCGCCGCGGTGACCGGATCGCACAGCTCGTGATCGTCTCGCTACCCGACATCCGGCCCGTGCGCGCGGAGCGGCTCGACGAGACCCGGCGGGGGGAGGGCGGGTTCGGGTCGTCGGGGATCAACTAAGCTGCGTTAAGCACTAACCAGGAGGAGAGATCGCGTGAAGGTACGAGGCACGTGAGCGGCGCGCCCCGGATCCGCGTCGCGGCCGTGCTCCGGCACGGCGACTCGGTGCTCCTGTGTGAGCAGCGCAAGGGCGACCGCTCGTACTGGTTGCTTCCAGGGGGCGGGGTGGAGGAGGGGGAATCGCTCCACGTCGCCCTCGCGCGCGAGCTGGCCGAGGAGTGCGCGCTCGACGCCGTCGCCCTGGAGGGCCCGATCGCGATCGTCGAGTCGATCGCCCCGGCCGGCCTCCTCCCGCGAAAGCACGTCGTCCAGATCATCTTCCACGGCGACGTCTCCGGCCGGAGCCTCGAGAGCGTCACCTCGGAGGACGGAAGCGTGCGCGGCCATCGCCTCGTCTCGATGCAGGAGCTCCCGTCGATGGACCTGCGCCCGCCGATCCACCGCTTCCTCGAGCGATGGCGGCCCGGCGACCCCTTCGTCCACCTCGGCGAGCTCTGGTCCCGCTGACCGGCACCACCGCTTACGGCTCAGCGTACGGCGCGGACACGCTCCTCGGGACGACCATGCTCCAGGCGTCGATGACGAGCCCGCGCATCTCCTCGAGGTCGATCGCGTCGAGCCGCACCTGCACCCAGTTGTAGCGGAGGTCGGACGGGTCGGGCATGAGGAACTTGTCCGGCTCCGTCCCCACCAGGTACTCGCGCTCATCCTTGGGGAAGGCGAAGCCCATCACCCGCTGGTCGCGCGAGAACGCCAGGTAGACGATCCGGCCGACCCGGAACTTGACCCGGCCGCGGACGAGCGCCTCGTAGGAACGCGGCAGCTCGCCCGCCACCGCCCGGACGTCGTCGACGGTCACCATCCCCGGCTACCCGGCGATGCGCGCGGCGACCCGGTGCGCCTCGAGCTCGAGCGCGTCGTCGAGCGGGTCGAGACGGACGCGGCCGTGGCGGTGCTCGAGCGCCGTCGCGATCAGCCAGTCCGCCAGTGCCGGGTTCTTCGGCAGGAGCGGGCCGTGGATGTACGTCCCCATCACGCGGCCGGCGCGCACCCCCTCGCCGCGGTCGGCGCCGTTGTTGCCGTGGCCGTGGACGACGCGGCCGAGCGGCTCGACGCCCTCGCCGAGGTAGGTGCGGCCGGCGTGGTTCTCGAAGCCGACGACCGTGATCTCCTCGCCGGGGTCGAGCTCGCAGCGGATCTCGATGTTCCCGATCATGCGGGTGGGCCCGGCCTCCGTGACCAGGTCGACGATGCCGGTGCCACGCATCTCGTCGCCGCCATGGCCGCGGTATCCGTGGCCGAGGAGCTGGTAGCCGCCGCATACCGCCAGGAGCGCGGCGCCGGCGTCGACGGCCGCACGGAGGCCGTCCGCCTTGCCGGCGAGGTCGTCGGCGATCGCCAGCTGGTCGCGGTCCTGCCCGCCGCCGAGGTAGTAGAGATCCGCCTCGGCCAGCGGCGCGCCCGGGCCGCTCCCGATCGCCTCGAACCCGATCCCGCGCCGTTCGCAGCGGTAGCGGAAGACGGCGATGTTGCCGCGGTCGGCGTAGATGTTGAGATGGTCGGGATAGAGGTGGCAGACGCGAAGGTCGGTCACGCCGCCTCCCAGTACGGCGGGACGACGCCGCGCCGGGTGAGGGTGCCGCGCAGCTCGAGCATCGCCGTGTAGGTCGTGAGCGCGTAGACGGGGCCCGTGCCGCGAGCCAGGCTCAGGTCGAGCGCGGCGGCCGGGTCGGGCTCCACACGCAGGAGATCGGGATCGACGCCGGCGTACTTCAGCCGCACCGCCATCTCGGCGGCGCGCGTCCCGGACGTGACGACCGACTCGACTCCGCCGGCAAGGAGCTCGAAGTCGACGTCCCAGATCCACGAGACGTCGCGGCCGTCGGCGATGCGGTCGTTCAGGGCCACGACCAGCGCCTTGGGCTCGGGGTCGGTGGCCAGGGTGCGGATCACCTCGTTCGCGCCCGCGGGGTTCTTCGCCAGCACGAGCACCGCCTGGCGGCCGTTCACCGCCATGCGCTCGAACCGTCCGAACGCCGCCCCGAACCCCTCCAGGCCGCGCGCCATCCGGTCGAGCGAGACGTCGCCGAGCGCGCAGCCAAGCGAGACAGCCGCGAGCGCGTTGTAGACGTTGTAGAGGCCGGGGAGGGGCATGCGCAGGCGCCTCGTCCCGAGCGGCGTCGAGAGGGTGAGCTCGGTGGCGTCGAGGCCGTGAAACGCGAGATCGGAGGCGCGCACGTCGAGCGCCGGGCGAGACGTGCCGCAGCTGGTGCACGACCACGCCCCGAGATGACCCAGATAGACGGCCTCGTACTCGAGCCTGCCGCCGCAGCGCCCGCACCACTTGGAGTCGGCCGCGTGGGGGAGAGCGGCGAGCGCCGCAGCGGGGTGGTCGATCCCGTACGCGAGCGGCTCGCCGCCGGCCGGCAGCGAGGCGACGAGCGGGTCGTCCGCGTTTCGCACCAGCCGCCCGCTCGCCGCCTCCGCCACCCGTCGCCAGCGCGCGGCGACGGCCTCGAGTTCGCCGTAGCGGTCGAGCTGGTCGCGGAAGAGGTTGCCGAGCCCGAGCACGCGCGGGCGCAGCGCCGGCACCACGTGCTCGAGCGCGGCCTCGTCCACCTCGAACACGCCGAGCTCGGCATCGCCGCGCCTGATCAGCG
>DASQXS010000166.1:0-11085 GCA_035639615.1 Gaiellales bacterium | reverse complement strand
ACGAGCTGGTCGCCGTGGAAACGTGCCACATCGCCTCGGAGGCCGGGAACGACGTGCGGCGCGCGTTCGAGCGCTGGGCGCGCAAGGTGGGGGCGACCGTCCACGACCAGCGTACCGGCGAGGGCTACCTCCGTCACGTGGTCGTCCGCGAGGGCGCGCGCACGGGCGAGCTTCTGGCCATGCTCGTCACGGCGCCCGGCGAGGTGCCGGGGCCGGAGCGGCTCCGCGAGCTCGTGCCCGGTGGCGTCGTCGGCGTCGTCCACGCGGAGAACGCCGGCGTCGCAGACGTGACCGCCGGCCTGGAGACGCGGACGCTGTTCGGCCGCGACCGCTACGAGGAGCGGATCGGCGGCCTCACCTTCGAGGTCACGGCCGGGACGTTCATGCAGACGAACACAGTGATGAGCGAGCGCCTCTACGAGCTCGCCGTCGAGGCCGCGGAGCTCACCGAGGCGGACGTGGTCTGGGATCTCTACTGCGGCGCCGGGGCGATCGGCCTTCACGCAGCGCGCCGCGCCGGGCTGGTCGTCGGGATCGAGATCGCCGAGGAGTCGGTCGCCCGCGCCCGCGAGAACGCGGCCCGAAACGGGATCGGAAACGCCGAGTTCGTCGTCGGCGACGTCGCCAGGAGCATCCGGCCGCTGCTCGAGCGGGCCCCGCGGCCGACGGTCGTCTTCGTCGATCCGCCCCGGTCGGGGCTCACGCCCCGGGCGGTCCGGCGCGTCGTCGAGCTCGACCCCGACCGCATCGTCTATGTCTCCTGCAACCCGACGACGCTCGCGCCGAACGCCCGCGCGTTCACCGATGCCGGCTACACCCTAGAGCGCGCCCGCCCGCTCGACATGTTCCCGCACACGCCCCACATCGAGTGCGTCGCCCTCCTCCGCCGGCGCAATTCCGGGGCCAGGCACGCAATTGCGGGGTCAGGCACGCAATTGCGGGGTCAGGCCTCCGCTGCGCACCAGTCCCGCGCGACCGCCGCCAGCACCTGAGCGCACGCCTCGACCGACGCGATGTCGACCCACTCCTCAACCGCGTGGGCGCCCTCGCCGGCGGGGCCGAAGACCGCGGTGGGGATGCCCGCGGCCTGAAGGATCGCGGCGTCCATCCACGCCGAGTGGCCGATGAGCGCCGGCTGGCGGCCGAGCACCGCAGGCGCGTGAGCCACGACCGCCTCGACCACGGCCGCGTCCACCTCCACCTCGAAGGGCGGCCGCTCGAACGTCGAGCGCACCTCGGCCCCTCCCGCCAGCGCCCGCACCTCGGCCTCGACCGCCGTCAGTGTCTCGCCCGGGACGGTGCGCCGCTCCAGCCGGAGCAGGCACCGCTCTGGGTAGCTCGAGAGCTCCTGCCCGCCCTCGATCAGCGACGCGTGCACCGAGCCCGTGCCGAGCACCGGATGCGGAGGCCGCGCTGCCAACTCCGTCGCGAGCCCGTCGAGGCCGACCAGCACCGGGCCCATCGCCGCGATCGCATCGACGCCAAGGTCGGGACGCGAGCCGTGGGCCGCGACCCCCTCCGCCTCGACCTCGAGCCAGACGAACCCCTTGTGGGCGATGCAGACGTCGAGGCCGGTCGGCTCAGTGACGATGGCCGCGTGGGCCCAGACCGTCTCGACGGCCGCCTCGGCCCCGATCGAGGCGTGCTCCTCGTCGCACACCGCGGCCACGATCACGTCGCCGCCGAGGTCAGCCCGTGCCGCCTCTGCAGCGGCCAGCATGACGGCGGCGAGCCCGCCCTTCATGTCGAAGGCGCCGCGGCCGTGGAGGCGGCCGCCGGACTCGCGCGGAGTGAACGGCGCCGCCATCCCCTCGACGCCGACGGTGTCCATGTGGGCGCACAAAAGAAGCGAGCGGCCGCCGCCGCTGCCCCGCGCGGTGGCGACGACGTTCGGCCGGCCCGGCGCCACCTCGTCGGCGCGGACCTCGAGGCCGGCGTCGGCGAGCCAGCCGCCGACGAAGGCCGCGATCTCGGCCTCGCCGCTGCCGCCGGGGACGAGGGACGGGTTGATCGACTCGATCTCGACCAGGCTGGCGACGAGCTCGGCGGCGGTCACGCGGCGAGCTCGATCGCCGGCAGCCCGGGGTCGGGCGCCGCGTCCGGGTGGAGCAGGTGCGCCAGCTGGGCGACTCCCCCCGCGATCCGGGGCGCCGGCCGCGAGTAGTGCGCATCGGCCTCTACCGCGACCGCTCGGCACGGGAAGGGTACGCCGGCCGACTCCGCCGCCGCCCGCTCCGCCCCGAACCCGCACGGCGCGACCACCACCACCTCCGGCGCTGCGGCGGCGACCTCCTCCCACGTGGTCGGATAGGAGGGCCCACCGGCGCGGCCGAGCACCTCGCGGCCGCCTGCGAGGGCGACCATCTCGGGCACCCAGTGGCCGGCGGCGAAGGGCGGATCGAGCCACTCGGTGACGAAGACAGGAACCGGCTGCCGGCCGGTAACGGCGTCCACGGAGGCCCCGACGGTCGCGCGCATCCCGTCGACGACCCGGTTGGCCGCCTCGGCGGCCCCGAATCGCCCTCCCAGGCGGCGGACCGTCTCCTCGACCTCGCCGATCGTGCGCGGGTCGAGCGAGATCACCTCCACGTCGAGGCTCCGCATGCAGCCCAGTTCGTCGCCGGAGACCGCGCAGACGTGGCACAGGTCCTGGGTGATGACGACGTCCGGGGCGAGCTCGCGGATCAGCTCCTCGTCGACGGCGTACAGCGAGCGGCCGGAGAGCACGGCGTCGCGCACGGCGGCATCGACGGCGCGGCTCGGGAGCGCCCCGGTGTCGACGCGCGAGGCGGTGACGACGGGCAGGCCGTGGACCTCGTCCGGGAAGTCGCACTCGGCCGACCGGCCGACGAGAAGCCGGGTGAGGCCGAGCGCGGCGACGATCTCGGTGGCGCTCGGAAGGAGCGAGCAGACGCGGGCGGTCAGACGCTCTACGCTAGCCGAGGGCGGCGAGGAACGCCGGGCCATTCGGCGACCCGAGCCCCGTCACCGGGTCCCAGCCAGCCGCCGCGGCGAGCGAGCTATCGCGGTCGAACGAGCGCAGCCGGGTGATGATGTGGCCGTTCACGAGCGCGTTTCGGAGGACGGCGGTCGAGCGATGGCCGCCCCTCACGTCGCGCAGCGCGCCGGTGCCGCGCATCAGGTAGAGGGTCGGGTTGATGAACCCGTGCGGCTGGCTGGCCTTCTGGTCGGCGAGCGCCATAATGCCGGCCAGAAGCGGCGCCGAGAGGCTCGTGCCGCCGATCCACGAGTCGATGATCTGGCGCCGCCCGGACGGCAGGACGTACGTCTGCGAGAAGGTGACGCCGGTCTGCGGGTCGGCCACGAGCGCCAGGTCGGGCTCGGTGCGGCGGAGCTGGCCCTTCCAGGTCGCGTCGGCCGGCGGCACCTCCGCCGCCTGGTAGCCGGGCATCGGGAAGACGTGGCTGGGGCCGCCGCCGGATCCGTACAGGAACGGGCCGGGAGCGGCGGGCGCCCACCGGCCGTGGCTCCAGTCGGTCGAGGCCGTCCCCCATGCGGACTCCCACAGGTACTGGCCGTGATCGCCGACGGCCAGGCTCGTGCCGCCGACCGACGTCACCCACGGGCTCGAGTCGGGGAAGCCGGCCGAGGGCTTGCCGGCGACATCGACGTTGTCGCCGTCGTCGCCGGACGCGAAGTAGACGCCCATCCCCTGGGCCGCGGCCTGCTCGAAGACGTCGTTCATCGCCCGGATCTCCCCACGCGACACGAGCGCCTCGGGCAGTCCCCACGAGTTCGAGACGATGTTCGCGACCCGGTGGTCGACGGCGTAGTTGAGCGCCAGGTCGAGCCCGCGCGCGTCGTTGGCGGCGCCGACGTAGACGATCTTGGCCCGGGGGGCGATCGCGTGGGCCCATTCCACATCGAGGGCCTGCTCGATGTACCAGCTCTGCGTCTCGGCGGGGTCGCGTGGGAAGCGGCGCGTGCCCGGGGCGACGATCTCGCGGTAGTTCGAGCTATGCAGGCCGGGCAGGCCGAACTCATGCGAGAAGTAGTTGGCGTCGGACCGGATCGTGGGAGAGAAGAAGGCGCCGGTGACGGCGATCGTCTGGCCGCGGCCGTCGAGGCCGGCGCCGTGCAGCTGGTCGACGCCGTAGGCGGAGTCGATCTGAGACGGCACGTACCCGCAGACCAGCCAGGGCAGCGGCGCTGCGGCATACGGGTTCGTAAACGCCGTCGAGGTCTTCTCGCCCCAGTACCGCGAGCACGGTCCGACCGAGGTTCCCGCCGGCGGCGGCGGGGGCGTGTAGACGTTCGGCCGGGCGAGCGCCATCGCTCCGTCGAGGCCCGTGATCGCCCGCACGAGCGGCGCGACCTGCGCGGGGACGACCGGATCCTGGTTCGGCGCGCGGATTACGGCGCCGTCGACGCGGTACAGGTTCTCGTGGACCTGGAAGGCCTGCTCGACGGTTGCCACCGGGCCCTCGGCGGTGACGAAGAGCCGGTTCGCCGGCACATCGACGACGTCGAAGCCGTCGGACTCGAGCCACGTCTCGACCATGCGGACGGCGTCGGTGGTGGGCGCGAAGCGGGCGTGGAAGGCATTCGGGGAGAGCCAGCGGTGATAGTCGGACGACGCCGGGTCGTACAGGTCCGAGAGCCTGCGGTTGAGCTCCGCCTGATGGCTCCATCCCAGCCACACCGAGAAGACGACCGTGTCGGCGTTCGAGTCAGCGCCGGTCAGGTTCGTCGGGCTCGCCCAGAACGGCTGGGTGTCGGCAACCGGGACCGAGCTCTGCGCGTCGGCGGCGGGCGATGAGAGCAGGCCGGCGAGCGCGCACAGGGCGAGCACGGGCAGGGTCCGCGGAAGCCGGGGGCTCATCACCCAGAAGATCGGATGTCAGGCCCGGTTTCCACTCTCCCGATCGGGGGATGCGGCGGTCGGCCCGCGACGCGCCAGCAGCAGGTCGGCGTTGGCGGCCAGAAAGCCCAGCGAGAGCAGCGGCAGCGCCGGGAGGGCGGCGTCCGTGACGTAGGAGATGGTCACCGTCGTCCCGAAAGACGCGGTCATCGCCGCCCAGCTCAGCCGGCGCCTAAGCCGCATCCGCTCGGCCGCAGCGAGGAAGAGCGCGAAGAAGACGAAGTCACTCACGCCGATCTGGGCGACGCCGTATGTCCCCGGCGGGTGGAAGGCCAGCGTGAACGCGTCGAGCACCGCCTCGTGGTGCTCGGCGATCACCCGCGTCGGCCCGGCCGCCACGCTGTAGGCGTCGACGGCGGCGATGACGACGGCGATGCCTGCGAGCTCCCCGGCGGTGCGAAGGAGCACTGCGAGCGCGAAGCCGGCGCACGTTGCGCCAACGAGCTTGTCGAGCGTTGCCGGCGTGCCGGCGAGGCCGGCGGCGATCAAGGCGCCCGCGACGAGAGCGGCGACGGCGGCAGCCGCGGCGAGCGCGCCCGGGGGTGCCGATGCCGCAGGCCTGAGCGCGGCCACCGCGAGCGTCGCAAGCGGGAAGGAGACGACGGCGAGCGCCCCCACCTGGGCCCCGGTGCCCGGGTCGGGGAGGTGGGGGGCGAGCAGGTTGGCCGCGCCGAAGAGGGCCAGGGCCGCAGCCGCGCGCCCGGCTCCTGTCATCCGAGCACGCGCGCGGCGACGGGCGTCTCGCCCGAGGGCTCGACCCGGTACGCGCCGGCGCCATGCCGGCTGGCGACGACGTCGACGAGCGTCTCCGCCGCGTAGTGCAGCGCGCAGTGGTCGTCGGCGGCGACCCCGGCCGGGAGCGTTCCGTCGCCGACCAGGCGGGTGTAGGTCGGCCGTCGGCCGGGCTCGCCGTCGTAGTGGGGGCAGTTGCTGCCCTTCAGGAAGCCGAGCCCGTCCGGGAGGGCGGCGAGCGGACCGTACGAGTCGGTGACCCCGCCCTCGAACCAGCACAGCGACCCCGCCGACATCCCGGCCAAGACGACGCCCGCCTGCCACGCCTCGCGGAGGATCTCGTCCACACCGTGGGCGCGCCAGATCGCCAGCATGTTCACGGTGTTGCCGCCGCCGACGTAGATCACGTCGTGGGCGAGCAGGTGGCCGCGCAGATCGCGCTCGTCGCGGGCGAAGAGCTTCACGTGCGACGCCCGCGCCCGCTCCGGCGGGAAGGCGGCGTGGAAGCGGACGATGGCCGAGTCGGCGTCGCCCGATGCGGTCGGAAGGAAGCACACGGCGGGCAGCTCGGCGCCGGCCAGGCCGAGGACGAAGTCGTCGAGCGCCGGGTCGTCGTCGAGAAACCCACCCCCGCCCATGGCCACGATTTGGGGCGCGCGCATGGCGAGGATTATGCGACCCGACGCCCCCGGGTGCGCAATTCCGGGGTCAGGCACGCAATTGCGGGGTCAGGCACGCAATTGCGGGGTCAGAGCTCGACGACCCGGCGGTCCCTCTCGCCCTGCCGCCTCCGCCTGCTGCGGTAGATGAGGACGCCGGCGACCGCGAGCCACACGGCGCCCAGGATGATCCAGCCCGATTCGTCGTGGCCAACGGCGAAGGGGATGACCACAACGGCGATCAGGACGAGCCACCATCCCGGCGCCCGCCGTGGACGGTGGACGATCACGAGCCGAGGCCGGAGCTCATCTCAGAATGAGGTGTGATCTCGGGGGGCTCGCGTGCATAAATCGAGCCAGGCTGATCTGATGCACCCAGGTCCGCCTGGGCACCACGTCGCACCGTCGGTGCATCGTCTCAGCCTGGCTGCCTCTATGCACGGCCCCGTCCCGGCGAGGCCGTGCCCCTCATTTCTGCGATGAGGCCTGGCACCGCAATTGCGTGCCTGACCCCGCAATTGCGTCAGTACGGCGGGAGGTTCTCGTACCACGCGCCCAACACCTTGAACGCCGCCCAGAAGCGCTGCTTCGAGTCCGAGCTGTCCAGGCACTCGTCGATGTCGGGCGTGGCCAGGAGCTCGATCGTCGGCGTCCACCGCTGGATCTCGCCCACCGCGCCCTCGCACGGCGCCGCGAGCGGGAAGGCGATCGAGTCGAGAAACTCGCGCGCGCCCTCGCCCATCGCCACGATCATCCGCGGCTGGGTGATGTGGATCTCCCGCGTCAGCCACTGCCGGCAGCGCTCGAGATCCTCGTCGGCCGGCTCGACCGCGGCCTTGACGCAGTCCGTGCCGTACAGCATGAGCGGGTCGATGCGCAGGCGCTGCAGGCTCTTCAGGATCGCCTGGCCGGCCCGGCCGAAGAACGCCACCCCCTCCTGCGTCTCCGCCGGCACCGGTCGGTACTTGAGGAGCAGGATGTCCGCCAGCGGATGCCCGGTGCCGAGCACGGGCGCGACGCCGGGGTGCGCCTCGCGCAGCCACTCCGCGATGTCGTGCCCCAGAGCGTTGATCTCGGCGATCGCCTTCGCCTGATAGCGCTCGTAGATCTCGTCGTCGGCCACGGTCACCCACCGCCCTATTCGGCGGTCGCCCCCCGAAGCCTGCGCCCCTACCTGGCCACGCTTTGCACCCATTTGAGCCCCTGAAGATACAGGAGGCTCTTGGGCCGGCGGATGATCTGGTTCTGCCGCATCGCGAGCAGGAACTCCTCGGGGCCGTCGAAGGCGGGAATCCGGTTGAGCGCGGTGCCGATGCCGGGCAGGACGTGCGCGTCGGAGCCGGCCGCCTGGATCAGGTTGTACTTGACGGCGAACCGCAGCGCGTCGTCGTTGAACCCCTCGAAGAGCAGGCGCGAGTTGTAGACCTCGAAGATGTCGATCCTGTCGAGGACGCGGAGCAGCGTCGCCGGGTCGGGGATGGTGTGCATCCGGTCGAACGGGTGGGGCATGTAGACGAGTCCGCCCTGCTCCTGGATCGCCGCGACCGTGTCGTCCATCGACATGCCGCGCTCGATTCGCTCGCGCAGGAAGAGCCCGATCACCTCCCCCTGCGACGTCTTCACCTCCTCGCCCACGATCACCCGGATCGGCTTTCCGAGCTCGGCCGCCGCCAGCGCGCCGGAGATCTCGTTGTGGTCGGTGATCGCCACCGCCCCCAACCCCTCGGCGATGCAGTGGTCGAGGAGCGCCTCGGGGTCGGTGGCGCAGTCGTGGGAGTGGCTCGTGTGCATGTGCAGGTCGGCCAGGACCGGCTCGCGGCCCTCGAACGGCGGCCGCTGGTGCACCCGCCGCCGCCGGCTGAGCCCGCCGTAGACCCCCTCGAGCATGCCGGCGACGGCCGAGAACCGGCGCCCGCCGGCGACGGCGCGGCCCTGCCTCGCCACCTCGGCCCGGAGCTCCTCGTCCTCGATCAGCCGCGCCGCCGCGGCCGCCGCCAGCGCCGGCTGGTCGACGGCGTAGCCGAGCGCCGGCGCCGCCGGCTCGAGCGTGCCCCCCGCGAGGGGCGAGACGACGGCGCAGCCGCACGCCCGCGCCTCCCAGCCCAGCTCGTCGTCGCCGCCCGGCATCGCGACGAAGACGTCGGCGTCGCGCAGGGCCGCGGCCCGCTCGGCCGCGTCTTGGGGGCTGCGCACGTGCACGCGCCCGCGCGCCGCTGCCGGCACGTAGGGCCGAAGCGGCCGGCGGGTGTGGCGGCTCCACACCAGCACCAGCTCCAGCCCCGGCGTGGAGGCCGCGAGCTTCACCAGCGCCCGAAGCACGGGACGGCCCTCGCTCGACCACTCCGCGGCGATCCGGCGACCGCCCTTCGCGCCCGGTTGGAACTGGTCCGAGATCCCGGCCGGGATGACCGTATAGTCGCCGGGGTAGAGTTGCGCGGCCGTGGCCGCGGCGGCCGGGGAGGTGGCCACGAGCGCGTCGATCCGGGCCCGGAAGCGCTCCCGGCCCCGGTCCGACACCGGGTAGGCGAGCGCGCGCGGATCGGCCGAGTGGAACGTTGCGACGGTCAACCCCGGCGAGTGGCGGACCGCGGCGGTGGCGACGCCGCGAACGAGCGGCTCGTGGACATGGACGATGTCGAAGCCGCCCTGCGTGACGGCCAGGGCGACGTTGGCGCTTGCGGCGACCGGGAGGCCGGCGCCGCGGCGGCGGCCGCGCTCGCGCAGGGGCACCGCCGGCGCCACCGCCACCGACAGCGGCTCGCCCTCGAGGGCGAGGAGCGCCTCGTCCTCGCCGGCGGCGAGCGACCGCAGCCGCCGCCGGCCGCTGCGAAGCGCCCGGGTCGACGGGCTCGGCGCAAGCACCGTCACCCGGTGGCCGGCGGCGGCGAGGGCCGTCGCGACGCCGCGGACGTGCTCGGCCACCGGGTGCGCGCCCTGAAGCGCGAACGGCGACACGAGGCAGAGCCGCAGCGTCATGGCTTGGCCCTGGTCTTCTCCTTGCTCTTCGCCTTCGTCCGCCCGTTGGCGGCGATGAACCGCTCGACCTGGTCGCGGCACTCGTCATCGGCGTGCTGCACCGGCGGCGACTTCATGAAGTACGCCGACGGCCACTCCAGCGCGCCGGCGAGGCCGTTGTCCAGGGCCAGCTTGGCGCACCGCACCGCGTCGATGACGATGCCGGCCGAGTTGGGCGAGTCGACCACCTCGAGCTTGAGCTCGATGTTCAGGGGGACGTCGCCGAACGAGCGCCCCTCGAGGCGGATGTAGGCCCACTTGCGGTCGTCGAGCCACTCCACGTAGTCGGACGGGCCGATGTGCACGTTGCGGGCGCCGATGTCGTAGTCGAGCTGTGAGGTGACCGCGTTCGTCTTGGAGATCTTCTTCGACTCGAGCCGCTCCCGCTCGAGCATGTTCATGAAGTCGGTGTTGCCGCCGACGTTCAGCTGGTGGGTGCGCTCGAGCCTGACGCCGCGCTCGCGGAAGAGGCGGGCGAGCTGGCGGTGGACGATCGTGGCCCCGACCTGGGACTTGATGTCGTCGCCGACGATCGGCAGGCCGCGCTCCTCGAACCGGCGCCGCCAGTAGGGCTCCCGTGCGATGAAGACCGGCACGCAGTTCACGAACGCGCACCCCGCGGTGAGCACCTGCTCCACGTACCATTTGGTCGCCTCCTCGGAGCCGACCGGCAGGTAGCTCACCACCACGTCCGTGCCGGTGTCCTGGAGGATGCGGACGACGTCGGCGGTCTCGCCGGACGCCTTGGTGATCACCTTGCTCAGGTACTTGCCGATGCCGTCGTGGGTCATGCCGCGATGCACGGGAACGCCCAGCTTGGCGACGTCGCTGAACCTGACGGTGTTGTTCTGGCCACGGAAGATCGCCTCGCCGAGATCGCGGCCGACCTTGTCGGCATCGACGTCGAACCCGGCCGTGAACTCGATGTCGGAGACGTGGTAGCCGCCGAGGTCGACATGCATCAGGCCGGGCACGAACTCGTCGGGGCTCGCATCGTGGTAGTGGTGGGCGCCCTGAACGAGGGCGGAGGCGCAGTTGCCGACGCCGACGATGGCGACGCGCACCCTCCCCGTGGGCTTCCTGTGTCCGTTGGTCGAGGTCGTTTCGGCCATGCCTATCCCTCCGAGATCAGTTGCTTTCTGACGTACACGATCCGCTGGATCACGGTGATCGCCGTGAGCGCCGCCAGCACATAGATGCCGTACGGAAGCGCGCCGAGGCCGGAGAACGGCAGCACGATCGCGACGAGGACGACCCGCTCGGCCCGGGCCATCAGCCCGACCTCGCCGCGGACGCCGAGCGCCTCGGCCTTCGCCCGGGTGTAGCTCACCAGGAACGAGCCCACGAGCGCGACGAAGACGCACCCCAGCGCGACCTGGTGGCCCTGATCAGCGAGGACGATCGCGATCGCGCCCAGGATCAGGCCCTCCGACAGCCGATCCGTCGTCGAGTCGAGGAAGCCGCCGAACGGGGTCAGGTTGCCGTTGGCCCGGGCGAGCGCGCCGTCCAGGATGTCGAGGATCGAGCCGGCGACGAAGACGGCCGTCGCCCACACGAAGTGGCGTTCGACCACGAGAACGGCCGCGGCGGCGTTCAGGGTGAGGCCGGCGACGGTGAGCTGGTTCGGGCTGAACGGCAGCGCCCGGAGGCGGGTCATGAGGACGAGGCCGACGCCGCGGCCACCGTTCGTGTAGCCGGTCTTCAGGCGGGCGAGCACGGTGCTCATCCCGCGCACTATAACACGGGCGCTATCTCGCGCTCGCCATGGCGGCGGACTGCGCGCGCGGCTCGAGCCGC
>DASQXS010000165.1:0-14606 GCA_035639615.1 Gaiellales bacterium | reverse complement strand
GGACATCCTCCAGCTTGGCCCCGCCCGCCGCCGCCGCATCCGCGGCCGGGTCGTCTCCTACGTGCCACAGGACCCCGCCGCGGCGCTGAACCCCGCCCTGCGGATCGGCACCCAGCTCATGGAAGTCCTCGAGGAGCACGGCTTCGGGAAGGACGGCCGGGAGCGACGCGAGCGGGTCGCCGAGATGATGCGCGAGGTGGCGATGCCGGACGCCGCCGCCTTCCAGCGCCGGTATCCCCACGAGCTGTCGGGCGGCCAGCAGCAGCGGATCGGCCTCGCGATGGCGTTCGCGTGCCGGCCGCGCGTGATCGTTCTCGACGAGCCCACGACCGGCTTGGACGTGACCACCCAGGCACACGTGCTCAGAACGGTGCGGGAGCTGGCGGCGATGCACGGCGTGGCCGCCCTCTATGTCAGTCACGACCTAGCGGTGGTCGCGGGGCTCGCGTCGCGCGTGGCGGTGATGTACGCCGGCCGAATCGTCGAGCTGGGGCCGGCCGAGGAGCTCTTCCGGGCCGCCGCGCATCCCTACACCCGCCGGCTCGTGGCCGCGATCCCGCACCTCGCGGGGCGGCGCGCCCTCGCCGGCATCCCCGGCCGCGCCCCGGCGCCGGGCCGGCGCCCGCCCGGGTGCTCTTTCGCGCCCCGCTGCAGCTTCGCGCAGCCGGCGTGCGATGAGGCGATGCCGCAGCTGCGGGTGGTGGCCAGCGCGCACAGCGTGCGCTGCATCCGGGCCGAGGAGGTGCTCGCCCAGGCGGGCACCGCCGCCGGCACGATGGCCGAGCTCGCGAACGGCGCCCGGCCGGCCGAGGCGGTGCTCGCGCTGCGGGACGTGTGCGCCGGATACGGCAGCCGGACGGTGGTCCACGACATCACCCTGGACGTCGCGCCCCACGAGTGCCTGGCGCTGGTGGGCGAGTCCGGCTCGGGCAAGACCACGCTGGCCCGGTCGATCGCCGGACTCCACCGCGACCGCACCGGCGAGATCCTGCTGCGCGGCGACGCGCTCGCCATGAGCTCGCGCGGCCGTCCCCGTGACGTCCGGCGCGCCATCCAGTACGTGTTCCAGAATCCCTACGGCTCGCTCAACCCGAGACGCACCGTGGGCCAGATCGTGCGCCAGCCGCTCGAGGTCTTCGGCGAGACCGAGAATGCCGACGGCGAGGTGCGCGAGATGCTCGAGCGGGTCGCGCTCGGCGCCGGGTACGCCGACAGGTATCCCGACCAGCTCTCCGGCGGCGAACGGCAGCGCGTCGCCATCGCCCGCGCCCTGGTCTGTCGGCCGCAGATCCTCGTCTGCGACGAGGTGACGTCCGCCCTCGACGTGAGCGTCCAGGCGGCGATCGTCGAGCTCCTCGCCGCGCTCCAGCGCGACTTCGGCCTGGCCATGCTCTTCGTCACCCACAACCTGCCGCTCGTCCGCTCGATCGCCGGGCGGGTGGCCGTGATGAGCGAGGGGCGGATCGTCGAGCTCGGCCCCGTCGAGCAGGTCATCCACTCGCCCGCCGACAGCTACACCCAGCGCCTCCTCGCCGACACGCCGTCGCTCGAGTCCGCCCCGGCGTGAGCGCCCAGGCGCGGGTGGCCGGCGGCTCGGTCGCGCCCGGGTACGAGGACGTGCGCAGGGCGTTCGAGCGGGCCTGCGCCGGCGGCGGCGGGTGCGCGTTCGCCGCGGTTGTCGACGGCCGCAGCGTCGTCGACTTGTGGACGGGCGGCTGGGGGGCGGACACGAGTGCGGTGCTCTTCTCGGGCACCAAGGGCGTCGTCGCCACCACGCTCCTCTGCCTCGTCGAGCGCGGGAGGCTCGACCTCGATGCCGCCGTCACCCGGTACTGGCCCGAATTCGGGGCGGCGGGGAAGGCCGGGATCACGGTCGCCGAGCTCCTCGCCCACTGCGCCGGCCTCCCGGGAGTCGAGGCCCGTCTCAGCCGGGCCGATCTGGCCCGACCTCGGCGGATCGCGAGGCTCCTGGCGGCGCAGGGGCCGATGGTCGCACCGGGCCGGCCGTGCTACCACGCGGTGACGTGGGGCTGGCTCGCCGGGGAGCTCATCGAGCGCGTAGTCGGCGCGAGCGCGGGCCGGCTCGTCGCCACGGATCTGGCCGGGCCGTTGGCCCTCGACCTCGGCATCGGCGCGGCGGGGCCGGCCGTGGCGAAGCGCGTTGCTGCCCCCGTGCCGGCGGCCGACTACCGCCTCTCCGCCTACCTGGGAGACGACCCGGACCCACGGCTCGAACTCGTCTACGGCAACCCGCGCGTCGGCGTCGCGGACTGGGCTGACCCGGCACTGGTTGCGATCGAGGTGCCCGCGGTCAACGGAGTCGCGACGGCCCGAGCGATGGCGCGGCTGTACGGCGCCGTCGCGGCAGGGGCGCTCCTTCGGCCCGAGACGGTTGCCCGCGGGCGCGCGCCGGCGGCGGAGGGCGCTGACTCGCTGACGGACCGGCCGTTGCGGTTCGGGCCGACCGGCTACGAGCTCGCGGGGACGCCGAGCGAGCTCGGGCCGGCGGATGACGCCTTCGGCCACACGGGGACAGGTGGCGGCTCCCACGGGGCGTGGCCGTCGGCTCGCACGGGCTTCTCGTTCCTGCCCGCCGACCTCCGTCCCGAGAATGGCGACGGCCGCGCCGAGGCGGTGCTCGCCGAGCTCCACCAGGCGGTGGCGTCGGCGTGAGCCGGCCGCCGAACCTGCTCCTCCTCATGGCGGACCAGCTCGCCGCCCAGTGGCTTCCGGCTTACGGCCACTCCGTCGTCCACGCCCCCGCGCTCACCCGGCTCGCGGCAGCCGGGGTCGTCTTCGACGCGGCGTACTGCGCATCGCCGCTGTGCGCGCCGTCGCGGAGCGCGATGCTCTGCGGCCGGCGGCCGTCCGAGATCGGGGTCTACGACAACGCCGCGCCTCTGGCGTCGGACGCGCCGACCGTCGCCCACCTCCTGCGCGCCGCCGGCTACCACACCGTGCTCGCCGGCAAGATGCATTTCGTCGGCCCGGACCAGCTGCACGGGTACGAGGAGCGGCTGACGACCGACGTCTATCCGGGCGGGCTCGACTGGACGCCTGACTGGCGGCTCGGCCCCGGCGAGCGCCTGCCCTGGTACCACAACGTCGCCAGCCTCCTCCGGGCCGGCGTGCACGAGTCGGCGATGCAGACCGACTACGACGACGAGGTGTGCTTCCACGCGGTCGCCAAGCTGCGCGAGCTGGGGCGGTCGGCCGACCAGCGGCCGTTCTTCCTGACCGTCTCCTTCACGAGCCCGCACGACCCGTGGGAGGTGCGCGCCCGCCACTGGGACCTCTACGCGGACGCGCCGATCGGGCCGCCGGCCTCGGCGCCGGTCCCCCGCGCGGAGGCCGACCCGCACAGCCTGCGCCTGCGGGACATGGCCGGCCTCGATGAGCGGCCGCTCACCGAGGCCGAGCTCCGCCGGGCGCGCCGGGCCTACTTTGCCGCCGTGAGTTACGTGGACGAGCGCATCGGCGAGGTGCTGGCGGCGCTCGAGGCGACGGGCCGCGCCGGCGACACCGTCGTCGTCTTCACGTCCGATCACGGCGAGATGCTCGGGGAGCGCGGGCTCTGGTACAAGATGTCCTTCCTCGAGCCGTCCGCCCGCGTGCCGCTGATCGTCGCTGGCCCGGGGATCGGGCCGGGCCGGGTGGCGGCGCCGGTCTCGCAGCTCGACCTCGCGCCTACCCTGGCGGGGCTGGCAGGCGCCGCCGCCGAGGAGGCCGAGCTCGAGGGCACCGACCTGCGGCCGCTGCTCGCCGACGCCGGGCCCGGCCCGGAGGCGGTGCTCGGCGAGTACCTCGCCGAAGGCGTCACCGCACCGGCGGTCATGGTCCGCCGCGGCGCCTGGAAGTTCGTCCGCTGCCCGGGCGACCCGGACCAGCTCTTCGACGTCGCCGCCGACCCCGGCGAGCACCGGGACCTCGCGGACGATCCCGCCCATGCCGACCTCGTCGCCCGTTTCGGGGCGGAGTGCGACGCGCGCTGGGACCTCGGCCGGATCGACGCGGCCGTGCGCGCGAGCCAGCGCCGGCGGCGGGTCGCCGGCCGTGCCCTCGCCCGGGGAGCCCACACGCCGTGGGACTTCCAGCCCTATGTGGACGCCACCCGCCGTTACGTCCGCGGCGCCGACGCCGGCCGCGACCGGCCCGGCGAGCGCCCCCTGGGCGGCGGCCTCCCCGAGGCCGGACCGGACGAGTGATCACGCCGCGCCGGCGCCGTCGCGGAGCGCGAGGGCGACGTCCGGGACGTCGGTGATGACGGCGGCGATCGCCGGGTCGCGCACGGCGTCGGCCAGGCGGCGCGGGTCGTTCAGCGTCCACACCCAGAGCGGGCGGTCGGCGTCGAGCGCCCGGCGGCGCAGCCCGTCGCCGGCGAGCGAGGCGTGCGCGACGACCGCATGCGCGCCGCAGGCGTCGGCGCGCGCCAGCGGGTCGGCGTGGCGGCGGCCGGGGCGGAGGATGAGCCCGGTCGGCACCGCCGGATCGAGCACGCGCACCGCGGCCAGCGCAAGCGGCAGGAACGAGGTCACGATCAGCCCGGCGGGAACGGGGTCGAGCGCGGCGAGCACGTCCGCCTCGTAGCCCGCCTCCTTGAGCTCGACGTCGAGGCGGACGCGCCCCGTCGCCAGCTCGACGAGCTCGGCCAGCTCGACGAGGTCCGGATCGGGCCTCGGGCCGATCGGATCGTGGGAGAGGACGAGGCGGCCGTCGGCGGTGCGGCGAACGTCGGTCTCGATCACGTCGGCGCGCATCTCGATCGCCGCGGCGAAGCCGGCACGCGAGTTGTCGGCGTGGTAGGCGCTCGCGCCGCGGTGGGCACAGACGAGTGGGCGGCCGGCGGTCACGGTCCGCCGCCGAGCATCCGCTCGACCGCGGCCCGGACCTCCGCGGTGTCGAGCCCGCGCAGCGCCAGCGTCGTCCGGCCGCGGACGACGTCCTGGACGGTCGCCGCCCACTCCTGGTCGCGCGCGTACGGAACCTGGGCCCAGATGTCGGGGCCGTCGGGATGGATCCGCTCGATGAGGCCGGGGTCGGTCCGGGACGGCGCGAGCACCTCCAGCGCGCGCAGGCCGTGGTGGCGGGCGAGGTGGGCGCGGACGTCGGCCGGCGCATCAGGATAGGCCGTGGCGATCGCGCGCTCGACCTCGGCGAGCGGCGCGGCGCCGGGGAGCGCGCCCGCCGCCCGCCGGCCGGGCCGGCGGGCGCGTCCCGCCAGGGCGAGCGTCGCCGCGCGGGCGCCGATCAGACGCCACGTGGTGAGCTTCCCGCCGGCGACCGACACCATCCCGCGCGGCCCGACCGAGACGACGGTGTCCCGCCGCGCGCGGACGGTCGAGCCTCCCGTGGCGGGGAGCACGCGCAGGCCTGCGAAGCGCGACCGGACGAGCTCGGGCCTGAGCGCCTCGGCCGCGAGCGAGCCGCTCGCCTCCTCGAGGATCTGCGCCTGGTCGGCGTCGGTCGCCGCCACGGCGCCGGGGTCGCCGGCGAACGGCTCGTCGGTCGTGCCGAGGAGCAGCATCCCCTCCCACGGGATCGCGAACGAAACCCGCCCCTCAGGAAGCGGCGTCGTGACAGCCGCGGTCCAGTCGCCGCCGCCCGCGAGCAGGACGTGGGCGCCCTTCGAGAGCCGCACGCTTGTGCCGGCTCCGCTGTCCTCCAGCCGCCGCGTCAGGTCGACCCACGGTCCAGTCGCGTTCACCACCGCCCGGGCGCGCAGTGTGAACGATGCACCGCCGAGGCCGTCGGCGATGTCCGCCACCACGTGGCCTCCCGGCCGGAAAGCGAGGCAGGTCACCTCCGCGTGCGTGCCGACCACGGCCCCGTTGGCAGACGCCGCGGCAAGCGCCGCGATCGCGAGCCGGGCATCGTGGGTCTGGTGGTCGTGATAGAGGACGGCGCCGTGCAGGCCGTCCGTTCGCAGCAGCGGCACCCGGTCGCGGGCGGCGGCGAGCGGGATGCGCCCGTTTCGGCCGTCGGCGAAGCGCGAGAGCGCACCGTAGAGGAACACGCCCGCACGCACCCGCCAGAGCGGCGCCGGGGAACCCGGGGCGACCGGGACGATGAACTCGAGCGGCCGGACCAGGTGCGGCGCGATCACCCGAGCGTGGATGCGGCGCTCGGCGTGCGCACGACGGACGAGGCCGACGTCGCCCATCGCCAGGTAACGGAGGCCGCCGTGCATGAGCTTCGACGAGGCCGCCGTCGTTGCGCCGGCGATATCGCCGCGGTCGACGACCGCAACCGCGGCCCCGGCCGCGGCCGCGTGCCACGCCGTCGCCGCTCCGACGGCGCCCGCGCCGATCACGAGGACGTCGAACGAGCCGCCGGCGAGTCGATCGAGCTCGTCCTCGCGCGGCACGACGGCGGAGCCTACTGGGCGGGGCGGGCGGTGCTTCCGGCCGCGCCGGCCGGGAGCGGGATGGCGAACTCGACGCTCGTCCCCTCGTCGCGGACCGAGCGGATGTCGAGGCGGCCCCCGGCGAGGTGCACGCGCTCGCGCATGGCGTCGAGCCCGACGTGCATGCGCATGCGGCTGCGGTCGAGCGCCAGCGTGACCTCGAACCCGCGGCCGTCATCCCGCACCACTCCGGCCAGGTCGCTGTTTCGGTCGCGCAGGGCGATCTCGACCCGCGAGGCGCGCGCGTGCTTGCGGACGTTCGCAAGCGCCTCCTGCACGGTCCGGTACACGAGGTCCTCGATTGCGAACGGGTACCGGCCCACCGCCAGGTTGAGCTCGACGGCGAAGCCGCCCTCGCGGCCCGCCTCGACCGCCAGCTCGCGCACGGCCGGCTCGAGGCCGCTCGCCTCGAGCAGGGGCGGCCGCAGCTCAAAGGTCATCCGCCGCGTCCGCTCGACGGCGGTTGCCAGCGTCCGCCGCACCGCACGCATCGACTCGGCGGCGCGCTCGCTCGCGCCCGACTCGATTGCCGGCGGCACCCGGTCGAGCGCGATGAGCGCCGCCGTCATCACCTGGATCGTGTCGTCGTGGAGCTCCGTGGCGATCCGGGCCCGCTCCGCCTCCTCGGCCCGCAGCATCTCCGCGAGGACGCGGCCGCGGCGCGCCTCGCTCTCGCGCAGGGCCTCCTCCGCCTGGCGGCGGGCGGTGATGTCGATCATCACGCCGTGGATTGCGGCCGGCCGCCCGGTCGCATCGGTCACGAGCCGGGCCCGCTCGTTGAACCACATCACCCGGTCGTCCGCCGTGAGGGCGCGGTAGACGATGTCGAGCCGGCCGGAGTTCGGCAGGTCGGCGTAGGCCTCCCGGACGCGGTCGCGATCGGCGGCGTGGACGCGCGAGATCCAGAAGCCCGGCGCCTGCCACTGCTCGACCGGATAGCCGAGGAGCGATTCGATCTGCGGGCTGGTATACACCGGCGTGCCGTCGGCCTCGTCCACGAACGTGATGGCCGGGATCTGCTCGACGACCGAGCGCAGCCGCGCCTCCGCCTCGCGGAGCTCGGCGAGGATCGCGTCGCGCGAGACCGCCGCGGCCGCGAGCGGCGCCAACTTCGCCGCCGCCCGCAGCTCGGCGTTCCCGATCTCGAGGTTCCGATCGCAGAAGAAGGCTTCGAGCACCCACTTTCCGCCCGGCCTGTCGAACACCGGGATCGTGAGCTCCGCGTGCGCGCCGATCCGGCGCAGGAACTCGCGCACGCCCGGGATCTCGTCCGGATGGTCGCGGTACACGACCGGGTCGTCGCGTCCCGGCGCATACGGCGCCAGGTCGAGGCCGTAGTCGGAGATCGAGATCGCCTCGCCCGTCGCCAGCACTTCCGGGTGCGTCAGCGAGCCTGCGGTGTGCTCGACGGTGAGCGTGCCGGCGGCCTCGTCCCAGGAGCAGAACGTGATGTGGTCGGCCGAGAGCGAATGCCGGGCGTGCTCGAGGAGCGCGTCCAGTAGGGCCCAGTCTTCTGCGCCGCGCTGCATGCCATTGCGATAGTACGCTTGTGCGGATGACGGAGTCCGTGGTCGCCTCTCAGTGAGCCGCGATGAGCTCTGCGGCGTGCTGGCCGAGCTGGCGGCGCTCCACTCCCCGAGCGGCGTCGAGGACGCGATCGACGGGTACCTGACCGAGCGGCTGCGAGCCTATGGGGATCCCCAGCTCGACGCCGCCGGGAACGTCGTCCTGCGTATCCCGGGCCGGGAGCCCGGCCCGCTTCGGGCAGTGCTCGCGCACAAGGACGAGATCGGCGCGATGGTGAAGCGCGTGGAGGAGCACGGCCGGCTCCGGGTGGGGAAGCTCGGCGGCTCCTTCCCGTGGGTGTGGGGCGAGGGGCCGGTTGAGGTGCTGGGGCGCAGCGAGACCGTCTCCGGCGTCCTCTCGTTCGGCGCCCGCCACGTCTCGGCGGAGTCGGCGCAGCGCGAGCAGCAGGACTCGACCGGCGTCCGCTGGCAGGACGCCTGGGTCGAGACGAAGCTCGACGCCGACGCCCTGGCCGCAGCCGGCGTGACGCCGGGCTGCCGGCTCGTGCCCGCAACGGCGCGGAAGGCGCCCCACCGGCTGGGCCCGGACGGCGAGTACGTCGCCTGTTACGCCATCGACGACAAGGGGGCGGTCGCGGGCCTCCTGGCTCTCGCGGAGCGGCTGCGCTCGCCGCGGCATCCGACGGAGCTCGTCTTCACGGCCCGCGAGGAGATCGGCTGCCACGGCGCCAAGTGGTACGCGACCCGGACCCGGGTCGAGGCGCTGGTCGCGTTCGAGGTCACCCCGGTGGCCGAGGAGTACGGCGTCGAGGCGGGCCCCGATCCGGTGCTCGTGGTCGCCGACTCGAACGGGCCGCTCGACGACGTCCTCGGCGCCGAGCTCGAGGCCGCGGCCGCCGCCGCCGGAATCACGATGCGGCACGCGTCGCTCGCGAGCTTCGGCTCCGACGCGTCGGGCGTGCTCGCGTCCGGCATGGTCGCACGTGCCGCATGCCTGGCGTTCGCGACGGAAAACACCCACGGCTACGAGATCGCCCACCTCGACGGCATCGAGGCCTGCGTCCGGGTGCTCGAAACCTGGCTCGGATAGACTCCCCGGACGCGGCGGAGTAGCTCAGTCGGTTAGAGCAGCGGAATCATAATCCGCGTGTCGGGGGTTCGAGTCCCTCCTCCGCTATCCGGCTCCCAGAGCTGAAACAGGCCACTCCAGCGGCCGCTCGAAGGGTCGCTCATGCCGGCCCTCGACGAGGTCGGCTTGCGCAAGTCGATCAGGACGCACGACACGGGGGACCACATGCCCATGGAGCAGCGCAGCGGGGTCCCCGATCCGGCTCAACTCGCTGCCATGCGATGCGGACGGTCTACGAACTCCGGGTCTACTTGCCGGCAGCCTACGGCCGGCGTTGGGTGCCGCGCCGCCAGCGCGCGGGCGACCATGCTGGGAGGATTCCCCGGAACACGGGAAGGCCGCAGGCGCGGCGTGCACCCGGGCGATGGCAGTGGTGTGAAGGCGGTGAAGCCGTCGGATCGGGGGTTGACGCTGGAAGTTAATGGTGGGAACATGTCGGGTCGTGAGCCGGTGGTGGCTCTGGACACCGGCGAACGGTGGGACTGGATAGTGGGTCGCACGAGTACGACTCGAAGGGGGGAACGTATCGTGCGAAGACTCGTGACAGCACTGTTTGTGGTGCTGGTGGGCGTGTTGGTGGCTGTGCCGGTGGCGCAGGCCGACAGTCCACACTTCATCTCGGCGAGCGCGTCCATCAACAGCAGCGGGCAGCTGGTGTGCACGTTCAAGGAAGCCGGGCTGGGGAATACGTTGACGGTGGCCGATATCTCCTGTTCGGCCGATGCGACCGCCGTGTATCAGTGCTTCAACAACGGCGGCAACCATCCCAAGGCGGGCAACAAGGAGACCGTCGGCGGCCCCGTCTCCGGCGGCGGCACATTCCCGGTCAGAAACGGCCAGACCACCGGCTCGATCACGGTTAGCCCGCCGGGTCCGGGTGACTTCTCGTGTCCGAGCGGGCAGACGCTGTTCTTGCAGTCGGTGAGTTACACCAACATCGTTCTGAGCGGTGAAGGCGCCCAGGCCGACGTGCCCGGCACCCTCTCCCGCACGCTACACATCCCCGTCTGAGCGGGGATGATGAGGCCGCCACGCCCCAGGCCGCGTGGCGGCCTCACGCGTTGAACCGCTCAGTAGTCGCGTGCACCAAGGAAGGCCGGGCCTGGGGCCGGCTGGTTAGGCGGCAGCCCGTGACTGTGAGGTGTACGTGGGCGCGGCGCTCGGACCGATAGGTGGCCTCCTGGATCGCGAGCGTGACGGTGACGGGCCTGCCTTCCGATTGGGTTCGCCACTCCAGCTGCATCCCGGCTCGGACGGCCAGGCGCGGTGCGCTGGCGAGGACGGTGGCGGCATGTGCGGAGATCAGCCATTAGCGCGATCGACTGGCCGGTGTCGGTGCGAAGCTCGCAGGCCGACTCGCAGACGAGCTGCTGGGCGAGGAGGCAGAGCTTGGGGTCGGTCGAGTCGGGAGCGGACATCGCGTTCGGGCCTTGGGGGCGTTTGGTACGAGGATTGGCAGTGCCGCCAGGAGCTTGACCGGCAGCGCCGACTGACGTCCCTTCGAGTCGATCATGCGATCGGAGCCGGGCGCAGCCGCTCGCGGCGAGTGCGACCGGGCCGGGGACCATGCCACGGCGCGGGTGGCTGTCAGCGGCTGGCAGAGGGTCGGCGCGGGGTTCGCCGGCACGGGCACTCTTCCATGTCGCTTAAGTCGCGTGCTGATTGTGCCGATGATGACCGAAGTCGGCCCCGATTTGGCCGCGGCGGGATAGGGCGGATCCGGTCTCGGCCTCGAGGTGCGATCACGCTCCGTTGTTCCAGATTTTGCAGGAGACGCCCGTGGCTAGTCCCGAACCCCTCCCCGAACCGCTCCAGGTCGCCCTGGGCGTGCTCGGTGCATTTCCGTGTCAAGCGTACGTCGTATCCGCGACCGGCTCCTGGCTTCCGAGCGAGATAGTTGGCGTGGACGGCCAGTATCTGCGCTGCGCTCGGTGGGAACGCGTTCACCAGCTCGGTGGTGAGCTGACCCTCGTGGTCGGCGATGGCCGCCGGGCCGGGTATGAGATCGATTGTGTGGTCTCTTCGCCTGGTGATGGATCCTCGGTTCTCGTTCGGGTAGTGGATGTCCGTCGGGTGAAGCCGCGTCGGCGAGCTGCGCGGGCAGGCGTGTCGGAGTCGGGGCTGGTTCGCCCAGAAGGCGATCAGCCCGAGTTCGATGTGCAGGTGGTCGATATCGGCCCTGGCGGGGTCGCGTTTGTGTCTGATCGGCCGTTGGCCGTGGGTGATTCCATCTCGGGGATGCTGACCATCGCGCACCGCGCGTTTCCGATTCAGGCCCGCGTCGTTCACCTTCAGCCGCTCGGATTCGGCCGCGTGCGCGTCGGATGCCAGTTCACCGAAATCGCCGAACCCAACCGGCAGCTGCTTGACCGGATCGCTCGCGAGGTGCCCAGCGATCGTCGCCGTCTTCGCCCGATCGAACTCGTCGAGCATCAGGCGGCCGACCACGCCCAAGCGCCGCAGGCGTTACTGGATGACCTCCGATACCACTACGAAGAGGTCCGGATCCCGACGCTGCGCTACTGCCGCCCATGCAGCCGCATCACCCTTCACCGAAACACCGCGCCTCCGGGGAATCCACCCGAGTGGCAGTGCCAAACCTGCTAGTCAAGACGCCCAAATCACCAGAATCCTTAGGAGAATCACCACGATGGACATCACCCCCGCAGCAATCCGAGACGCATCCTTCGCCCTCACCCCCACCGGCTGTAACCCGGTGCAGGTTGAGGAGACGCTGGCCAAGATCGCTGAGCACCTCACCAACGGCGAGATCATCCCCGCCGAGCTGCTCAACGTTCAGTTCGACACCGTCTCCGCCGGCTTCGACCCCAACGAGGTCGCCGACTTCTTCACCACCTTGGAGCAGGCGGTGATCACGTCGACAGCCACCCCAGCCGCGGCCACGACCGATGAGCCGGTGGATGAACCGGCCGATGTCGACCCCGATCACTCGGCAGCCGTCGTGCCGACCCCAAGCGAAGATTGCGCTGCGAACACGCCGGACGGGGAAGGCGAGTCCCCCCGGACCGTCGACGGCCACCCCCATCTGACCTCTAACCCTGGTGCCTCTGCGCCGGTCCGCCCGGTGGCAAAGCCAACGCCCGCGATCGCCAGCGGTCTTCCCGGAGCCGTGGAACGAACGAAGCAGGCCGTGTCGGAGCTGGAGTCGTTTGTCATCCAGCAGATGGAGGAGGCCAAGGCGGCCCTCCGCCTACACATTGACCAGACCCAGACCGACTGCCTCAACACGCTCGACACCGCCCGCACCATCAGCGACCAGGCGCTGGATACGGCACGCCAGCGGGCCGAGGTGATGCTCGACGTCGCCACCCGCACCACCAACCAGCTCCGCGACCGATTCGAGAGCGAGATCGCCAGTCTGCGAAGCGCGTTCGAAGAGGATCTCACCCGCCGCCACTCGGCTATCCGCGCCGACCTCGAGGCGCTGGTCGCCGAGGCCAAGGACTTGACCGAGGAGGCACACGCCCAGCTGGCCGAAGTCCACGACGACGTCCGCGCATCCCTCCAAGACGCTCGCAGCATCCTCACCAATCCCGCCAGCCGATTGGCGGCCTAGCCAGACGCGTATCCACCGGAGCGGCCACGCCGGAAAGCCACGGCGTGGCCGGCCGCCTCCCAGGGAGGCAGCGAACTCCTACCTATACCGGCCGCACGAGTCGCGGTTTCCGCGAGGAAACCCGCGACGAGTACCGCGACCGGCTCGACCGGGACGCGACGCCGTTCCTCGGCAAAATGCTGCTCTCGGACATCACCGGCGCCGACATTCGCGCGCTCGTGCGGCACGTCGCTGCGCGTGGCGTCTCTCAGAGCACGTGCGGCTGGCGCTTGCGCCGGTGAAGGCGATGCTCGCGACCGCAGTCGGCGACGGGCTGATCCGGTCGAATCCGGCTGCGAACGTCCGCATAGCGATCGCGCCGCCGGCGAGCTATGACGATGAGGCGGCGGCGAAGGCGCTGACCGACGAGGAGCTCGCGCGGCTGCTCGCCCAGGTCGCACCCGGGTGGCGTCCGCTCGTGCACCTGATCGCGCAGACGGGCGTCCGTATCAGCGAGGCGCTCGCGATACGCTGGGGTGACCTCGACGTAGGCCAGCGTCGCCCCCACGTGCGCCGGCGCGCCCGGTTCGGGCGTGTCGGCCCTCCGAAGAGCCGCTATGGGCGCAGGAGCATCCCCCTCGGCGATGAGCTTGCCCGTGACCTGTGGTCGCGCAGGAAAGCCGCAGAGCGCGCCCAGGACGCGGATCTCGTCTTCGCGTCCACGACGGGCGGATCCTTCACCCGGCGAACCTGCACGCGCGGATGCTCAAGCCGGCGGCGCGAGCGGCCGGCGTCCCGTGGTGCGGCTTCCACACGCTTCGCCACACTTGCGCGACAACGCTCTTCCGTCGCGGTCTGAACGCGAAGCAGGTGCAGCTTTGGCTGGGCCACTCGAGCCCGGGCTTCACGATCGCCACCTACGTGCACCTGTTGCCGGACGACCTGCCGCAGGTCGACGTCGTCGGCCCGGATGGGAATCGGGTGGGAACGAGACGGGCCGACACCGGCCGAGAGTCGGGGATGCCGGTCGAGGCAGAAACCGCCTGATTAGCAGGCGTTTCCCAGCCCGCTATCACACTGGTCGCGCTCCTCCTCCGCGAAACGCAACGCGTCACATCCTCCCATCGGCGTCGGTCAGATCGGTGACGGGACCACACGGCGAGGTCCCGACCGGTCACACATCGCCGCTCGGAATCGTCGAGGAGATAAGACATCCGAAGGAGGCATCGTGTCCAGCTCACCGTCGTTCCTCATGCGCGCGCTCGTCGGAGTCGTCCGCGGCTTCCTCGTCATCGTCGCGCTGCTCCTGGCGTTCGTGGTCGGCGCGGTCGCGATCGTGCCGCTCACGATCTTCGTCCTGCCCGCGACGCTCATCCTGGGCGCTCTGCTGGTGCTGTACGTCCTCGGCTCGACGCGGTCGATCGCGACTCACGGCCACGCCCGCGGTCGGCGACCGACCTCTGGCGACCGCCAGGCGCGGGCGACGCACCAGCCCAGCACGGCGCTCACCGTGAGCGCGCCGGCGAGTGCGCCCGTGGTGATCCCGAGCGCATCAGGTGACCCTGCCTTGACGGCGTCGAGGTAGACGCCCGCGAAGGCCGCGACCCCGAGCACCTGGCCGACGAGGCTCGCCGTGAGGATCAGGCCGCTCGCGTCCGACGCGTGATCCGATCCCACCATGGCGGTGACGCGGTGGGTGACCGGCGAGAAGCCGCAGGCATGACCCGCGCCGGCCAGGACGAGGAGCGCTGTCGTCGCGACCGGCGGCCAGCCGCCGCCGTCGGCGATGACGCCGACCGCCAGGAGCGCGGCGACCATCGCGAGCGGCCCGATGACGGGCAGACCGGGCTGGGCCGATGGCGGGACCCGTCCCCAGGAGAGGCTTGCCGCCGCGAACCCACACGCGTACGCGGCGAAGACGAGCCCGGAGTGGAGCGCCGAGAACCGCAGCCCGTCCTGGAGGTGGAGCGTGAGGCTGAGGAGAAACCCCGC
>DASQXS010000164.1:0-7233 GCA_035639615.1 Gaiellales bacterium | reverse complement strand
GAGCGGCTATTGACCGCACTATGCTCGCCGGCTGATGCGAACCGTGCTCTGCTTCGGCGACTCGAACACGTGGGGCTTCGACCCGGAGACACAGCAGCGCTTCCCGCGCGACGTGCGCTGGCCCGGGCGGCTCCAGGGGATGCTCGGCGAGGCGTGGCACGTCGTCGAGGAGGGCCTGAACGGGCGTACCACCACGCTCGACAGCCCGATCTCGCCGGGAAAGAACGGGCTCGACTACCTCGTCCCGTGCCTCGAAAGCCACGCGCCGCTCGACGCCGTGGTGCTCTATCTCGGCACGAACGACCTCGCCGACCGCTACGCGATGACCGCGACCGACATCGCCCGCGCCGCGGCACGGCTGGCGACCGTGGTGGCTCGATCGGAGGCCGGAGCCAACGGCGGCGCACCGGTTCCGATCCTCGTCTGCCCGCCACCTCTTGGGGACACGACGTGGGCGGAGGATTGGGCGGGCGCGCCGGCGAAATCGGCGGTCCTCGCCGACCGGTTCGCTGCGGTCTCGGCCGAGCTCGGCGTCCCGCTGGTCGACCTGGGTGACGTCACCCAGTACTCGCCGATCGACGGGATCCACCTCGACGCGAGCGGCCACGCCGCCGTGGCGGGGCTCGTCCACCAGACGCTGGAGCGGCTCTTCACGTAGGCCTAGAGATGGCGTCCGTGACGGCGTCGGCCCAGCTGGCGTCGAGTGGCCCGACATCGAAGATCAGCCGGTACCAGAGGGATCCGAACACCAGGTCGAGGGCGATCCCAGCCCGTGGCGCGGTCAGCTCGCCGCGTTCGACGGCGCGGTCGAGCACGGCCGCGAGCGCGGCGCGGCGGCGGGCGAGGAAGCGTTCGCGGGTCTGCTCCGCGAAGGCTGGGTCGGCGGCCGCCTGGGCCGCGAGCGTGCGCAGGAGCCGCCGGGTCGGGCGGTCGAGCGCGGCCGCGGTCGACCGCATGAACCGACCGAGGTCACCCGCGAGCGAGCCGGTGTCGGGAACCGGGATCGCCTCCTCGCCCCGCTGGGCGAGGGCCTCCAGGAGCACCTCGCCCTTCGAGCGCCACCAGCGGTAGAGGGTCTCCTTGCTCACCCGCGCGCGGCGCGCGATCGCATCCATCGTCACCCGCTCGGCGTCCCGCTCGGCGGCGAGCTCGAGCGCCGCGGCGAGGATCGCGCGCCGCGCCGTCTCGCTCCGCGGCCGGCCGCGCCGCCGAGGCAGCTCGGATCGCTCATCCATGTTTACCGAACGCATAGTTCGGTTATTCTACCCGAGAGTCTGAACCGAACCACCGGAAGGAGGGCGGAGCATGGTGGCTCTGACGAACCGAAAGACGGCGATCCTCGGCGGCAGCACCGGCATCGGCCTCGCGACCGCCGCGGCGCTCGCCCAGCGTGGGGCCGAGGTCACGATCGGAGGCCGCGACCGGGACCGTTTGGCGAAGGCCCAGGCATCCGTCTCCTGCCGGGCGATCCCCGTCGACGCGACGGATGCGGGCTCCCTGCGGGACTTCTACGAGGAGGCCGGGCCGGTCGACGACCTGGTGGTGACGGTCACCCGCCGCGGCGGCGCCGGGCCGGCGGCGGACATCGCCGACCGGGACCTAGTCGACGCGTTCGAGGGGAAGCCCGTCGCGCACCTCCAGGCCGCGGCACTGTCGCTGCCGACGCTCGATGAGCGCGGGTCGGTAACGCTCGTGACCGCCGGCTCGGCGCAGTCCGCACTCCCGGGGACGGCGCTTCTGGCATCAGTCAACGGGGCGATCGAGGCCGCGGTGCCGCCGCTCGCCCGGGAGCTCGCCCCCCGCCGCGTGAACGCCGTCTCGCCCGGCGTGGTCGAGACGGACTGGTGGAGCCCACTCCCGGAGGCCGACCGCGCGGCGACGTTCGCGCAGTTCGCCGAGCGGGCTCCGGTCGGGCGGAACGGCGCCGCCGAGGACGTGGCCCACGCGATCACCATGCTGATCGAGAACGACTACATCACCGGCGTCGTCCTGCCGTGCGACGGCGGCCTCCGGCTCACGTGATGCGGCCCGTGTCCGAACAGACGATCCTGGTCACCGGCGCCACCGACGGCCACGGCCGCGTCCTGGCGGCCGAGCTCGCCGGGGCCGGGGCGACGCTTCTCGTCCACGGCCGCGACGACGACCGCGGACGGCAGACGATCGACACTCTCCGGGCCGAGACCGGGAACGAGCGGCTCCACTGGCTACGCGCGGACCTCGCATCGCTGGACGAGGTCCGCGGGCTGGCCCAGACCGTGAACGGGGAGCACGACCGGCTCGACGCGCTCGTCAACAACGCCGGCGTCGGGACGACGACCGACGGCGACGGCCGCCGCGAGGTGAGTCGTGACGGCCACGAGCTCCGCTTTGCCGTCAACTACCTCGCCGGCTACCTGCTCGCCCGCGAGCTCCTGCCGCTTCTACGCGGATCGGCGCCGGCGCGGATCGTGAACGTCTCGTCGGCCGGGCAGGCGGCGATCGACTTCGACGACGTGATGCTGGAGCGCCGCTACGACGGCGTCCAAGCGTACTGCCAGAGCAAGCTCGCCCAGATCATGTTCACGTTCGACCTGGCCGAGGAGCTCCGCGAGGACGGCGTCACCGCCACCTGCCTGCATCCGGCGACCTACATGCCGACCAAGATGGTGGTCGCCGGCGGGATCCACCCGATCAGCTCGCTCGAGGAGGGCGTCGACGCCACCCTGCGGCTCGTCGCCGACCCGGAGCTGGACGGCGTCTCGGGCCGCTACTTCGACGGCCGCCGGCCGGCGGAGCCGCACCCGCAGGCGCACGACGCGGAGGCGCGCCGACGCCTGCGGGAGCTGAGCGACCGGCTCTGCGGCCTGTGAGAGCGCCCGGCCGGCGTCGAGCACCGGTCACTCCTCCGGCCGTGCCCGCCGCGAACTTCACCATCGGCGCCCATCGCCGGTCGAGCTCGATCGCGACGACTTCGACGTCCTCCCGCGTGGGGGGGCGAGCTCCTCCCGCTTCGTCCTCGGGTTGGACAGCGGCACGGCCGGGTTGTCCCGCAGGCGCAGTACGCCTAAACCCACACATGTGGGGCGCGGTATCGGCCAGTCGACCGGAATGGACTCGTCGAGAGCGATTCACACCCAATGGGCGGCGGCCCAGGCGCTGGTACCGTCCCGGCGGTGAAACCCCCGTCGAGCGAAAGCACGGAGTCCGCGGAACGCAGGGCCAGGTACATGCTGATCTTCCGCGGGGGCGCGGTCTCGCGTGACGACGTCTCGCCCTCCGTGCTCCAGGCGCACGTGGAGAAGTGGTACAGGTGGTCCGACGAGCTGGCCCGGCAGGGCCGCCGCAACAGGGGCACGCCGCTAGAGAATGGCGGCAAGGCGGTGCGGGGGCACGAGCGAATCGTCACCGACGGGCCCTATGCGGAGTCGAAGGACCTGGTCACGGGGGCGATGATCATCGAGGCGTCCTCGCTGGACGACGCCGTCGAGGTGGCGCGAGGGTGTCCGACCTACGAGTTTGGCGGGTCGGTCGAGGTGCGCCCCGTGCAGGACGAGAGGGGCTGACCGGCGTGGGGGAGGACCGGGAGGTCCGGAAGTCGATCGGGCTCGTCGAGGATCTGTTCCGCCGCGAGCACGCTCGCCTGGTATCGGCGTTGGCGCGGACGCTCGGCCCGGCGAACCTCGCGCTGGCTGAGGACGTCGTCCAGGACGCCTTGGTGAGCGCGATGCAGGCCTGGCGCTTCGGGCCGCCCCGTGACCCGAAAGCTTGGATCATGCGGGCCGCTCGGAACCGGGCCGTCGACATCATCCGCCGCGAACGGCGAGGCCTGTCGCTGCTGCCGGAACTGGCGAGCATGACGAAGGCGACCGAGACGATCGACGCCGCAATGGCGCCTGCGGCCGACGGGGCCAATCAGCTGGCGCTGATGTTCGCCGTCTGCGATCCGGCGCTGACGCCTGAGACGCATGTCACTCTGATCCTGCGGTGGCTGTGCGGTCTGTCGCCCAGGGAGATCGGCCAGGCGTTCTTAGTCGACACGCAGGCCATCGACAGGCGGCTGCACCGCGGCAAGGCCCGGCTACGGGAACTGAGGCAGCTCGTCGATGTCGACCGTTTGCCCGACGCAGAGGAGCGGCGGGGGTCGGTGCTCCATGCGCTCTACCTACTGTTCAGCGAGGGCTTCCACGGAAGCAACCCGAGCGAGCCGGTCCGCCCGTTCCTGTGCACCGACGCGCTGCGGCTGACCGAGTTGCTGCTCGACACGAGCGGGACTGCGCATCCGGAGGTGTCGGCCCTGGCGGCACTGTTCTGCTTCGACGTCGCCCGCCTGTCGACCAGGCTGGACGCGGCGGGCGTGTTCGTCCCGTTGGAGGAGCAGGACCGGTCCCGGTGGGACCGGGTGCTGATCGAGCGAGGGTTGGCTCACCTAGCGGCGTCGGCGGCGGGCGACCGCATGTCCCGATGGCACCTCGAGGCCGGCATCGCGTGCGAGCACGTCGTTGCGCCGTCGGTCGGCGAGACCGACTGGGACCGGATCGTGACGTTCTATGACGTGCTCATGGCCCAGTCGCCCGGCCCGATCGTGGCGCTCAACCGGGCGCTCGCCGTGGCCGAGCGTGACGGCGTCGAGGAAGGCCGCCGCCAGCTGGTCGCCGTCGCAGACGATAAGAAGCTGGCCCGGTACCCCTTCTACTGGGCGGCCCTCGCCGATCTGTCGCGACGGGCCAACAGGCAGGCCGAGGCCCGGTCGAGCTACGAGCGCGCGATTGAGCTGTCCCGGAGCCCGGCCGAACGGGCCTCGTACCGGCGGCGGGTCGCACTCCTCGAAGTCTCTTAGGCGGCCGCGTCCGGTTCCGGTCGGTCCCGTTCGTCTTCCTGGCGTACGTCAACGACAGGAGGACAAGCGATGCCCGAGACGGATCTGGTGAAGGCCCTGTACGAGCGCTGGAGCGCGGCGTTCGCCGAGGAGCCGGAGATGCCTCTCGACCGGTGGCGGGCCATGATTGAAGAGTGGCCGCAGGTGACGGCCGAGCCCGGCGGCGTCGACTACGTGGAGGTCGAGGCCGGCGGTGTGCTCGCGATGTGGGTCATGCCGAAGGGCGCCGCGGAGGACCGGGTGATCCTCTCGATCCACGGGGGCGGCTTCGTCGTCGGCTCGATGTACACGCACCGCAAGCTGTTCGGCCATCTGGCCAAGATGGTCGGCGCCCGTGCACTCGTGCCCGATTACCGCCGGCCCCCCGAGCACCTGCACCCCGCCCCGCTTGAGGACGTGGTCTCAGCCTATGAGTGGGTGCTCGACCAAGGGATCGAGGCGTCGCACGTCGCCCTCACCGGCGACTCGGCGGGCGGCGGGATGGTCGTCACGGCGATGTTCTTGGCCCGGGACCGTGGGCTGCCGCTGCCCGCCGCCGGCATGCCCTTCTCGGCGTGGTTCGACCTCGAGGGGGCCGGCAGGTCCCAGGAGACCAATGCGGATACCGACAAGCTGCTCAACAAGAGGTTCGGCGACCAGCTTGCGGAGATCCTGCTCGGCGAGTCAGGGGAGCGGCGCGACCCATACGTCAGCGCGCTTTACGGCGACCTGGGAGGCCTGCCGCCCCTGTATCTCCAGGTCTCGGACGCCGAGACCCTGCTCGACGACAGCCGGTCGTTCGCCGAGAAGGC
Organism: Gaiellales bacterium; assembly: GCA_035639615.1. Lineage (GTDB taxonomy): Bacteria > Actinomycetota > Thermoleophilia > Gaiellales > JAICJC01 > JAICJC01. The sequence goes on along the minus strand of DASQXS010000164.1, from coordinate 1,587 downwards.
GCGGGGCGCCGGCGTCGAGGTGCGCCTCGACGTCTTCCCCGGCCAACAGCACACGTTCCAGATGGCCGCCGGCCGCTCGCCTACCGCCGACGACGCGATCCGGCGCCTCGCCGACTGGGTCCGTCCCCACCTCGGACTGTGAGCATCGCCATGCGCAAGCTGATCGAATCCACCCTCGTCTCGCTCGACGGGGTGATCGAGTCCCCGGAACGCTGGTCGCCGTTCGACGACGAGGCCACGCAGCTGGCCATGGAGGAACTGGGAACGTACGACGCCTTCGTCATGGGGCGCGTGACCTACGAGCGGTTCCGGGAGAACTGGGCCGCCGTCCGCGGCAATCCCTACATCGACCGGATCAACACCATGCCCAAGTACGTCGCCTCCCGGTCGCTCGCCGAGGCGACGTGGAACGCCACCCTCCTCGGTCCCGACATCGTCGCCGCCATCGAGCGGCTGAAGGCCCAGCCTGGGAAGGATCTCGTCAAGTACGGCACGAGCCGGCTCGATGACACGCTTCTGCAGGCCCACCTCGTCGACGAGCTACGCCTGTGGATCATGCCCGTCGTCGTCGGTACCGGCCAACGCCTGTTCGAAGACGTCGACACCTCGTCGCTCAAGCTCACGCTCACCGACGTCCGCAAGCTCGCGGGCGGCTCGGCCATCCTCACCTACATCCTCAGCTGAGTGGCGGCCAGGCTCTACCGCGAGGCCGAGACCTGGCTCCACCTCCTCGTCGCCGAATATTCGATCTACGCCGTGAGCTCCCCTGAGCCTTCACCGGGATGATCGGTGTCCGTGCGGTCGCCACCGACGGCGGCCGACGCGATCGCCGCGAAGCCCACGAAGATGAAGGCGAGCAGTCCCAGCACGCCGATCACCAGTGTCCAACCCGTGTCGAGGACGAGCGTGCAGGCGAGCCCGACGGCAAGCGCCACGCCGGCGATCGGGAGGAGCGGTACCGATCGCCCCCGCGCCGGTGCGAGCCCGGCGCCCGCCTCGCCCTCGGGGGACGCGTCGAACCGCCCGCGGAGCACCAGTCCGAAGAGGAGCACGAGCGAGGGGATGAGGACGACCGCTCCGAGCGCGACGCTCGCGACCACGCCGACGAGCGTCGAGTGGCCGGCCGCCGCGTCGTCGACCGTGAGGCCGGGGAGGAACGTCGGGCGCTGGGCAAGCGCCCACCCCGCGACGATGGCCGTCACGGCGATCGCCGCCGAGAAGCGTGCCGGCTCGAACCGGCCGCGCCAGACCAGGGCGAGCGTCGCGATGCCGGCGAGAGCGGAAACGATGACCGCGGCGAGGCCGGCGCCGCTCGTGAGGCCGTTCCAGAGCGGCTCGGCGTCCTCGCGGACGACGACCAGCCCTCCCAGTGCGAGCGCGCCGGCGACGAGGCCCGTGCCGAGCGCACGCACACGGAAGGCCTGGGCGAGGTCGCTCTCGCGCATCCGCGCCGCGTCGGCAGCCAGGTACACGGCGGCCATGTAGGCGGCCGTCGCGACCGCCAGCGCGCCGATCAGCGTCGAGGTCGGGTTGATCCAGCTCGTCACCAGATCGCCCTCGGCATTGCCGACGGGGACGCGTCGAACC
>DASQXS010000163.1:0-2807 GCA_035639615.1 Gaiellales bacterium | reverse complement strand
GGCGGTGGCGGCGCAGGAGGCGTTCGAGGTGCACGTCGCCGTCGACTCGCTGCCCGACAAGGAGCGCGACGTGATCGAGCTCGCCTCCTACTCCGGCCTCTCGCAGACCGAAATCGCCGAGCGGCTGGAGCTGCCGCTCGGGACCGTGAAGACGCGGACGCGAAGCGGGCTGGCGCGGCTGAGCGTAACGCTGCGCCAACGGGGGGTGACACGATGAGCGGATTCGACGAGCTGGATCGAGTCGAGCGGCTCCTGAGCTCGACGCCGCCACCCGCGCCCGTGCCGCCCGCGGTGGCCGACGCCGCCCGGCAGGCAGCGCTCGGAAGCGGCCGGGATCGGATCGTCGTCACGGCGCAGGGGGTCAGGCTCCCGCGGCCGCGCTGGGGGCGGCTCGTCCCGGCGGTCGCCGTCATGGCGTCCGCCGCTGCGGCGGCGCTCGTGATCGGCGTCGGCGGGCGCGGTAGCGGCATCGACGTGCAGAGGAGCATCTCGCTCGCCGGCCCGGGCGGGGCGAACGCGACGGTGGAGCTCGGCTCTCCGGCGGATGGCTCCCGGCCCGTGCTCGTCCGCGTCCACGACCTGCGCCCGGCGCCGGCCGGGTTCTACTACGAGATGTGGTTCCAGGTCGGCGACGAGCGTGTGTCCGCCGTCACCTTCAACACCGACTCGTCGGGCGGCGCGACGATCCCGACGACGTTGCCGTCGGGCATGCACTGGCGGCGCTGCTGGGTGACGATGGAGCAGATGACCGGCGGCCACCACGACCACGTCGTTCTGCGCTCGGTGTAGCCCTCCGGGCGAGGCAGGGCGGCGGAGGGCCGCGGGTATACTTCCGCCCTCGCGGGGCTATAGCTCAGTTGGGAGAGCGCCTGGATCGCACCCAGGAGGTCAGCGGTTCGAATCCGCTTAGCTCCATGGCTTGGTTAGGCCATTCCTAGGCCATCGAGGGCCTGGAGCCCGTTCCTCGATGACACGCTGGTGACACACGCGCCTCTCGATCGGGCGACCTCTGAGTCCAGCCGGTCGAGAGTGCGCGTTTCTGTCTCGGGGAGAAACCGGATGTAGTGGCGCAGCGTCGTACGGATGTCTGCGTGCCCCATGTAGCGGCTGATCCACTCGATGCTGGCACCTGCGGCGAGGGCGAGAGTGGCGACCGTGTGCCGCAACGAGTATGGAGGGCGTCGCTCAAGGCCGACGCGGTCAAGAGCCGGATACCAGACTCGTCGCCGCCAGTTGTCCAGGTTGATGTGGCCGCCCATTGCCGCCGGGAACAGCACGGGCCCATCCGACCATTCTTCGGCCTGCTCGACAGCGCCCAATGCGACCTCAGACAGGAGGTTTGTACGAAGGCTGCAACGGCCCTCTCTTCGCCTGGCTTCGCGTCTCGGACGACCCCTGTATCGTCCGGCGTCCGCCAGCGTCTCGGGGCTACCCCTGTGCTCCGGGCTTGTCCTCTCCACCGGCGCCGCGGAGCTTGCTGCCGGTGTGGCAGTTGGAGTGGACGTCGCCGGGAATTGAATGGGCGCAGCGACGGTCGCATGCGAGTCCCGTAGTAGGCAGTAGGCGGTCAGCCTCGCACAAGCTGTCCGTCTGCGATGTGGAAGCGGAAGAGCGGCGACCACCCGATCGCCGGCGTGATCAGCAGCTGCAGCGTGCCACGCTCGGGCTCGTCGTTGCTGATTGAGAACTGGCGCAGCGCGTGCGGCCCGGTGACAACGTTCCAGAAGAAGCCGTCGCGAGTTCCAACCAGGAGCGGGCGGCCGAGCTGGCGCCACTCGTTCTCTACCCTCTGGAAGGCGACCACCTTGACTGTCGCCGTTGGCGGCGTCTGATCGACGCCTTTGAGTGCGGCCACCTCGAGGCGGAAGCCCGGCGCTATCGCCGAAGCGACCAGCTTCCGCTGAATCTTCGGCCCGCCAGCCGAAGCGGCGGCCAGCGGCTGCACACCCATGCCCACACCAGCGGCAGTCGCCACGGCTACCATCGCGCACAGGATCGTTCTCAAGCGGTTCATCTCTTCTCCTCCAGGCCTCGGATACTGATTAGACGAGCTCGGTGCGCGAATCCGTGCCCGCGACTGCTGGCTTCCGATGGCGCAGGCCGACGCGCTTCGAGTCGACGGACGCATCGTCCGCCTAGCCCGCGACGCTAAGCGGCCAGTTTCATGGCGCGGCGGCCTACACAAACTCGTCGGTGATCTGGATAGGTCGTCGGGGTGTGAGCCGACCGTCAACCTCGCTGCGGCGGTCTCCGACCTCATCAGTCCGTCTGGTGGTTGACGACATCGATGGCGTGTCGAAACGAGCAGCCCCAAGGTGGCGAGGCGGCGGGAGGCTGGTCCCTTCTGCGACCTCCTTCGGCCGCGTAGGCGTGCGCCGGACGGTAATGGAAGATCCGCAACTGCGCCTTATCGTCCTTGCTGCAGCGGCGGCTATGCTGAACACGACCCGCGCCTGCTCGGACTCAATGAGGAGATCTGTGCTACCGAGGTGGGTGGGGTGGGCCGAAGCATCGCCTCCGACTCACTTGTCCGACTCCGGAAGTCCGCGGAGCGAGCGTACGGGCGAGAGCGCGACGGGGATGAACGGCAGGAGAGCGATGACCGCGCCGACTAGCATCGCCTGGCGCAGGCCGAACGCTCCGGCGAGCGCACCGCCGATCGCGGTTCCGATCGGAAACGCGCCCGTCCCGGCGGTCGTCGTGAAGCCTGTCGCGCGGGCCTGCAGGCGGTCCGGGACGAGTGCCTGGCGGATGCTCGTCGCGCTGACGCTGTACAACGCTCGCGCAAGGTTCTCGAGGATCCAGCC
>DASQXS010000162.1:0-20869 GCA_035639615.1 Gaiellales bacterium | reverse complement strand
AGAAACCACACGTACGGCACCATGATCGCAAGCGCCGCGAGCCACAGCGAGAGTGCCGCGAGAAGCTTGCCCGCGATCAGCTGCCGGCGCGGCACCGGCGCCAGGAGGAGCGTCTCGAGCGTGGCCCGCTCCCGCTCGCCGCTCACGGCGTCGGCCGCGGCGAGGAGGGCGAGCAGGCCGCCCACCGCGATCGCGACCTCTTCCAGGAGATCAACCGACTCGCGCTCCTCGAGGAAGTTGAGCGCCGTGTTGGTCGCGACGAGGTACGCGATCACGCTCAGAAGCAGGCTGAAGGCCAGGCTGAGCGGAAGCCCGCGCCCGCCCAGCCACAGATCGCGCATCTCCTGCTCCAGCACAACCGCCCACCCGGGTGTGCCGCGGACGGCCGGTCGGTCCATCTCAGGCGACCTCGACGGTCATCGCCAGGAACGCGTCGCTCAGGCGGCCGCCTTCGAGCTCGTAGGCGAGCAGCGGGATCCCGGCGTCGAGCAGGGCGCGCACCGCGCCGTTCGCCGCGGTGCCGGCCTCCCCGCGGAGCTCGACCGCGAGCCAACCCGGCTGCCCGTCGGTCGTAGCGACCGAGCCGACGTCCGGGGCGGACGCAAGCGCGGCCCGGGCGCGCTCGGCGTCCTCCGGCGCGACGCGGAGCCGGCCGCTCCTCGGCGCGGCGGCGCGGCGGACGACGTCACCCACCGTCCCGTCCGCGACGACCCGCCCGCGGTGGAGGATGAGGACCCGCGAGCAGTTGGCCTCGACCTCGGCGAGGAGGTGCGTGCTGAGGAGCACCGTCACGCCCCTCCCCGACGCGATGCGGCGGACAAGCTGGAGGATCTGGTGCTGGCCGGCCGGGTCGAGGCCGAGGGTCGGCTCGTCGAGGAAGACGACGTCCGGGTCGTTCACGAGCGTGCGCGCGATCCCGAGACGCTGCCGCATGCCCCGGCTCATCGTCGAGATCCGCCGCTCGCCGCGCTCCCCCAGGCCCACCTCATCGAGGAGTTGCCGCGAGACCGTCCGCGCACCGCGCCGGCTCTGGCCGTGAAGGCGTGCGTGGTAGACGAGGTACTCGACCCCCGTCTGCGTCTCCGGATAGCCGGTGCTCTCGGGGAGGACGCCGATCCGGCGGCGGATCTCGTCCGGCCGCGTATGGGGCACGCCCGCCACCTCGAAGCTCCCCCAGCTGGGCGCGAGGATCGTCGTGAGCACCCGGATCGCCGTGGTCTTGCCTGCGCCGTTCGGGCCCAGCACCCCGAGGACGTCACCTGCCTCGAGCGTGAACGTCAGATCCGAGACCGCGACCAGCGGCCCGTACCGCCTCCCGACGGCGTGCGTTTCGACCGTCGCCATCGCCCGAGCGATCGTATCGAGTCCGCCGCCCTCTCGCCCGGACCGGTCGAATTTCCAGGATCCGGTTGACTTGGAGGCGTCATTCAGGTATCCAAATGACGCCAAAAATGGGCGCTGCAGGACGGACGCGCCCGAGGGGGATCAGGATGCGAAGGCTGAGCCAGGCGCTCGTCCTCTTGGTGATGGGGATCTGTGCTGCAGGGGCGGCAGCACTTTTGCTGCTCGCGGTGCAATACCACCGCTTCTCGAGCGACGTGCAGGCATCCGACGCGTCGCTTCCCGCGACCGTGGAGGCGGCACTGCCGCCGTCGGCAAGCACGCTCGACCGTCCGCAGGTCACGCTCATCCGCGGGTCGGGCAAGCTTGCGTCGGGCGGCATCGTGCTCTTCCGTACGGTCCCCGACGGCGGCGCCACGGCCTTCCTCTCCATCCCGCCCAGCGCCCGGCTCGGAGGCGTCCGGGTGAGCGGCCAGGACATCCCCCAGCTTGTGGGCGCGTTCCGGCGGTCCGCCGGGATCCGGGTCGACCACGTGGCGGTGATCAACCTCGCCAACGTCTCCCGCCTCGTGGACAGCATCGGCGGCATCGACCTCGTGAACCCCAGCCGGGTGCAGATCTACCTCTCGCCCACTCGGTTCTGGAGCTTCCGCGCCGGCCGCCTGCACCTGAACGGCCCGCACACCGCCGCCTACCTGAATCAGGGCGTCCCGGGGAGCGAGACCCGCGACCAGGCTGAGCGGCGGGTGCTCCGCGCGATCTTCGGCCACGCGCTCGAGCCCTCCAGCGTCTCGCAGCTCGAGGCGACGGGCGCCGCCGTCGCACACGCGGCGGTCACGGACCTGACAGACGCGGACGTGCTCGGGCTCGTCTTCACCCGACTCGACAGCCGCCGCCTCGTCCAGTGCTCGACCAACGAGAACGATCCGCTCGAGTCGGCCGCCGCCCGTCGGGTCGTCACCGCCTTCCTGGCGCGGAACGGCGCCGTCCGTGCACCGGGCTGCCACACGCAGCCGCTTCACCCCACCTCGTATCTGCCGCCGAAGGCCGTGATCGTGATCGTGCAGCACTACGGCGTCTGGGTCTTCGTTGCGACGGCCGCCGCTGCCATGCTGATGGCGATCGCAATGGCGGTCACGTTCCTGCGCCTGCGCGTGCGCGGCACACCTGCACCGGCCGAGTCGAATCCGTCGCCCGCGGCAGAGCCGGCGGCCGCCGAGATGGACGAGCCAACCCCGGCGGCCGTCGCAGCACCCGTCCCCATGCCGGACCCCCTCCCCGCGGCCACGGCGGCGGTCGGCTCGACCCCAGCCGCGACCGCGGTGGGGCCGCTCCCGCAAGCGGGCTGGGCTGGCGCCGGAGCGCGGCTTCGCGCTGCCGCGCTCGCCGTCGTGAGCGGCCCTCGCCGGGCCGCGGCCTTCGTGGCACATCGGGTCCCCCGCCCGCGGATGGCATCGCTGCGGCCACGCCTGCCGCACCCGCATTGGGGGCCTGGACTGCCCGCGTTGGCGGAGCGGCAGCCCATTCCCGGCGGTCGGTACCGGATGCGGGTACGCCGGTTCCTCTACACCCACCAGGACGCGGTCTGGATCGGCGTCTGCGCGGCGATCGTGACCGTGATCGTCATCGTCCTCGCCTCGGCCTGACGCTGAAGGCGTCGGGCGGGTCGACACACGCGGTGGACGCCCGGCTGCCGTGTGCCCATGACCGTTTCCAGGGTGGATCTCAGCATCCGCGGCGGAGGCGAGACCGCGCTCTCGCCGAAGCACGACGGCAGTCCGCCTCCTCTCGGAAGGAGGAGGCTCGTGGGGGACCATGGGTTCCCCCCACGTTAGACGACGGTGGCCTTCGGCGAGAGCCGCGTCTGTCGCGGCCACGCCGGCGTGCGCGATGGTGGTCGGCCATGGCCACCTCGCTCGTCTACGACGCCTCCGCCGGCGAGGCGGAGCCGCTCTCAGGCGACGCGGCCCTGATCCGGGCCCGGATCCGCGCGCCCCAGCCGGCCGGCGGGTTTCTCGACGTCGAGGGCCACGGGCTCCTCGTCGACCGCGACGGCCTCCTCCGGCGATACCGGCCGGTCGCCGGCGAGGCTGGGGCCCGCGTCGAGCTCGAACGGCTTGCCGCCGGTGGCTGAGGGCCTGTCTACGAATGATCCCTTGAGGGATGCACCGTCCGTGCCTCCGTGCCGATGTCGTGGGTGTGGCGTATCCGTCGGATTCGACCGACTCCCAGTGGTCGCGTATGGAGGAGATTTTCGACCCGCGGCACACGACAGTTCGCCCTCACACGTCTAACTGTTAGAGTTGCAAGAGCCCGCCCAGAACGACCGAATTCTCGTCTCTAACAGATCTAACTGTTAGACTTGTTAGAGCATGGAGATCGTCACTCAAGCCCCGCTCGTCCCCGGCGTCTCCGACGAACGCTACGTCGAGCGGCCCGAATACGCACGCGTGCTCGAGGCGGTGCGTCTGGGGGCGAACGTTCTGCTCGTCGGCCCGCGTGGCGCCGGCGCGACGACGCTGCTTCGGTTCTGCGCCGACCAGCTGCGCCACGACGGGCGCCCCGTCGCCTTCGTGACCGCGGGTGGGGCGGACACAACTGCGATCGAACTGCTGCAACTGGCGTGCCTCGAGCTCTCGTACCTAGCTGACGGACCCACCCGCGACCAACTCACCGCAGCGCTTTCCAAGCCGCTCGTCTCCGCTGACCCGAGCGTTCGTGCGTTCGAGCTCATCCGCACGCTTGAGGGTGCGATGCCCCAGCAGCATCGAGTGCACGACCAGCCCGTGTTCATCCTCGACGGCGTCACCGCCAACGCGGGCCAGGAGCTGTTCGGCCGGCTGCGAGACCAGCTGTGGCGGCTGCCGGTGAGGTGGGTCGTAAGCGCCCGGGAACGCGACCGCGCCGCCATCACGGCCCCGCCGGCGGACGCCTTCTTCGACGCGGTCATCGTCCTCGAGCCACTCCCGATGAACATCCGGATCGCACTCCTCCACCACGCCGGGGTGTCACCCGAGACCGCCAGCCTCCTCGCCCAGCAGGCTGCGCAGCCTCGGGGGCTTGTCCAGCTGCTCTACTACCGCACCGCCTCGGGCGGTGACTGTGAACTGGAGCGCCTCCTCACCGAGCGGCAGGCGCGCATGCGGGAAGCCGAGAAGCTCGGGCCGAGCGCCGCCCGGATGCTGGCCGAGCTCGAGGACGGCCCACGGAGCGCCTCCGACCCTGACCTGCTCGCCAGCCTTGGCTTCTCACGCAGCCGTGCCGCCCAGGTGCTGACGAAGCTTCGCAGCGCAGGACTCGTCACCGCCGAGACGACCGAGGACGGCCGGCGGGTCTACCAGGTACGTACCGGATGAGCATCGAGGCCGTCCAGGCCGCGGTCAACTGCCTGCCATGGCATTCCGCCGTCGCGGAGATGGGCCTCGCCCACGTCCCGCTCGCAGAGATCGCACAGGATGACCTGGAGCGCGACCTCGCCCGCCGCGCCGCTGCCGGCGAGCGTCTGCTGTTGCTCGGACCGCGCGGGTCAGGCAAGTCGAGCGCCGTCGCCGCCGCTCTCGGGCCGCTGGCCGACCTACCGGAGAACCTCGTCGTGATCCACATCCCCATCCTGGTCGCAACGGCGAGCATCCTCACCGAGCCGCTCGAGTTCTGCCAGTACCTGCTTGGTCAGGTCGAGCAGTGGGCCGCGCCGACCGGAATGCTGAGCGATCGCGATCTGCGCCTGCTGCAAGCGGCGGCCGCAGACGATGTGGTGGTCACCAGGGGAGGGCAGGGACTCCACCTCGGCGTCGGCGTCCCGCTGAATGCGGTCCGTCCCGAGGTCGGCGCCGACCTGCGGAGCCGGGTGACGCAGATCCGATCGAGCCTCAACGGGCCGACGCTCGCGGCAAGCTTCGACGCGATGCTGCGCGCATTCGGCGGGCTCGACATGTCGCCGTTCTTCTGCTTCGACGACGCCGACCAGTGGACAGCGCTCGACGGCAGACCCGATTCGCTCGTGGCCGAGCCGTTCTTCCGCCGCGTCATCGGGTGGCTGGCACGAAACGCTATGGTCGGATTCTTGGTGTCAGTCCGCGACGACTACCGCGCCTTGCCGGGCTACCACGAGGCGGTCGATCTGATGACGGAGCTCCATATCCCGCCGCTCCACGACCCGCCGGCGGCGCTTGATCGCATCATCACGCGTCGGTTCGAGCTCGAGGAGCTGAGCTCCACCAGTGCTGATGTCTTCGCAGCCGACGCGATCATGCTGCTGGCAGAGGCATACGAAGACGCCCGCGACCTGCGTCGAACGTTGAAGCTGGCTTCGTTCGCGATCCACTCTGCCGCCGACCGAGGCGCCGACCTGGTCGGAAGCGCCGATATCACCGCAGCCCGACGCGTGCTCGCAGCTGGCGGGTGAGCTGGGCGCAGGGCGGCCCGCCGCCGCCCGCGGCAGCGAACGCACGACGGCGAAGCCGAGCCCGACCAACCCTGGTTCGGGTAGCGGACGGCCTGGTCGCGGCAGAGGCGATTCGCACGCAGAACATGAGTCGCGCCCGGTAGGCGCGGCTACCCCGATTCGAGGACGGCAGGCGTTGGCCCGAGTTGACTCGAATTACGCCGATGCGGCGGTGAGCCGGCGGCACTGGGCCGTCGAGGCACCTTGGCATGACACGGCTCCTAGCTCTCCTCACCGCTCTTGCCGCCGCGACCGCGTTCCTCATCGCGGCGGGCACCGCCTCCGCGGCCAGCGCGCCCCCGCGCAAGGCGTTGCTTCATGCCATCAACCATGCCCGCGCCCGGCACGGCCTGCGGGGCGTCCGCGGATCCTCGATCCTCCGCGGCGCTGCGATCCGCCACTCGGACGACATGATCGCCCGCGACTACTTCGACCATACGAGCCCGTCGGGCTCGACCTTCACGAGCCGGATCGAGCGCACCGGGTTCGTGTCCGGCTACAACTGGGTCGCCGGCGAGACGCTCGCATGGGGCGTCGGCACACGGATCCGAGCTCGTTCGACGGTCCGCGCCTGGCTCCACAGCCCCGAGCACCGCGCCATCCTGCTCGCCCCCACGTACCGCTGGGTCGGTATGGGCCGCGCCTGCGGCTCGTTCCTCGGGTACACCGGTGCCTGCGTCTGGACGGTGGACTGGGTCAAGCGCTGGTAGCAGCGGCGGCCGGGGTCAGAAGCCGGGCGACGAACGCGAACGCCGGCAGGGTAACGCTGTTCCAGTAGACGCGGGTGTGGGCGCCCGGCGCGTAGGACACGATCCGGGGCCGGGAAGGAATGTCCGCCACCAGCCGGCGTACGTTCGGGTAAAGCGGATCGTCGCGGCCGCACCACACACCGACCGGCGTCCCCGCCAGACGGTCGATCGATGAGAAGACCGCGTCGCCCGGCTCGACGGCGGGGCTGAAGGCGGCAACGCCGCGCAGCCTGCCCGGCGCCGCCTCGGCCAGAAGCAGGGCTCCGTAGGCGCCCATCGACCACCCCCACGCCGCGGTTCGGGTCTGGTCGAACCCGCGCCGCTCGAGCCAGCCGGGCATCTCGTCGAGGAGCATCCGCTGCGGGTCGTCGTCCCCTGACTCGTCGGGCTGCCACCAGAGCAGGCCGCCGTCGGCCCCGGCGAGGACGAACGGCGGCGCCCCGCGCCGGACCGCCGCGGTGAGGAAGCGGCCGAGGCCGAAGCTCTGGAAGTCGGACGGCCGGGCGGTGGCCCCGTGGAGCACCAGGCACACCGGCAGCCCGGCGCCGTCGCCGTACCCATACGGCACCGCGGTGAACAGGTCGACCGTCCGGCCGCGGGAGGCCGATCGAACCTGCTCGAGCCGGACGCGCCCCTCCGGCGCCGAGGGGATCCACGCGTCGGGCCGGCGTTCGATCCAGTTGCGGAATTCGCGCAGGCGGCGCGGCCCCGCCTCGACGGCGACACCGGCGCCGATGGTGGCGAGCGCGCCGGCCCCCGCCGCAAGGAACCCCCGTCTCGAGAGCGGCATCGCCCAACGGTACCCGCGCCGCCGCGGCGCGCCCGCAGGTGTTACGGACCTCGCCGGGAGCCTGTTACGCGATCGTTACGCTCAGGAGCGGCGACCGGAGAGCGCGAGGCGCAGGCCGAGGCCGATGACCACGAGCCCGCCGAGCCCGCCGATCGCCTCGAGCCGGCGCGGCGAGCGGCCGAGCCAGGCGCGGGCGCGGCCGGCGGCGAGCCCCCAGGCGCTGTCAGACACGAGCGCGATCGCGATGAAGACGATTCCGAGCACGAGCAGCTGGATCGAGGTGTGCCCCCGGCCGGGATCCGTGAACTCGGGAAAGACCGCCGCGACGAAGACCACGGCCTTCGGGTTGGTAAGCCCGACCACGAACCCCTCGCGCATGATCCGGCCCGTGCTGCGCGCCTCGGTCGCAGCGTCGAGCATGCCTGCGAGGTCGCGGCGGCGGCGGAACATGCGGACGCCGAGGAACACGAGATACGCGGCGCCGGCCACCTTGACCGCGGTGAAGACGGCGGCGGAGCGCTCGATCACCGCGCCCAGCCCAAGCGCGACGCCGACGATGAGGACGTAGACCCCGGCGGCGTTTCCGACGACGGTCGCCACCGCCGCCCGCGGCCCAAGCGCCATCCCGCGGCTGATCACGAAGAGCACGCTCGGCCCGGGGACGGCGATCAGGACGAACGCCGTGACGGTGAACGCGAGCAGCGAGTCGAGTGGGACCACGCGCCCACGATATCGCTCCGGCATCGACCACCGTCCGGTCACCGACGACGCCGCCACACAGTGGTCGCCCGCCTCGACGAGATCGAGACGGTGCCGGTCGCGGGCATCCATTGGGAGGCCGCCGCGCGCGGCACAGCCGTGCTCGTGGTCGGTGCCATGCCTGGGAAGGCGTTCCGGCCGTCGCCCTGGGAGTCATCGTTCACCGCCGACGCGCACCTGCGCGCCGGCGACCATGAGCGGGCGTTCGCGTTCATGCATGCGACCCTCGCCGAGTATCCCGACCACCCCGCGACGCCGTACAACCTCGCCTGCTTTGAGGCGGTTGCCGGTAGGGCGGACGACGCGGTCGCCCACCTGCGCCGTGCCCATGAGCTCGACCCGACCACCCGGCAGTGGGCCGCGGACGTCCCCGACCTCGACCCGATCCGGGATCACCCGGATTTTCCGTACGACCGGGCGGCACCCGACGGCGCGCCCCAGATCGAGCTCGAGAGCACGTACGAGAGGACGAGCGCCGCGAAGAGGACGAGCGCCAGGTCAGCGCTCCATACGGCCGTGGCGGTGGCGGCAGCCCATAGCGCCGGCCCGATCAGGTAGCTGCGGGTGACGCCGGACACCTCACGCGCGTCGGCGTCGGCGCGGACGAGCCCGCTTCGCAGGCCGTGATGCCACAGCGCGTTGAAGAGCAGCCCGAGCAGAACCATCGCGCCGCCGTAGACGAACGCCGCCGTCGCAGCCTGGTCAGTGCGAGCGAACCGGGACACGAGCGCTGTCGGGAACGGCAGGACGGCGACGCAGGCCAGGAACCCGACGTTGATGACGAGCAGCGCGCGGTCGCACCTGTCCATTAGGCGGAACACCGTGTGGTGGTTGATCCAGACCGTCCCGATGACCAGGAAGCTCGCCAGGTAGCTGGCGTAGCTCGGCCACTCGTCGGCCAGCGCGTGTGCGAGCGACTCGTCCGCCGCCAGGTCGGGCACGTGCAGGTCGAGGACGAGGAGCGTGATCGCGATCGCAAAGACGCCGTCCGAGAACGCCTCCAGCCGACCTTTCTCCACCGGCCCAGCTTACCGAGGCGCTCAGCGGTCGCCGCTCAGGCGCGAAAGTAGACTTGGGTCGCCATGCGAACCCGGCCCGGCCCGCGATGAGGCTGATAGCGCTCCGCGGGGCGGTCAAGTCCTACGGCAGCCGCACCGTGCTCCAGGGCCTCGACCTCGAGGTCGGCGAGGGCGCCCGCATCGGCGTCATCGGGCAGAACGGATCGGGCAAGAGCACCCTGCTCCGCATCCTGGCGGGCATGGACGAGCCGGACGGCGCTCCCGCCGTGCGACGGAAGGGCATGACGGCGGCCTACCTGCCCCAGCTCGTCGGCCCCGACCCCCGAACGCCCGTCGAGATCTGCCATGCGGCGAGGCCCGAGATCGCACGCGTCGAGCGGGAGCTTGACGAGGTGGCCGCCCGCCTGGGGAGCGACGCAGCGGCCGCCGACCTGGGCCTCATGCAGCGGACGCTCAACCGCCAAGAGCGCCTGCTCGAGGAGTTCGACCAGCTCGGCGGCCACGCCTTCGACGGCACCCTGCGCGGCCATCTGCGGGCGCTGGGATTGACCGACGACGAGGTCGCCCGGCCGCACGCCGAGCTCTCCGGGGGCAAGCGCAAGCTCGTCGCGCTCGCCGCCTGCCTGGCGCGGGAGCCCGACCTGCTCCTCCTCGACGAGCCCGAGACACATCTCGACGCGGTGCGTCGCAGCCGCCTCGAGGAGCTCGTGGGCGCGTTTCCGGGCGCGGTCGTGATGGTCTCGCACGATCGCTACCTGCTCGACGAGACGGTCACCGACATCGCCGAGCTCGACCACGGCCGCATCCGTATGTGGCCGGGGAACTACTCCGCCTACCAGGCGGCACGGGCGCTCGCCCTCGAGCAGCAGGCCGCCGCGTTCGCGTCGCAGCAGAAGGAGATCGCGCGGCTCGAGGAGGCGATCCGGCGGTACAAGCAGTGGGCGAGCATGGTCGACGACCGTCGCCACACCATCCGCGCCCGGAACACGCAGCGGCGGATCAACCGGATGGACAAGGTCGAGCGGCCGGTGCTCGAGCGGCGCCGGATCGGGCTGGCGCTGCGAAGCGGCGCGCGCGGCGGGAAGCGGGTGGCCGAGCTGCGCGGCGCCGCCGTGGCCTTCGGCGAGGATCCCGTCCTGGTCGGCGTCGACCTCACCATCTTCCGCGGCGAGCGGATCGGCGTCATCGGCCGGAACGGAGGCGGCAAGAGCGCGCTCGTGAAGGCCCTCGTGGGCCGCCTCCCGGTCGCCGAGGGCGAGGTGTGGCGCGGCCCGTCGATCGACCTCGGGTACCTGGCCCAAGAGCATGCCCAACCCCAGTCCGGCCGCACCCCGGTCGACGCGCTTCGAGCCCAGAAGCCGTGCACCGAGGAGGAGGCCGTGCAGGCGCTTCTGCGCTTCCTCTTCTCCTACGACCAGTGCCGCCAGCCGATCGCCTCGCTCAGCGGCGGCGAGCGGACGCGGCTCGAGCTCGTGCTGCTGATGCGGAGCGGCGCCAACTTCCTGGTGCTGGACGAGCCCACGAACCACCTCGACATCGACTCGGTCGAGGCGCTCGAGACTGCGATCGAGGGCTACGACGGGACCGTCGTCGCGGTGTCACACGACCGCTACTTCCTCGACCGCATCGCCGACCGGATCGTCGAGGTTGAAGACGGTGAGGCGCATGCCTACGAAGGCGGGTATTCCACGTGGTATGCGCGTCATCGCGTCCCGGCGCGTGCGTCGCCGTGAGGCGGCCCTTAGGCGGAGCGCTTGGCCAGGTGGGCGCCGACCCGGACCCGCAGCTCCTGCGGTGAGAACGGCTTCGTGATGTAGTCGTCGGCGCCGAGCGAGAAGCCCGCGTCGACGTCACGATCCTGCGCCCGAGCGGTGAGCATGATGACCTTCATGTCCTTGTGCTCGGAGTCCTCGCGCAGCGCGCGCAGCACCTCGAACCCGGACCGCTTCGGCATCATCACGTCCAGTACGCACAGGTCGGGCCGCTGGGTGCGGGCCAGCTCGAGGGCGGCGTCGCCGTCAGCGGCGGTGAGCACGGAATAGCCCTCGCGCTCGAGCCGGAACTTGACGAGGCGCAGGAGATGGGGCTCGTCGTCGGCGACGAGCACCGTGGCGGGTTCGCTCATGGTTCGCTCCTCTTACGGTTGCGCTTCACGGTCGCGTAATCGGCCGAACGCCGAACGACTGAAGCCGTAGATAGCCTGTTCCTCATCCCCGCGATGTCCAACCGCAGCCCCACCAGCCATCGCCAACGCACCACCGACGGACGGCCAGGCGCGCGGGGATGAGGAACAGGCTATCTAAACTCGACCGGTGCAGAACGACCGCCGCGCCTTCCTCCGCGTGCTGGCCGACTTCGCGGTCGAGGCGACTCGGGAGGACGGCGAGCGGTTCGCGGCCCGCACGGTGAACGTCTGCGCCGGCGGCGCCAAGATCCGGGCGCCGCGGCCGGTGGAGCAGGGCGAGGTGCTGAGCCTCGAGGTGCGCTTCCAGCGGCCGCAGTTTCTGGTGTTTGCGAGCGCGACTGTCGTGCGCGTCGAGCAGTCCGGGCTGGACGGGAGCGTCTTCGCGGTGTGCTTCGACGGGCTCGACCGCTACGTCGAGCAGCGGATCGTTCGCTGGGTGTTCGCCGAGGACCGCCGGATCGCCGAGCGCCGCGCCGCCGTGCGGGTGCCGGTCCAGGTGCTTGCCTGGTGCGAGCCTGCCGAGGGCACCCGCTTCCGCGCTGGGACCGTCGACCTGGCCGCGGACGGGGCCCGCATCATCACCGACCGTCCGGCGACGCCGGGGGCGCGCCTCCGGATCGAGCTCGACGTGGACGAGCCGGCCTACCACGTGGCGGCCGTGGCCGAGGTGGCGTGGGCGCACGAGATCGGCGGCGGCCGCTGGGTGTACGGGCTGCGCTTCGACCAGCTGGACCGCCCGACGCAGCGCCGGATCGTCGACCACGCCCTCCACGCGGCCGAATCCGCCCGCCGCGCATAAAACCAGCCAGGCTGGTTTTATGCACTCGCCTCAGAAGCGCCGGCATCGTCGGTGATGAGCTCGGTGCGATCGGGGAGCAGGCTCGCCGGGTAGCGCTCGTCGCGGCCGCGCAGCACCGCGGCGATCGCCTCGGCCTTGCCGGCGCCAGGCGCGAGGACGACGATCGACCGGGCTGCCTCGAACACCGGGAACGTCAGGGTGATCCGGTTCGGCGGCGGCTTCGCCGCGATCACGGCCACCGCCTCCCGGTCGCGGACGGCGAGCGCCTCGCTCCCCGGGAAGAGCGAGGCGGTGTGGCCGTCCTCGCCCAGCCCGAGCAGCGCCAGGTCGAGGACGACGCCGCGGATCTCGGCCGCGTACGCCGGCGCTGCCACGTCGGGATCGTCCTCGCCCCGCACTCGGTGCACGTTCCCCGCCGGAATCGGCGCCCCCGCGAGCAGCGACTCCGCGACCAAGCGGTAGTTCGACTCCGCATCGTCGGGCGGGACGCAGCGTTCGTCGCCGAACCAGAGCTCGACGGCGTCCCAGGCGACGCCCTCCGCGCGCGCGAAGAGCTCGTACGCCCTCCGCGGCGTCGTCCCGCCGGCGAGCGAGATGTGGCGGCCCGTCCGCACCGCCGCGGCCATGCGCGCGGCTGCCAGCTCCGCGGCGGCCTCGGACCCCGGAGCCACCGTGAGCTTCACGGCTATCCCTCGCGCGCGCGCCGGCTGCGCGGCCGCGCCCGCAGCCGCGCCCGCCGCATCAAGACGGCGTGGCTGCCGCGGCCGGCGCCGCGCCGATCCGGGGTGAGCCGCGTCCACGAGCCATCCGGCTCGAGCACCCAAGCCTGTGACCGGTCGGCGAGCAGCGTCTCGAAGATGGTGGCGATCTCATGCTGGAGGCGGGCGTCCTCGACGGGCGCGAGCACCTCGATGCGATGGTCGAGATTGCGCGGCATCAGGTCGGCGCTCCCAAGGAGGAAGCTGGCCTCGTCCCCGGCTTCGAACGCGAACAGGCGACTGTGCTCGAGGAACCGGCCCGCGATCGAGCGCACGGTGATGCCCTCCGACATCCCGGGCACGCCGGGCCGGAGGGAGCAGATGGACCGGGCGACGACGTCGACGCGCACGCCGGCCTGCGAAGCCCGGTAGAGCTCCTCGATGATCGCCGGATCGGTGAGCGCGTTCACCTTGATCCGTACCCAGGCCGGCCGCCCCGCGGCGGCGGCCTCCGCGCATGCCCGGATGTGGTCGATCAGGCGGCTGCGGAGGTTGAACGGCGCCACCAGCAGCTTGCGGAACTCCTGCGGGCGCCCGAACCCGGTCATGTGGTTGAAGAGGTCGGCCACGTCGGCCGTGATCGCCTCGTCGTCGGTGAAGAGGCCCAGATCCTCGTAGAGCCGCGCCGTCACGCCGTTGTAGTTGCCGGTGCCGATGTGGGCATACCGGCGGAGCGCGTCGCCCTCGCGGCGGATGACGAGCGTCGTCTTGGCGTGGATCTTGAGGTCGCGGAAGCCGTGCACCACATGCACGCCGGCCTGCTCCATCGCCCTCGACCATTCGATGTTTCGGCGTTCGTCGAAGCGGGCCTTGAGCTCGACGAGGCACACTGCCTGCTTCGACCGCTCCGCGGCCGCGATGAGCGCCGGGAGGAGCGCCGTGTCGTCAGACGTGCGGTACACGGTCGTCTTGATGCCGACGACGCCCGCGTCCTTCGACGCCGCGCGGACGAACGCCTCCACCGAGGTGGCGAACGACTCGTACGGGAGGTGGACGAGCAGGTCGTCGGAGCGGATCCGTGCGAAGAGGTCGCCCAGCCCCTCGACGTCGGCGAGCCTCGTGCGGGTCACCGGCACCCACGGCTCGTGCTTCAGCTCCGGCCGGTCGAGGCTTGCGATCTGGCCGAGATCGGCCATGTCGAGCAGGCCTGGCGCGATGTACACCTGCGCGTCGGTGACGCCGAGGCCGTCGCAGAGCTCCTGCAGCATCCCCGGGGACATCCCCTCCGAGACCTCGAGCCGGACGACGTCGCCAAAGCGTCGCCGGCGGAGCTCCGACTCGACCGCCTCGAGCAGGTCGTCCGCCTCGTCGGAGAGCTCGAAGTCCGCGTCGCGGGTGACGCGGAAGAGGGCCTCCTCCACGATCTGCATCCCCGGGAAGAGGCGCTCGGCGAAGTGCGCGATCACCTGCTCGAGCGGCACCATCCGGCCCTCGTCCCCGACGCGGACGAACCGCGGCATCCCCTCGGGCACCTTGACACGGGCGAAGCGCTGCTCGCCGGTGGCCGGGTCGCGGACCATGAGGCTGAGGCTGAGCGAGAGGCCCGAGATGTAGGGGAAGGGCTGGCCGGGGCCGACCGCGAGCGGCGTCAGCACCGGATAGAGGTTGCGGTCGAACCACGCCTCGAGGTCGGTGAGCTCCCCGGGGCCGACGGCGTCGAGCGCGCAGATGTCGATCCCCTCGGCACGCAGCGCCGGCAGTAGCTCGTCGTGCCACACCAGCGCCTGGTGAGCCACTATCTCGTTGACCCGCTCGTGGATCTCTGCGAGGGCCGCGGCCGGCGTCCGCCCGTCGGGCGAGCGAACGGCGAGGCCCGACGCCACCTGGCGCTCGAGGCCGGCGACGCGCACCATGAAAAACTCGTCGAGCGTTTCGGCGACGATCGCGCACATGCGGACGCGCTCCAGGAGCGGCCACGCCTCGCCCTCGACGAGTGTCAGGCAGCGCAGATCCCAGGCGAGCCAGGACAGCTCGCGATTCAGGAACCGATCGCCCGGCGCCTCCGGAAGGCGCAGGATGGGCGCGAGCTCATCCATGGGCACGGAGCGTACCGGTGCGAGCTCATCCATGGAGACGGAGCGTACCGGCGGAGGCGGTGAAGATGTGGAGCCGGGGGGCTAGTCCCAGGAGAACTCGGTCGCGGTGGTGGTATCCATCCATCCCCGCGGCTCGTCCGATACCTCGACGACGGGCATCGACTCGGTGTCCTCGAGCGACACGGCCGGATGCTCGCCGGTCTCCTCCTCTTCCCGACGGGCGTCGGCCTCGGTCTTGAAGAGGGGGTGATTGGCGAACGGGTCGCCGTCGCGGTAATCCTCGAGGGGCAGCGCATCGTCGAGGTGCTGGTTTCGGCGTTTGAGCTCGAGGTGATGCTCGATCGCCGCCGCGAAGAGAGAGCCGTTCGTGGACATCCACCCTCCTCCCGATAGGGGTCATTGAGCCAAAAGGCCGCGGCAAGCATACCAAGCTGACCTGCCGGTCGTCCGGAAGAGGACCTTGACGAAATGCGTCACCACGCCTCCGCGACCGTGACGTGGTTCTTGCCCTCTCGCTTTGCCTGATAGAGCGCGGCGTCGGCCGACGCAATCAGGTCGATCTGGGTCATCGAGTCCTCCGGGCCGGCGGCGACTCCGAAGCTCGCCGTGACGCCCTCGATCTCCTCGGCGCCGAACCGGATCGGGCGGGAGGCGATCTCCCGGCGAAGCCGCTCGGCGAGCTGCGCCGCGCCATCCTGGCCGGTCTGCGGGAGGAGAATCGCGAACTCCTCGCCGCCGTAGCGGGCGGCCATGTCGATCTCGCGGATCATGTCGGCAAGCGTGCTGGCGACCCCGTGCAGCACCGCGTCGCCGGCGAGGTGGCCGCGGGTGTCGTTGATCTGCTTGAAGTCGTCGATGTCGAGGAGCACGAGCGAGAGCGGAGTGCCGAACCGCTGGGCGCGCTCGTACTCGCGGCCGAGCACCTCGTAGAACTGGCGCCGGTTGGCGAGCCCGGTGAGCGAGTCGGTCACGGCCTGACGCTCGACCACGCGGTGCAGGCGGGCGTTCTCGATGGCGACGCCGGCCTGGACGGCGAGCGCCGAGAGCGACTCGATGTCCTCGTCGCCGAAGCCGCCCTCGTCCGGGTCGACGGTGGTGACGAGCCCGAGCAGCTGATGCTCGCGCAGGATCGGGACCGCGAGCATCGCCCGCGGCGCCTGGACGACGCGGGCCTCGTGGCCGGCCAGAGCCTCGCCCTCGATCCCCACGCCCGCCGCGACCACCATCGGCAGGTCGGTGCGCGACCCACGGGCCGTGCCGATGCGGGCCTGCTCGATCGCCTCGCCCCGCTCGGCGTCGTAGAGCAGGAGCCGGCCGCCGCGGGCGCGGGTGGCCTGCACGGCGGTGTCGAGCACGGCCCCGACGAGCGCGTTCAGGTCATGGGTGGCGGCGAGCGTCTCGCCGTAGCGCTGGAGCGTCTCCTTGAACCGCCCGCGCTCGGCCTCGAGCTCGCCGACGCGGGAGGAGAGCTCGCTCGAGATCTGGTCGATGGCGGCGCCGAGCTGGGCGAGCTCGTCACCCTGGGCACCGCCGCGCGCGAGCGCCATGGCCCGCTCGGCCAGCTCGTTCAGGGCGCGCGACATCCAGTCGGCGGCGGCGAACGCGAGCACGCCCACGAGAAGGGCGAGCAGGATCAGCGGGACGAGGATGCGCAGCCGCTGCGAGTCGATGGCGTCGTCGAGCGCCGAGCGCGGGTAGGTGGCGATCAGGTAGCAGGGCTCGCTGTCCTTGTCACATGTGATGGGGAGGGCCTGCACCCGGAAGGACGTCCCGGCGATACGGACGTCCTTCGCCTGGGAGGTATCGCCGCCGATCCCCGTGACCGGGCCCGTCAACGTCCCCGTGAAGCCCACGATGTGGCCGGCCGCGACGATGCCGAACTGCTGGATGTCGCTGCCGACGCCGCCGCGGCTCAGGGCATCCGCCAGGGCGGCGTCCAGTGGCATGGCGACCGCGGCGACGCACGTCTTGCAGTTCTCGAGCGAAGCCCTCCCTTGCCAGTACGGGGAGGCGGGCACGTCCCCCCCGACCATCCGAGCGTTTTTGCCCGTGTACAGGGTCACCGTCAGCCCGGAGTCGGCGACCTCCGGGGGCAGCATGCCCTGGAGCGTCGCCTCGGTGAGCTTGTGCTTGTCGCGCCGGAGTAGGACCTGCTGCACTGATGCATGAGACGCGATCGCGATCGCGGCCGCCTTCGCCTGCTCCTGCTGGGTCTGGAAAGCCTGGTCGCCAGCGAGCGCGGCCGCCGAGAGCCGCGCGTCCACCTTGGAGACCTGGTCGTGCTCGAGAAGGCGCGCGACGAGCAGACCGGCGGCCACCAGCGGGATCAGCGCCAGCCCGACGAGCACGATGGAAAGCTTGTGACGGAACCGCAACGGCGTGCTCAGAGACCCTCTCTGTGCCTCGTATCGATTATACGGATCGAACCGCAAACACCCCGCAAACGGGGTGGAAACGATGTGTCAGAAGGATTAGACCGCGACCGCCGGGTTCCTCCTCGGCCACGTGCCCGCCTCAGTACGCGGCCAGCTCGCGCGCCGCGCGGAGGATGTCCTCCTCCGTCGGCAGGTACTCGCGTTCCAGGACGGGCGTGAATGGGATCGGCGTGTCGAGCGCGGCCACGCGGGTGACCGGGGCGTCCAGGTCCTGGAAGGCGTCCTGGGCGACGACGGCGGCCACCTCGGCACCGAACCCGCCGGTGAGGTTGTCCTCGTGCACGATCATGGCCTTGCCGGTCTTGCGCACCGATTGCAGCACCGCGTCGCGGTCGAGGGGCACGAGCGTGCGCAGATCGAGGACCTCGACCGAGACGTCCTCGCGTGCGAGCGTGTCGGCCACGGCCAGCGCCAGCTGCACCGTCGATGCGTACGTGATGATCGACAGGTCCGTGCCGGCCCGGGCGACGCGCGCCCTGCCGATCGGGACGAGCGCCCCGTCCGGCCCGGTCTCGACGTCGCCCTTCTCGCGCCGGTAGAGGAACTTGTGCTCGCAGAAGACGACCGGGTTGGGGTCACGGATCGCGGCCCGGAGGAGGCCGTAGGCATCCGCCGCCGTCGCCGGGCAGACGATCTTGAGCCCGGCATGGTGGTGGAACCACGCCTCGACGTTCTCGGAGTGGTACGGGCCGCCGCCCACGCCGCCGCCGTTCGGGCAGCGCACGACCATCGGCACCGCCCAGCCGATGCGGTAGTGCATCTTGGCCGCGCACGTGACGAGCTGGTCGAACGCGATCGAGACGAAGTCGCCGAACTGCATCTCCGCGACCGGCCGCTGGCCGGCCATGGCGGCCCCGATGGCGACGCCGGCGATCCCGGCCTCCGCGACGGGGGTATCGATCGAGCGCAGCTCCCCGTAGGTCTGCTGGAGCCCCTTCGTGGCACCGAACGCGCCGCCCTGGCGGCCGACATCCTCGCCGAGGCAGAAGACGCGCGGGTCGGCCTCCATCTCGTCGTGCAGAGCGGCATTGATCGCCCCGAGGTAGGTGAGCTCGGGCACCCTCAGCCCTCCTCGGCGAACACGCCCAGGTGCGCCTCGGCGGCGCGCGGGTACTCGTCCTCGTCGGCCCGCTCGACCGCCTCGCGCACCTCGTCGCGCACGCGCTCGCGGATGCCCTCGAGCCTGGCCTCGGGCAGCTGCCGCTCGTCGCGGAGCGTCGCCTCGAAGCGCTTGATCGGATCCTTGTCCGACCACTCGGCGAGCACCTCCATCGGCATGTAGCTCTCGTACTTGTCGTGGGCGGCGTGCCCGCCCATCCGGTAGGTCTTGCACTCGACGAACTGGGGGCCGCCGCCGTTTCGGGCCGCGTCGACCGCGGTCTTCATCGCGGCGTAGACGGCGAAGACGTCGTTTCCGTCGACGGCGACCGCGGGGATCCCATACGCGTCGGCCTTGCGGTGGAGGTCGGTGACCTTGGTCTGCTTCGAGATCGGCGTCGAGTACCCCCAGCCGTTGTTCTCGGCGACGAACACCGCCGGCACCTCGAGCACGGCCGCGATGTTCAGGCCCTCGTGGAAGTCGCCCCGGGACGTGGCGGCATCGCCGAAGCTCGTGAGCGCGACCCGCCGCTCGCCCCGCTGCTTGTAGGCCAGGGCGGCGCCGACCGTGAGCGGGATCATGTCGGCCATGTGCGACACCTGGCAGGGGATGTTCCAGCGGCGGCCGCCGATGTGGAGGTTCCCGTCCTTGCCGCGCGTCGTCGATCCCGCCTTGCCCATGAACTGGGCGAAGATCCGCCACACCGGCACGCCGTGGACGAGGTACGAGCCGAGGTCGCGGATCCAGGGCGAGAGCCAGTCGCCCTCCTCGCCGCGCTCGAGCGGCATCGCCATGCCGACGGCGATCGCCTCCTGGCCGCGCCCCGTGTAGTAGCTGCCGGGGAGCTTGCCCTGGCGGTACAGGTTGAGCGCGCGCTCCTCGACCGCGCGCGTCAGGGTCATCCAGTAGTACAGATCGAGCGCGAGCTCGTCCGAGACTTCGACCGGCGGCAGATCCGGAACGACGGAGATCTTGCGTGCGGGGGAGGTCACAGGCGGGTTATCGGCAAATCTGCCCTCAAGGCAAGAGGCAGTCTAGATGTCCCTTCGACGCCCGCGCGCGAACACCCTCTCGGAAGTGTCACGGAACTGACACGGGAAACGTTCGGGGTCTGTCCCCGTACTAAAGCCTCCCGCCGGCGTGCCGACTACGCGGCCGATGGCGCTGCGCACATCATCCCTCCCGTCGTCCCGGCCTGCGCCCGCCGACTGGCGCGCGCGGGTCGAGCAGACCGTCGCCGGAGCGGCGGCCGCCGTCACCGCGGGCGATCTGGCGAAGCTCGCGGCCGCCTTCGCCGAGGTCGCCGGATGGGAGGACGCGCACCGCGCCCACCAGGCCCGGTGCGGGATCGTCGAGGTCGTGCTCGCCTACCGGCCGTCGTCGGCCGAGGCCTGGGTGGGTCCCTTCTTCACCGCGGCGTCCTGCCTGCTCGACGCGCTCGAGCGCGAGCCGCGGGAGCCGGCGCTTCTGAACCACGCCGGCGTCTTCCTGTACGAGCTTCTCGAGGCCGCCGCGGCGGAGGATCTCTTCAAGGCCGCGCTCCGCCTCGACGCGGACCACCCCCACGCCGCGGAAAACCTCGCTCAGGCCCGCCTGCGCAAGCGTGCGCCCGGCCGGCTCAAGGGCGCCTTCGGCGCGCGGATGCGCGGCCTGTCCGCGCGGGCGCGGAAGATCGCGCCCCAGGCCCGGCCCGTCGCCGGCATGCGCCTCTCACTGTGCATGATCGTGAAGGACGAGGAGGAGATGCTCCCCGGCTGTCTCGAGCCGCTCAAAGGCGTCGTCGACGAGATGATCGTCGTCGACACCGGCTCGAGCGACCGCACGGTCGAGATCGCCGAGTCGTTCGGCGCAAAGGTGGTGCACTTCCCCTGGAACGGCTCGTTCGCCGATGCCCGCAACGTCTCGATCAACAACGCCACCGGCGACTGGATCATGTACCTCGACGCCGACGAGCACCTGGTTGCCGAGGACGCGCCGCGGCTGCGAGAGCTCCTCGGCCGCACCTGGCGCGAGGGCTTCAACCTCGTCGAGACCAATTACACGGGCGGCGAGGACGCCGGCTCGGCCACCACCCATCTCGCCCTGCGCGTCTGGCGGAACCGGCCCGGGTGCCGCTTCGAGGGCCGCATCCACGAGCAGAAGACGCACACCATGCCGATGTTCCTGCCGGAGCGGTTCGAGACGACGACGATCCGGGTCCGCCACTACGGCTACCTGAACCAGCGGATCGCCGCCAGGGAGAAGTCGCAGCGCAACATCGAGCTGCTCGTGCAGGAGGCGCGTGAGAACCCGAGCCCGTTCAACGACTACAATCTGGCGAGGTCGTTGGCGATCTGATCCTGCCGCACCTGCTCGGCCAGCATGCCCGAGGCGGCGATGTAGAGACCGCGTTCCATTCGGAAGTTCCTCTTCTCGTGGTCGATAACCGGGACCAGGGGCGGCCCGGCCAACCCGG
>DASQXS010000161.1:0-3607 GCA_035639615.1 Gaiellales bacterium | reverse complement strand
CCGCCGCTACGCCACCGCCCGCCGGCGGGCGCCGGAGACGGCGCAGGTGGGGGAGGAGGGCGACGAGCTGTGGCTCGAGCTGCGCCTGAAGCTCGTCGCCGACGCGGCCCTGCTCGGATTCCCGAACGCTGGCAAGTCGTCGCTCCTGCGGCGGATCTCGAACGCCACCCCGAAGGTCGCGGACTACCCGTTCACAACTGTCGAGCCGGTGCTGGGCACGGTCGAGTCGCCCGACGGGCGTCAGCTCACGGTGGCCGACGTCCCTGGCCTGCTCGAAGGCGCGAGCGAGGGCGTGGGCCTCGGCCACGAGTTCCTGGCCCACCTGGAGCGGGCCCGCCTCCTGTTGCATCTCGTCGAGGCGGCGGCCGGGGCCGAGGACGTGGCCGGGCGGCGGGCCGCCATCGATCGCGAGCTGGCGCTCCACGGCGGCGGCCTGGGCGAGCGGCCGCAGCTGATCGTCCTCTCCAAGATCGACCTGGTGCCGCCGCAGGAGCGGGCAAGCCTGGTTGAGGCGACCGGCGCAGACGTCGCGTGCTCGGCCGCGACCGGCGAGGGCATCGCCGATCTCCAGCGCGCGCTCTGGCGCGCCGTCCCAGTCGAGGCGCCCGTCGTCCAGGAGGCCGAGCCGGAGCTGGCGGATTTTCTCGTCTACCGGCCCAAGCCGCACGCCCGGCGCGAGTTTCGCATCCTGCGCGACGGCGGCGTCCTTCGGGTCGCCGGGCGCGGGCTCGAGCGGCGCGTCGCAGACCTTGATCCCGAGGACGCGGGCTCCGTCGCGGTGCTGGCGTCCGAGCTCGAGCGGCTGGGCGTCGACCGCGCCCTGCACGCGGCCGGGGCACGGCCGGGCGACGACGTGCTCGTCGGCGCCCACCGCTTCACCTACAGGCCGCGGCGATGAACGACCGGGCCCGCGTCGGCGTCTTCGGCGGCGAGTTCGACCCGCCCCACGACGGCCACTTGGCCGTTGCACGGTGTGCCATTCGCCAGCTCGACCTGGACCGGCTGGTGGTCGTGCCGGCGGCGCGGCCGGCGCACCGGGCCGCCCCGGCGACGCCGGCCGAGCTGCGGCTGCGGATGGCCGAGGCCGCCTTCGCCGCCGAGCCGCGGGTGGGGGTGAGCCGGATCGAGCTCGACCGGTCCGGGCCGGACTACACCATTGACACCCTGGAGGCGCTGGCGGAGGAGGGGGAGCTCTTCCTGATCGTCGGCGCCGACCACTCCGGCTTCGAGGGCTGGCACGAGCCAGAGCGGATCGTCGCCCTGGCAACGCTCGTCGTCGCGCCGCGTCCGGGCGAGCGCGGGGGGGCGGCGGGGGTGATCGAGCTCGAGATGGAGCCGGTGCCGCGCTCCTCCACCGAGATCAGGCGCGCGATCGCCGAGGGCGCCGATCCTCACGTCCTCGTCCCGCAGGCGGTCGCCGACATCATCGTCGCCGAAGGGCTCTATGCCGAGGTTGCGTGCTAGGCTGGTCCCGAGTTCGCCGATGGGGATGACCGCCTGAAGAGCACGGTTCAGCTTGCGCACCGGATCGCGGCGATCGCCGCCGAGAAGCTCGCGACCGACATCGTCCTCCTCGACATGCGCGACGTGGTCACGTACACGGACCACTTCGTGATCGCCTCGGGCCGAAACCCGCGCCAGACGCAGGCGATCGCCGAGGAGGTGCATCAGAAGCTGAAGGAGGAGCGTGTGCTGCCGCGCCGGGTCGAGGGGCTGCGCCAGGGCGACTGGATCCTGCTCGACTATCTCGACGTGGTCGCCCACATCTTCACGCCCGAGGCGCGCGCGTACTACCGGCTCGAGGCGCTGTGGGGCCAGGTGCCGAGCGAGTCCTACGCCGCAGGGTAGGCCCATGGCCGACGAGCGCCTCTTCACGGTCGCGGAGGCACAGGAGCTGCTTGATCGGGAGCTTCGCGCCGAGGCGGAGCGCATGGTGGAGGCGTGCGCCCGCGGCCGCGATCTCGAGGCCCGCTGGCGCAGGCTCGTCATCTCCATCGGATCGAACGGCGGCAACTTCGCCAAGCCTGAGGTGCGGGAGCTTCGCGCCGAGCTGGAGCAAGCGCACGCCGAGCTGGGCGAGATCGTGCAGCGCTTCACGGATCAGGGTGTGCAGGTGAAGGACATCGACTCCGGCCTGATCGATTTCCCGGCCGAGATCGACGGCGAGCCGGCGCTTCTGTGCTGGCGGGTGGGCGAGGAGCGGATCGAGTTCTGGCACACGCTCGACGGCGGCTTCGCCGGCAGGCGGCCGCTGGCATGAGCGCCGGCGCGCACCTGGAAGCGGCCCTGGCAGCCGAGGCCGACGCCTACCGGGCGCTGATCGCGGGGGAGCCGGCCGCGGCGTCGCTCCTCCAGGCCCGGGACGCCTACCTGGCGTCGCACGCCGAGACGGGGTCGTCGAGCTGGGGCCGGCTGCTGGGCGCGCTCAAGATGGCGATCCTGGCCGGCGACGGCGCGGTCGACATCGCCCGGCAGGCCGTCGACGAGACCGTGGGCGTCGACTCCCCCGCGGCGGCCTACCTGCGCGCGCTCGCCCAGGTGTGCCTCGGCCAGGCGCCCGACGTGAGCGTGATGCTCGCGGCCGGAGGCGCGTTCGAGCGCACCGGCCGGGCGCTGGCCGCCCTCGCCGCCGGCGATCGCGACGCCTACGCGGAGGCCCTCGCCGCGATCGTGGCCGACTTCGAGGCCCGCACCGAGCACCTCTCCGGAGTCCCGATCGCCGACACCGCGCTCGTCCTCGAGCGGCTGGCCGACGCCCGCGGGATGGCCGCCGAGCCGCAGAGCCCGCTTCTCCCGTAGCCCGCCGAGGCATCGATATACTCCGGGTTCGCGGGGCTATAGCTCAGTTGGGAGAGCGCCACGCTGGCAGCGTGGAGGTCACCGGTTCGAGCCCGGTTAGCTCCATTCTCGTTATGCGAGTTTGAGTCTGGCGATCTTCGTCTAAGCTATGGTTCATCGCCAGGGTTTGGCACGCGTGGGCTGCCCGTGGCCATCCGCTCCGGCCGGGGGGCCTTACCGCATTTTGGAGCCGGGGTCCCCGTTTTGGGGGAGTGCTTCTGCGGAGCTCGGGTGCTAGGTTCGGCGGTGTTGCGAGCCCAGTGATGAGTGGCGGCCTTCACCTGGGAGGGATGTTGGGTCGGGCCGGGAGCGGTGCCGACGTGGTTCCCGACGTGGTTCCAGCGAAGGGTGCTGCACCGGTGGACGTGGAGCCTGTAGACGGGATCCTGCGCGAGGTGCGCCGCTCGCGGCTTCGCCCCGTCTTCCGACCGGAACTGGTCGTTCTGCTGGTGGGCGCCCTTGTGCTGGCGGGGTGGTCGTTCGATGTGACCGCCTTCAAGAGCGTTACCGACTACTGGCCGACGATGAAGGCCAACGCGGCGATCACGATCATCCTCGCGGCCGTGGCGCTGCTGCTCCTTCGGCCGGTGCCGCAGCGGCGGGAGTTGCGGATGCTGGGTCGACTGTGTGCGGTGATGGTGGTGGTCATTCCGGCACTGACGTTGAGCGAGTACGTCGTCGGGTGGAACCTTGGCATCGACCAACTGCTCTTCCACGAGTCGCAGAGCGCCGTAGGGACGGCGGTGCCCGGCCGGATGGGCGCCAACTC
>DASQXS010000160.1:0-8243 GCA_035639615.1 Gaiellales bacterium | reverse complement strand
CCCGCCGGGCCCGCCGCGGTACGACCGGCGGGGTATCGGAGCGCGAGATCTCGCGATAGGCGATGGCGGCCGCCACCATGATGATCGGGATGCGCTCGGTCACGTCGTAGTAGGGGAACTGGACACAGGCTATGAGGATCGTGACATGGGCCCAGAACCCCCACGGCGATCTCCACCAGGCCGAGCGGAAGAGCGTGTAGAACATCCACACCAGGAACAGTGCGAGTCCCGGCACGCCGTGCGAGAAGACGAGCAGGAAGACCTCGCTCTCGGTGCCGAGACCGCTCTGCGGATGGCTGGGATCGTTGGCCTGCTGGAGCGGCGCGCCGAAGCCGAGGATCGGCGAGTCGCCGATCCTCTCCTGCGCACCGATGTCGCGCGCAATCCGGCCCGTGTCGCCGGTCTTGTGCTGAAAGCGGCTCTGGGCCAGGTTCCCGAGCGGGCTCACCACGAGCACGGCGCCGATCGCCGCGAACGCCAGGATCACCTTGGCGGCCTGGCGGAAGTCGCCCCGGGCCCAGAAGCGGAACATCGCATAGGCGAGGCCCACGCCGAGGCTGAGCCAGAGGCCGCGGTTGAGTGAGAAGACGACCGGCACGATCGCCGCCGCCATCGAGCAGCGGAGCACCATCTTCCACGCCAGCGAGCGGGCCTGGGTGAGCGCGCAGACCGCGAACGGCGTCAGGATGGCGAATGCCGATCCCCAGGCGTTGGTGTAGGCGAAGAACGTCTCGGGGCGGCCGATGGGGAAGCCGAGGAAGTGCTGGATCTCGGCGAACTGGAGATGGACGTGCGCGTAGACGTACTGGTTCTCGGCGAGCGAGTGCGGCAGGAGCTTCTCGATCGGGCTTGCGAAGTTGATGCCCGGGAAGGCGACCCCGGCCCAGCCGCCGGCCACGACCGCGACCCAGAAGCCGGCGAGCGCGTTCACGATCGAGCGCGTCGGCAGCCGCCGCTCCGGGGTGTTCACGATGTAGAGCAGGAGCACGGCGCCGGAGACGTAGAACGAGAGCCGCCACGCCCACGCCAGGGCGCGGCTTCCCGCGCTGAGCTCGACGCCGGAGGCGACCACCCACAGCATGAAGAGCAGCCAGATCCCGAACCGAAGCGGCGCCCGCACCTGCCCGCGGTAGAGCAGGGCCACCATGAGCGGCGCGGTGATGAGCGGCCACATGACGAACGACGCGCCCAGGACCCACCACAGCGGGATGAGGCAGAAGAGGGCATAGGCCTGCCAGCCCACCGGCAGCGTGTACGCCTTCGGCAGGCGCAGGTCGACGGCCTCGCCGGGCACCCTAAACATGCCGCCCCCGCAGGTAGCCGTAGCGCCAGAGCAGGGGCCAGGTGAGCGCGAGCACCGTCCGCCGCGGCCGGTCGCCCATGTCGCGCCGCCACGCATCGTCGGCGCGGACGCCCTGGCGCCCGTGGGCGAACCGCATCGGGTTCCCGCGCACGCTGTGCTGGCCGGAGATCTCGACAGAGCCGTTGGCGAGCGGAGTCACGTCCGTATCCTCGCCGAGCTTCCCGAGCACGCGCCCGACCTCGGACGCAGGCGCTTCGGCCAGCGCCTCATAGCGCATGCGCACGGTCGGGGTGCGGAAGACGCGCAGAAGGTCGAAGGCGAGGTTGCACTCCATCCACCGGACCCCCGCCCGCCACGGGCTGAACTCCTGGAAATAGGCGGCGCCGCCCGTGATCTCGGGCCGCTCGACGCGCTTCATCCACGAGTGGACGACGCCGCGGCTGTCGCGAACGAGGTGCACGACGCGCAGGTCGATGCCCGGGGCGCGGCGCAGGAAGTAGGCGTAGGGCGGGTTCTTGGTGGAGTCGACGACGAGCGCGCCGCCGGAGACGGTGCGGATGGCCTCGTACAGCCGCGCCGTCAGCTCGGCGTAGCGGGCAACCTTGGCTGCGTGCCCTGGAAAGAGCCGCGGGAACGCGAGCAAGGGGATGTTGCGGTGGCGGAGGACGTCGGCCTCGAGCCGCAGCACCTCGTCCACGTCGACGGCGTCCCAGCCGCCGAACGCCTCGCGCCCGACCGCCTGCCAGAACGGGCACTCGCCGAACCGCTCGCCGCAGCCGCACAGCTCGTCAGCGGCCGGACCCGCCTGCCAGACGTAGCGGAGCTCGCCGACCGCCACCATCCCGTCGAGCCCGCCCAGCAGGTGCGAGAGGAGCGTCGAGCCGCTCCTGCCCCACCCGCCGATGTAGAGCACCCGGGCGGCGCTCATGCCTTCCAGCGGAACGGCCGGGGGACGCCGCCGCGCGACGGGCGCGGCCTGCGCGGGGCCTTCGCCGGCCACAGGAGGCCGTCGACGAGCTGCTCGAAGCGTCGCACCGCGTCGGCGGGATCGGTCGTCCGCGGCGGCACCGGGTCGGCGCCGTTGGCGCGAAGGACCCCGCTCAGGTAGAGGCGGAAGTCCTGCTCGGTCTGGGCGAGGATGATCGCGCCGTCGGCGGCGATCCGGCGAGTGAAGGCGTGCTGGTGGTCGTCGACGTGCTCGCCGGCGGACTTGCGGCGGGGGACGACGATGGGCCGCTTGCCCATCGTCGCCGCGAGCATGATCGTGCCCGGGCCGCCGTGGCAGACGATGACCGCGGCCTCGCGCATCATCGCCTCCATCTGCGCGTGGCCCAAATACTGGCCGTGCTCGGCGTGGGCCGGCGGGGTCGAGGTGCCCGTCTGCACGAAGCAGCGGACCCTGTCGGCGCCGCCGTCGGCCAGCCACCGGTCGACCCACCCGCACAGCCGGTCGAACGGGTGGTAGTCGGTGCCCACCGAGACGAAGAGCAGCGGGAGCTCGTCGCTCAGAAGAGCCCCCCGATCACGTGCGCCCCGGGGTAGAGGCGCTGCTGCTCCTCCCACTGCACCAGGAAAAGGCTCGAGAGCGGGCGGCACAGCCTGCCGGTGAGCGTGGCCGAGTCGATCCGGTCGTAGACCTCGAGGTAGACGGTCTTCATGCCGAGCAGGCGGGCGACGAGGAAGAACGGGAACGCGACCCCGGCCCCGTCGGAGACGACCACGTCGGGCCGGTAGCGCGGCAGGAACCGGCACGCCAGAAGCAGGTTGCGGAAGGCGTTTCGGAAGTTGCGCGTCGTCGGGTGGTGCGCCCAGATCACGTCCTCGCCCGCAAGCAGCGAGCGCCCGTCCGGCAGGTCGAACGTCACCCAGGTGCGCTCGTGCTTCTCCCACCACGGCTTGAGCTGGTGCAGCTGGATGAGGTGGCCGCCCGAGGAGCAGACGAGGACGATCCTCACAGGAGCTCGCGCTCCCGGCCCGCGGCGCGAGACGGGGACTGCGGCTCGACGCCGCTCACGCCGACGTAGCCGCCGTACTCGTTCTCCTCCGCGACCGAGGTGCCCGTGAAGATGAACCCGAGCGCCGGAGCGGCGCAGGCATCGAGGGCACGGGCCAGCGCGACCATGTGCGGACGGCTGGCCAGACGCGACCGCGCGACGACGATGACGCCGTCCACCCTGCCGCCGAGCACCATCGCGTCGGTCACGGGCAGCATCGGCGGGGCGTCGATGAGGACGATGTCGGCGCGGCTGCGAAGCTCGACGAGGAGGTCGGTCATCGTCCGCGAGTCGAGCAGGTCAGCCGGATCCGACGGCGTCGGCCCCGCGGGCAGCACCTCGAGGAGTCCGGTGGCGGCCATGTGCCCGTTGCCCACCGCCGTCGCCGGCTGCTCGTTCGCCACATCGACGATCGTGAGCGCGTCGGCCAGGTCGCCGTTGCCGGCAAGGATGTCCGAGAGCCCGATGCGGTCGTCGAGGCCAAAGTAGCCGTCGATCGCGGGCCGGCGCATGTTCGCGTCGATCAGCGCCACGTGCATCCCAGCCCGGGCGAGCACCACCGCCAGGTTGGCCGACATGGTGGACGTGCCCTCGTGCTCGGCCGCCGAGACGAACATGATCACCTTCGCCTTGCGCGGCCGGATCACCGTCGCCAGGTTCAGCTTGGCGATGCGGTACGCCTCGGCGGACGGCGCCTGCGGGCCTCCCCGCGGCGCCAGCATCACCAGCTTGTGCTCACGCAGCGAGCGCGGCGGCATCGGGATCGACGCGAGGAGCGGCACCCGCAGCCGCCGCCCGATCTCGTCGGTCGTGCGGATCCGCTTGTCCAGCAGATCCTGGAGGAAGGCGAGGAGCACGCCGAACACCAGGCCGAGCACGACGCCGATCACGATGTTGCGGCTGGTTTGCGGCTGGGTCTGGGTCGAGGTGTCTGCGGGCTGGATCGAGAGCGTCGTGGGCGGGCTGGCGAGCTGCCCGCGAAGCCCCTGCAGGTCGGACGTGTACTTCGCCTTGTCCGCGGCCGAAAGCGTCGTCGCCGGCAGGCCGTAGAGCGTGGGATTCAACAGCCGATCCTCGGCCACGTACTTCCCGACCGTCGTCTTGACCTGGTTGAACTGGTACAGGTAGCCATAGGCATTTGCCCAGGCCGTGGCCAACTGCTCGGCGTACAGCGGATCTGGATTGGTGACGGTGAAGACGATCGAGTCCGGTGCCGTGGACGCCGTGATGGTCGTCGAGTCGAAGAGCTGAATGCCGGTCAGCCCGCTCTTCGTGAACGGGGCGAAGGTCGGACCGTTGATCGCCACATTCTCGGCGGCCGGGATCGAGGGAAGCGAGGGTTTGCTCCCGGGTGCGCCAACGACGAGGTTCGCGACGTGGACGTTGGCAGCCAGGGGCTGGTTCTGCTCGGACCAGGAGACGCTGGACTTCGATGCCTGAGAGAGGGCCTGCGGCGAGGCGAGGAGCTGTGCCGTCGCGGCGTACTTCGGGGTCTGGCTCTTGGAATAGGCGACCGCACCGACTGTGGCGAGCACCGTCACCAGGAGGACGATCCACTTTCGGCGTGCGATCACGCCGAGGTAGTCGCTCATCGAAACCGACTCATACCATCCTGATTCCACCTTGAGGTCCTCTCGGTCGTCTGTGATCGAGCCGTGAGGCCCGGTCGAACGCGCGCAAGTCCTGTGCGCCTCGTTGTGCTCGTGTTACCCGTGGTGGGAGGGCAGGGTTTTCGTCCAATTTGCTCGCCTCCCAAGCCAATGGTACCCCTGTCGGATTTAGCGTCAAGCCTGTGCAGAACCGGTCGAGTACGCCAGGGAGTACCGTGTCCCAGGTGCGACGCGCAGTGGCCTCCACCCGCGGCCTTGTGGCCGACGACGACCGCGTATGCGCGGTCACAGGCCCGATCCCAGGCGGCTGGCGGGTGGTTGAGCGGTACATCATCCTCCCTTCGACCCGGCGCCCGCAGGTCCTTGCGCCGGCCCGGGCACCCGCTGCGGCGGCCGTGGCGGTGCGCCAGTTCTCCAACGGCGCTCCAACCCGGGACAGGCGCATCGCGGTGCTCGCCGGCGCCGGCCTGCGCGCCGGCGTCGTGCAGAGGCTCGCCCGCGGGCGGCTCTCCGTCGCCGTCCCCCCGGGGACCGGGAAGGACGACCTGCGAGACCTCGTGCTCTCGCATCACCTCGCCGGCGCTCTCGCTC
Source organism: Gaiellales bacterium (assembly GCA_035639615.1). Lineage (GTDB taxonomy): Bacteria > Actinomycetota > Thermoleophilia > Gaiellales > JAICJC01 > JAICJC01. The sequence goes on along the minus strand of DASQXS010000160.1, from coordinate 2,745 downwards.
TCCCCCACGTCGACCTGACCGTGCGGGTCGCGGCGGCGCGGCCGAACGGAAAGCCGGTGATGCAGGTCTCGGCGCCGGGGGACGGAGTCGTCGCCTACGCCAAGGTGGGCTGGAACGACCTGACCCGCCCGCTCGTGTCCGGCGAGGCGGCGGCGCTCTCGGCGCTCGCGCAGGCGCCGCCGAACACCTTCGACACGCCGAGGCTCGTCCATGCGGGCGACTGGCGCGGCAACGCCGTGACCGCCGTCGCGCCGGTGGTCGGCGGCCGGATGCACCTGACGCCCGAGCCGCCGCCCGCCGCCACGCGCGAGCTCGCCCTCGGCGACGGCGTGGAGCGGGCGCGCCTCGCGGAGTCCGGCTGGTGGCAGGACCTGAGGCGCCGGATCGACGCGGCGAACGGCGAGGCCCAACGCGCCCAGGCCGAGCGGGTCGCCGCCGTCATAGGCGAGCGTGAGCTCGCCTTCGGCAGGGCCCACGGCGACTGGACGCCCTGGAACATGACCGAGCGCGGGGGCCGGCTGGCCGTCTGGGACTGGGAGCGGGCCGCGACGGGCGTGCCGGTCGGGATCGACGCGCTCCACTATACGCTCCTCGTCGCGCTGAACGCGCGCGGGCTCGAGCCGCCGCGGGCGGTGGCGGACGTGCTCGCCCGCGCAGACCGCATTCTCGGCTCGCTCGACGTGGCCGCCGAGGACGCGCGGGCGCTCATGAGCCTCGAGCTCCTCGAGATGTCGGTTCGCTTCGCCGAGGCCCGCGGCGCCGGCGTCGCCGGGCTGAACGACCGCTTCGGCCGGGCACTGGCCGACCTCATGGCCGACGGGTACGATGGGAAGGCGCCATGAGCGTCGCCCTCTCGGAAATCCTCTCGCTGCTCCCGGTCATCACGATCGTGGCCGTATCGGCCCTGGTCGCCTTCGTGCTCGCAAGAGGTGACGAGGCAGCCCGCGCCCGCTGGCGCCGCTAGCGGACCGGTACTCTAGGAGCGCCCGGGGGCGTAGCTCAGGGGACAGAGCGAGAGCCTTCTAAGCTCGAGGTCGCAGGTTCGAATCCTGCCGCCCCCGTTCGGCCGCGAGGCCGCCGGGTGCGGCGTCGGGCCGCCGCCGCACCAACCGCGATACTGCCGAGGTGGAGGGCATGAGCTGGCGGCGGTTCGGGTACGCCACTGCGGCGCTCGTGCTCGTCGTGGCGGCCGGGACGATCGGCTATCGAGTGATCGTCGGCGGGTCGTGGCTGGACGACCTCTACCGGACGTTCGCCGCCGTATCGCTGGCGGGGATGGCGCCGCCGCCGCACGGGCGCGCGGCCGAGCTGCTCACCATGGGCTTGATCATCGGCGGCGTGGCAATCTTCGCCTACGTCGCCGGTGCCCTGATCGAGCTGATCGCGCAGGGCGTGCTCACAGGAGCCTGGGCCGCGCGGCGCCGGCGCAGGATGATCGAGCAGCTGCACGACCACTTCATCATCTGCGGCTTTGGTCGCGTGGGCCGGCGGGTCGCCGACGAGCTCGGCAGCGCCGGTATCCCCTACACGGTGCTCGACTTCAACCCTGACGCCCTCGATGAGGCGCGGCAGCGCGGCGTGCCCTTGATCGAGGGGAACGGGACCGAGGACGCCGACCTACGCCGGGCGGGCCTTGACCGGGCGCGCGGGATCATCGCCGCATCCGACTCCGACGTGGACAACCTCTACATCACTCTGTCGGCGCGCGCCGCGCGGCGCGACCTGACCATCGTTGCCCGGGCATCGGACGCTGAGGCGGAAAAGAAGCTACGGCTTGCCGGGGCCGACCGGGTCGTCCAGCCCTACTCCGCCGCCGGCATGGAGATGGCCAAGCTCGCGCACATGCCGCAGGTGGCCGCGTTCTTGGACATCGTCTCAAGTCGCGCCGGCCCCGACCTGCACTTCGAGGAAGTCGAGATCACGAGGGCCTGCCCGCAGGCCGGCCGAACGATCCGCGACCTACGGGTGCGGCGCGACACGGGCGCGGTCATCCTGGCAGTGCAGAAGACCGACGGCACCTTCGCCATCACTCCCGACCCCGACGCGGCGCTCGACGTGGGCGACACGCTCATCGCTGTTGGTACCGCCGGCGAGCTTCGCCGCCTCGAGCAGCTGTTTGCGCCGTCCGAGTAGGTCGGAGAGCCGGGCGGGCGTCTACGCCGATTCGGCCAAGGACACGCGACCGAGCGCCACGGCCGCTCGGTCGGCGAAGAGGCGCAGGACGCGCAGATCGGCGTCCCCGAAGCCGCCCTCCCGGGCGACGACGAGGACGCCGACGATGCCGGTCCCGCCGTAGACCGGCACCGCCAGCGTCTCGAGGTCGCCGTTGCGAGTCGAGCATGCTCGACCGCGGGCGAAGGCCACCGTCGCCAGCTCCTGCCACACATCGTCTCCGTACACCACCGGCGGCCCACCGTCATCCGACAGATAGAACACCGCCCACTTCGCCCGCACGAGCTCGGGGATCGCGTACGCGACCAGGTTCTCTGCCTGAGCCGGACTCGTACACAGGCCCAGGCGTCCAAGCAGCATCTCCAGGCCCTCGATCCGGCGCACCGCCTCGGCGGACGCGAAGGTGGACATGCCGGGATCATGACCGGTTCGGCGGACGGACACCCTCCCCCATCCGGGGAGGCGTGCACCCATTTTGTGGTATCGGCGGTCCCTCAGATGACGTAGTCGCCGACAAGGGCGCGGAACTCGCGCGTGCGCGTGTAGTCGCGCGGGCGGCTGCGGAGGTACGCC
>DASQXS010000159.1:0-3083 GCA_035639615.1 Gaiellales bacterium | reverse complement strand
GCCGCGGCTGTCGAAGTCGGGCTTGATCTTGGCCATATAGCCGAGCTCGGTCGTGCACACCGGGGTGAAGTCCTTGGGATGCGAGAACAGGATCGCCCACGAGTCGCCGATCCAATCGTGGAAACGGATCGGGCCCTCGGTCGTCTGCGCCTCGAAATCGGGCGCGGTGTCGCCTATCTGCAATGCCATAGTTCCCCCCTCTAGCTCATGTGTCCGTCCTCGAACGCGGCGACCACGGCCAGCTCGGCCGGCTCGAACGCGTCCACGTGCTGGAGCACCCGCGCCAGCCGGTCGCGGAACTCGGGCGCCGACTTCCACGCCCGCACGGCGTCGATGCCCGCCCAGTTGCCGAAGCTGACGTAGCGGCCGTTGTGGGCATCCTTCGCGAGCCGCAGGCGGCCGGCGCCCGCCCGCTCGCTGGCCCAGGCCGCGAACTGGCTCCAGGCCTCGACGAACGCCTGCTCCTTGCCGGCCGCCGGCGTCCACGTCCCGGTCGTATAGACCTCGTCCATCACGACTCCCTTCACGCGCCTTCCGGTTACGGGATGGACGGTACGAGGCCGGCGTTCCCGGCGCGTTCCCGCGCCCGCTCGGCCCAGAAGGGTTGTCCGGCGCGGTCGTAGAGGGCGGCCGCCTCGGCGAGGCGCTCGCCGGCGGCGCCGGCGCGGCCGGCGGCGAGGGCCGCGCTCGCGGCCGCCTCCGCGGCCATCGCCCGCCAGGCCGAGCTCGTGAAGGCGCCGGCGACGCGGTCGGCCGCCTGCGCCGCCTCCGCGGCGCCCGCCGGGTCGCCGAGGAGCCTGAACGCTTCGGCGGCGACGGGGTTCAGAAGCGCACTGCAGGTGGGGCAGTCGCCGTAGCGGGCGGCGGCCGCCGCGGCGGCGCGCACGGAGCGGGCGGCCGCCTCGCCGTCTCCCCGCCCCACGGCCGCCAGGGCGGCGGTTGCGTGGATCCGGCCCCACACGTGGTGGGCCATCGGCGAGACGGTGGCGATCGCCGAGGCCCGCCGCAGGCACTCGGCGGCCTCGGCGTCGGCGCCCAGGCAGACCGCGATCTCGGCCCGCCGCTGCCAGGGAAGGGCGCCCGAGCGAGTGCCGAGCGAGGCGTGAAGCTCGCAGCTTCGCTCCAGGCAGCCGGCCGCCTCGTCCCAGCGGGCGTGCAGGAGGAGCGACTCGCCAAGGAGACACCAGGCGAACGCCTGCGCGCGGACCGCGCCCGCCTCCTCGGCCCGTACGAGCGTGCGCCGCGCGTACTCCTCGACCGAGTCGTGGAGCCCGTCCCCGTACAGGTGGTACTCGCCGATGCAGTGATGGATGTCGAAGACCCGACCGAGGCCGGCCTCATCGCCCTCCGCCAGCCGGTCGAGCTCGCGCAGGAGGCCGTCGCGCCAGTCGCCGGCAATGTGCGAGACGATCGCCAGGGCCTCGTGGGCAGCCGCCACGTCGTCGCGGTCGCCGTGCGCCTCGGCCAGACTGCGCGCGTCCTCGGCGAGCCGCCTTGCCGAGGCCAGGTCGCCCTCCTCCCATGCCTGGGTGGCCCGGGCGCAGGCGAGCCGGGCCCGCTCGGCCGGGTCGGGGGCGAGCGCCTCGGCGGCGGCGAGGTGCGGCGCGGCGTCGCCTGGGCGGTGCTGCATCAGAAGCGCGCCGGCGCTCTTGCGATGCAGCCGGGCCCCGGCGGCCGGGGAGGCGGCGTCGAGCGCGAGCCGGAACGCGCGCGCCGCCCCCGCCGCGTCGCCCGAGAGCACGCGCAGGTCGCCGACCCGCTCCCACAGGTCGGCCGTCAGCTCCGGCTCGAGCCCCTGCCGGGCGCGGATCTCCTCGTAGAGCCGCTGCGTCTCCGGGCCCGGCTCGGTGCCGAGCTCGCCCAGGCGGGCACGGAGCTCCTCGTACTGGCGCAGGGCCTCCGCGCGGCGGCCGGCGAGGGCATGGAGGCGGATCAGCCGCGCGTGCGCCTCCTCCCGCGCCGGATCGGCGTCCACGAGGCGGCGGGCGGCGTCGGTCGCGGCGGCCAGATCGCCGCGGGCCTCGAGCAGGGCGGCGGCCTCCTCCAGGACGGCCAGAAAGTCGAGCTCGAGCTCCTCCCGCGGGCCGATCGCCCACTCCTCGTAGCGGTCCTCGGGCAGGAGCCCGTCCCGGTAGAGCGCGATGGCGCGGGCATACGCGTCGGCGTCGCCGTCGCGCCGGGCGGCCGCCACCTCGGCCCGAAACGCGTCCACGTCGAGCGCGACGTCGGCGGGGAGGGAGAGGAGCTCGCCGGACGACGCGATGAGCGCCGCGCCGGCGGGGCCGAGCGCACGCCGCGCGCGGTGAAGCGCCTTCCGCAGATTGGCTGCGGCCACGGGCGGGTCGAGCTCCCGCCACAGCGTGTCCATCAGCTGCTCTCGGTGCAGGCGATGCTGGGGCGCGAGCGCGAGCTGCTTCACGAGCGCCGCCGGCCGCCGCCCTCTCCAGGCATCCCCCGGCACCGCCTGGTCGTCGACCTGTACCCGAAACTCGCCGAGCAGTTGGATCCCAAGTCTCGACAAATCGCCTGCTCCCGGCCGTCACGATACTCCTCCTAGGGCGGGCCGGGAAGAGGCGGTCGACTACCCTTCTCGGGTGGAGTCCGCCGCCAAGCTCCTCCTGGCCGCGGCCGCCGTTCTCGCCGTGAGCGGGCTCGTCCTGCTGGCCATGGCCCGGCTCGGCGTCACCGGCCTCCCCGGCACGCTGAAGTGGCAGTCAAAGGGCGGCGGCGTCTCGGTCTACGCGCCGATCGGGCTCATGATCCTGGTGAGCGTGGTCGCGACGATCCTGCTCAACCTGCTCTTCCGGCGCTGATCGTGCCGCCGTGGCCGGCGACCGAGGCCGAGCTCGTGGAGCTCCAGCACGAGATCGGGGCGGCGCGCCCGCCCACCTGGGAGCCGCCCGACGCGCCGCTCGTCGCCGGCTGCTTCGTCTGCTTCCCGCGCGGGAAGTCGGGCGCCGGGGCGGCCGGCGATCCGGCCGTCGCCGCGGCGGCGGCGCTGCGGGAGCTCACGGTGGTCGCCGCGGCGGTCGTTCCCGGCGCGGCGGGCGCGCCGTACGCCGCGGGCCTGCTGGCGCTGCGGG
>DASQXS010000158.1:0-2199 GCA_035639615.1 Gaiellales bacterium | reverse complement strand
GCAACACGGATCCGACCCCTGCCTCCTACGCCTGGCAGGTCGCGACGCTGACGCCGCCCGACAACACGCCGCCCGGCCCGGTGCGCGGGCTCAAGCGCAGCGTCGCTTACCGGCTCGTGAAGCTGACGTGGGCGCTCCCGCCGGACGCCGACCTCGACCACGTGCGGGTGCTGGTGTCGAGAAGCCCGAAGAGCGCGCCCAGCACCGTCGTCTACGAGGGCAGGGGGGTCAGCTATACGGACAAGCGCTTCCAGAACGGCACCTACTACCGCTACGCGATTGTCAGCTACGACCACGCCGGCAACGCCTCGACGAGCATGACCGTCACCGTCCCGCCGAGCGCCCTGCTCTCGGCACCACGTGACGGAGCGGTGGTGAAGGTCCCGCCGCGGCTGGTTTGGGCGGCGGTTCGGAGCGCCACCTTCTACAACGTCCAGCTCTACTCGCCGCGCGGGAAGCTGCTGAGCGCGTGGCCGGCAACGAACCAGCTCAGCCTCTCCCGGAGCTGGAGCTACGCGGGGCGCCGCTTCCGGCTGAAGAAAGGCCTCTACCGCTGGTTCGTCTGGCCCGGCTTCGGCCCGCGGTCGCGCGGCCGGTACGGGCAGCTCCTCGGACAGAGCAGCTTCCGGGTCGGCTAGGGCGTCTCGGGCCAGGCCGCCGCTAGGCGGCGGCGCGTCTCCGCCAGGTGCTCCGGAAGCACCTTCACGTCGGCGAGCACGGGCATGAAGTTCGTGTCGCCCGCCCAGCGGGGTACGACGTGGAGGTGCACGTGGTCGACCACGCCCGCGCCGGCGATCCGGCCGAGGTTCCAGCCGAGGTTGTAGCCCTGCGGCCGGTAGGTCTCGGCGAGCGCGCCGAGCCCCCGCTCGGCGAGCCGGTGGACCTCGAGCGCCTCCGCGTCCGTAAGGTCGCCGAACTCGCCGACGTGCCGGTAGGAGGCGACCATCAGGTGGCCGGACGAGTACGGGAACTTGTTCAGGAGGACGAACGCCGACTGCCCGCGGTGGACGACGAGCTTCTCCTCGTCGTCGCCCGCGGCCGCATCGCAGAAGACGCAGCCGTCCTGCTCCTGCGCCTGCGCGATGTATTCGAGGCGCCAGGGAGCCCACAGCGGCCTGGTCACCCTGACGAGCCTACATTCGACGCCGTAACATCCCGCACGTGAAGCGGTTCCTGCTGTTCGTGACGCTGGCCGCGATCGCCTCCGGAGCCGCCGCACCGAGCGCCAAGCGGCCTGCGATCGTGCCCGCGGGCGTCTCGATCGGCGGGATCAAGATCGGCGGGCTGACCGCCGAGCAGGCGCGCTCGGGGGTCGACTGGTGGTACAACCGGCGCGTCCACTTCGCCTTCCACGGCAGGCACTGGGCGGTGCGGCCCACGGCGCTTGGGGCGAGGGTCGACCTCGACGACGCGACCGAGCGGGCGCTGAAGGCGCGGCCGGGGCGCCGGCTCACGCTGCGGGTGGACATCGACCAGCGGCAGGTGAGGCGCTACATCCGCGCCCTCGACGCCCGCTTCTCGTTTCCGGCCGAGGACGCGACCGTGGAGTTGGCGGGCCTCCAGCCCGTGATCCGCCCGGGGAAGGCGGGCCTGAAGCTGAGCGCGTCGATCACGCAGCGGCGGATCAACGCCGTCCTCGCGGTCGCCATCCGGCCGGTGGTGAGGCCGGTTGCGAGATGGGTGGCGCCGACTGTGACGAGCAGCGACTTCGGCCCGGTGATCGTGATCCACCGGGGCTCGAACCAGATGTTCGTCTACGACCGCGAGCGGCCCTGGCACACGTTCCCGATCGCCACCGGGCAAGCGATCTACCCGACGCCGCTCGGGAGCTGGCACATCGTCGACATGCAGCGCAACCCGTGGTGGCGCCCGCCGCACTCCGCGTGGGCGCGAGGGCTGCAGCCGATCCCGCCGGGGCCGGGCAACCCGCTCGGCACGCGCTGGATGGGGCTCGACGCCGCGGGCGTGGGCATGCACGGCACCCCCGACGCGGCCTCGATCGGCTACTCGGCATCGCACGGGTGCATCCGGATGCAGATCCCCGACGCGGAGTGGCTGTTCGACCAGGTCCACATCGGGACGCCCGTCTTCATCGTCTCCGCCTAGCGGCGGCGAGCGGGCTGGCGGGCCTCGTCCTCTGCGCCGGCTGTGGCGAGGGCGCTCCGACGACGCGGGCGACGAGCCTGGGCGCGCACGCGC
>DASQXS010000157.1:0-23542 GCA_035639615.1 Gaiellales bacterium | reverse complement strand
ACGAGCAGCGAGAGCCGCTCCTCGATCGCGTGGAACCGGTGCTCGACGTGAGCCGGGACGAAGAGCACGTCGCCCGTGCGGCGACCGGCGAGCTTTACCGCGAGTTCCTCCGCGCCCACTCGATGAGCGCGGGCCTCTACGTACTCGAGCCGGGCGCGACCGACCCGCAGAGCCCTCACGGGCAGGACGAGGCCTACTACGTCGTCTCCGGCCGGGCCCGATTCACGTGCGCCGGCGAGGACCGGGAGGTGGCGACGGGCGACGTGCTCTTCGTCCCGGCTCACGTCGAGCACCGGTTCCACGCGATCGAGGAGCGGCTCTCGCTGCTCGTGGTGTTCGCGCCGCCGGAGGGGTGAGCCGGATACACTCGCGTCCGCTATGAGTGGGCCCATCCGCGTGGTCGTCGCCAAGCCCGGACTCGACGGCCACGACCGCGGCGCCAAGATCATCGCCCGCACCCTCCGCGACGCGGGCATGGAGGTCATCTACACCGGCCTTCACCAGACGCCCGAGCAGATCGTCGAGACCGCCCTCCAGGAGGACGCGGACGCGGTCGGGATCTCGATCCTCTCCGGGGCGCACATGACCCTGGTGCCGCGGATCCTCGATCTCCTGAAGCAGAACGACGCCGAGGACGTCCTCGTCGTGGTCGGAGGCACGATCCCGGCCGAGGACATCGCCGAGCTGAAGAAGCTCGGTGTGGCCGAGGTGTACACGCCGGGGGCGCCGACCGCCGAGATCGTCGAGTTCCTGCGATCGGCGCTGGGAGCGGCGTGATGGCCGGCGCCGGCCTTCGCATCTCCGTCGACGACCGGGTCGCGGTCATCACCATCGACCGCCCCGATGTGCTGAACGCGCTGAACACGGCCCTGCTCGAGGAGCTCATGGCGACGCTGGAGGATCTCGCCGGCGACCCGGCCGTCGCCGTCATGATCCTGACCGGCGAGGGCGAGCGGTCGTTCATCGCCGGCGCCGACATCAAGGAGATGGCGGGGAAGACCCCGCTCGAGGCCCGTGCGTACTCGGAGCTCGGCCAGGAGATCGCCCGCCTGCTCGAGACGATGCGCAAGCCGACCATCGCCGCCGTTAACGGGTACGCGCTCGGCGGCGGCTGCGAGATGGCGCTCGCCTGCGACGTCCGCCTCGCCTCTGAGAACGCGCATTTCGGCCAGCCGGAGATCAACCTCGGGATCATCCCCGGCTGGGGCGCCACCCAGCGGCTGGCCCGGGCCACGAACATCGGCTACGCCAAGGAGCTGATCCTGACCGGCCGCATGATCGACGCGGCCGAGGCGCTCGAGCGCGGGCTCGTCCAGCACGTCTACCCCGCACACGAGCTCATGACCCGCGCGCTCGAGATGGCCCATCTCATGTCCTCGAAGAGCCCCGTCGCCCTCTACTACGCGAAGGAGGCGTCGAACCGCGCGCTCCAGGGAGACATCGCCGGCAACCTGGTCCACGAGGCCGACCTGTACTCGATCATGTTCTCGACGGACGACGCCCGTGAGGGCCTGAACGCGTTCGTCGAGAAGCGCGAGCCCGGCTTCGTCGGCAAGTAGCGTCGTGGGGTCGCGCTCCTGCGACCCGCCGCGGCCCGGGTGATTTAGTGTCCTCCCGGTCACGGGAAGGGAAGGGGAGGCGCGTTGAACATCGCAGTCTGTGTGAAGGAGGTGCCGAGCGGGACGTCGCACAAGCGGCTCGATCCGGCCACGAACCGGCTGGACAGGTCGGGCGACTCCGAGCTCAACCCCTTCGACATCCACGCGCTCGAGGAGGCGGTGCGGATCCGCGAGGGCGGCGCCGACGTCGGCGAGATCCTGGCGGTCTGCATGGGCCCGTCCTCCGCGCAGCGGGCGCTCCAGAAGGCGCTCGCGCTCGGCGCCGACCGGGCCGTGCTGGTCACCGATCCCACCCTCGCGGGCTCGGACATCGCCGGCACTGCGTACGTGCTCGCGACGGTGATCGCCCGCCAGGACGCCGATCTCGTGATCCTCGGCCAGCAGGCGGCCGACGCCGACTGCTACGTGATGGCGGCCGCCGTCGCCGACCATCTGAAGCGCCCGCTCGTCACCCAGGTCGCCGAGCTCGAGCTCCGGGACGGCGGGATCCGGGCCAAGCGCCAGGCCGAGCACGGCTACGACGTGATCGAGGCGCCGCTACCGGCCGTCATCTCCGTCTCCGACGCGATCAACATGCCGCGGCTCCCGTCCATCAAGGCGATCATGGGCGCCAAGAAGAAGCCGCTCGAGACGCTCTCGGCAGCGGACGCCGGGGTCGATCCGGGCCGCGCCGGCGAGGAGGGCGCGCGGAGCGTCGTCCGCTCGGTTGCCCAGCCCGAGGCGAAGGCCGGCGCCCAGACGATCGAGGACTCGGGCGGCGACTCCGCAGACAAGGTTCTGGCGATCCTGCAAGAGAAGGGGCTCATCTGATGAACCTCCTCGTCTACGTGCATCACGATGACGGCGAGTTCTCCCCGAACAGCCTCGGCGTCCTCGCCAAGGCGGCGTCGCTGGGCGGTGACGTGACCGCCTTCGTGGCCGGATCCGGTGTCGACGACGCCTGGGCGGCGTCGCTCGGGGGCCACGGCGCCGCGCGCGTGCTCGTCGCCGACGATCCGGCTCTCGCCGGCCTGTCGCAGCCCATCGTCGACGCGCTCGAGGGCCCGGCCCGCGACGCGGACGCGGTCCTCTTCGGCGCCGGCGTGGTGTCGGCCGACGTCGCCGCCGGGCTGGCCGCCCGGATCGGCGCCGGCATCGCCTGCGAGGCGACGGCGATCGCCGTCGCGGATGACGGCGTCGTCGCCACCCGGCCGGCGCTGGGCGACACGGTGGTCGTCGAGTCGGGGTTCCGCGAGAAGCCCGGCATCGTCGTGGGGCGCGCGAACGCGTTCGCGCCCGCCGAGCCGAGCGGCGCCACCGCTCCGGTCGAGCGGGTCTCCGTCCAGGTGGCCGACTGGTCGCAGGCGGCGAAGCTCGTCGGCCGCGAGCAGGCCGAGGCCGCGGGAGTCGACATCAGCGAGGCCGACATCCTGGTCGCCGTCGGCCGGGGCATGGGCGGGCCCGAGAACGTCCCGCTCGTGGAGGAGCTGGCCAAGGCGATCGGCGGAGAGGTGGCCGCCACGCGGGCAGTCGTCGACGCCGGGTGGGTGCCCTACTCGATGCAGGTGGGGCAGACCGGGAAGACCGTCGCGCCGAAGCTGTACATCGCCTGCGGCGTGTCGGGCGCGATCCAGCACAAGGTCGGGATGGCCGGCGCGGGCACGATCGTCGCCATCAACAAGGACCAGAACGCGCCGATCCACGAGTTCGCCGACGTGAGCGTCATCGGCGACGCGCTCACCATCGTGCCCAAGCTGACGGAGGCCGTGAAAGCGCGGCGTTGACAGGCGGCTGTGGCTGCCACACAGTGAGACGTAGCCTCTCCGCCCTCTGAAAGCAGGTCTCTCTTGTCTCCTACGCGCGCCATTGCCGCGATGGCGGTCGTCTGCCTCGCCATGTCCGCGACGCCCGCCTTCGCCGCGCCCGCCCGTCCGTCCATCTCCGCCTCCGGCGCACGTATGGTCTCGGCGCCGGTGCCTTCGGCCGTTCTCGGCCGGCAGGCGGCGGTGACGGGTGCGGTCCCCTCCGCCCTTCCGAGCGGCGGCACCGGGACCCTTCTCCCGTTCACCCGGGTCAGGCGGATGGTCGTCGACGATGCCCACGCGCACGTGTTCGTCACCGGGTTCGTGAGCAGCGGCGGCCGCACGGTCGCGGTCCTTGATTTCGCCGGGAACATCGTGCCGACGGGCCTCACCGACGAGGCCGGCGCATCCGGGATGGTGGTCGACGGCTCCACGCTGTATCTGGCTCGCTGCAGCGCCGGGAAGATCGACGAGATCGATACCGGCACGCTCACACGCACCGGCAGCCTGACCATCCCCGTCGATCCGACGGACGGGCCGTGCAACCTCGCCCTCGCCGGCGGACGGCTGTGGTTCACGCCCAACGACCAGTGGAGCCAGCTCACCTCGGTCGATCCCAGTAACGGCACGGTTGTGAGCCATGTGACGGACTCGATCTACAACGCGGCATTCGCGACCGCATCGGGCAACCCCGACCTGCTGTACGCCTCGGACGTCGGCGAGAGCTCCGCGACGGGGTTCGTCTACGACGTCTCCGGCCCGGAGCCGGTGCTCGTGAAAAAGCAGGACGGCGCGGGGTCGTACTATGCGACGCTCACGAGCGACGGCGCCGACGTCCTGGTCCCGGTGCCCGGCGGCGTTGTGGAGCGGAACGCGGCCGACCTTTCGCTCGTGAAGACCTTCACGAGCGCGGGCCCCTTCGGCGGCGCGACGGCGGTCTCGGCCGACGACGGCCACGTCGCCTCGGTCGTCGACGTTTCCACGGTGTCTCAGAGCACGGCGGACGTGTGGGTCTTCCCGGCGAACGCGTCCGCACCGAACCGGAGGTGGCGGCTGCCAGAGGCGGACTCGAGCCGGCTCCTCTGGACTGCGTTCGCCGGCGACGACTCGCGGCTCTTCGTCGTGACCGACGACCTGTTCGGCGGCATCCGCTTCCATGCTCTGGCCGGGCCGACGATGCAGGCCACCACCCTCACGGTGTCTGCGTCACGGGCGAGCATCGCGTACGGCACGCGGACGACCATCACGGCCCACCTCTCCGCCTGGGGAACGAACCGCCGCGTGACGATCTGGCGGAAGCCGTACGGCGGCCGGGCGAGAACCGTCGCCGCCGGCAGTGTGAGCAGCAACGGCGCCTTCTCGACGACGGTCAGGCCGAAGAAGAACACGGTGTACTGGGCGACGTACGCCGGTGATAGCGCATACGTGAAGTCGACGAGCGCGAACCGGCAGATCATCGTCCACGTCATCGTTCGCGGCGCGCTCTCCGGGTACTACGCCGTGTCCGGCGGGTTCCACCTCTACCGCAGCAGCATCCGTCCGGTCTACCGCGCCACCGTCACGCCCGCCCATCCCGGCGCCTGCATCACCTTTGTGCTCGAGGTGCACCGCTCGAGCGGGTGGTACTACGGAACGCGCTGCTTCGCCATGAACCGCAAGGGAAAAGCTGGGGTCTATCTGACCGGGCTCAAAATCGGCAAGCAGTATCGGATCGGCGCCGCGTTCCAGGACAAGGCCCACGGCCCCGGCGGCACCCCGTGGTCGTACCTGCGCGTGACCCGGTAGCCGTGTTCCGAGACGGTGGGGGTACCATCCGGGTATGAGTGACCATCGCATCCTGGTGGTCGCCAACGAGACCTGCGCCGGCCGCGCGCTCCTGGACGAGCTCCGAGGGCGGGTTCGGCCGGAGTCGGACGTGCTGGTCGTGGCGCCGGCGCTGAACTCGCGCCTGCGCCACATCTTCGCCGACATCGACGGGGCGTACGCGGCCGCCGAGGAACGGCTGCACGAGTCGATCGCTGCTCTGCGGGCGGCGGGGATCCCCGCCAGGGGCGCGGTCGGCGACTCCGACCCGGTGCAGGCGATCGAGGACGCGCTCTTCGAGTTCGACGCGTCCGAGATCGTGATCTCGACGCATCCGCCCGACCGCTCGAATTGGCTCGAGAAGAAGGTGGTGGAGCGGGCGTCGGAGCGCTTCTCCCCGCCGATCACGCACGTCGTGGTCGACCTCGCGGCGGAGCGGGGCGCCACCGCCGTCTCGTAGGCGACCAAACCGCTTGATCACGCTGCCGGGTCGCGCAGCCAGACCTGGAGCGCGTTTCGCAGCCGCACCACCTCGGCGAGCACGTCCGAGAGCCGCTGCTCGGGCGGCGCCACCGGCACCTGCCTCCCTATGCGCCGGAACAGGCGCTCCGTGTCGTCAGCCGACCAGCGCCGGTCCTCGCCCACCTCGATCGCGATCTCGGTCTGGCGGCGGTCGGCGGCGGCCAGGAAGGCGTCGAGTTCTGCCAGAAGCGAGGCGGCCCGCTCGGCGGGATCGGGCATGGCGCAGAGTCTACGGCGGCGTCAGCGCGCTAGATGGTTGATTCCACGACCGCGCGCGCCTGAACGCCACTACGGTCGGTCCGGTGCGGACGGTTTGGCGGCGCTGCGGCCGGGAACCGGCGCATCGCGCAGGGGGTGTCTGCTGAGTAGCAGACACCCCCTGAACGCTGTCAAGCGCTGCTGTGACAGCTCTCCGTCGGGCCGATATTCTCGATATCGCGCCCTTCCTGCGTCCTTGCGCTGCTTGGTTCCCGGCCGCTCAGACCATCACGCGGCCGTGGAATCAACCACCTAGAAGGCCGCTGAAAAATCGCGGGTGTTCCATCCGGCCGGGGTCCTAGGGTTGCCTGTTGATCAGGCGAGGCGGGGGAGGTGGCCGGTGCTTTCGGTGGTGGAGCGGGCGCAGCAGGGTTTCTTCGATGCGGGCTGGTGTGGCAATGTTGTGCCGCGCGATTCCTTCTTCGGGCTGCTGGCGCGGCACGGGGAGCGGATCGTCAGCGACGAGGAGTTTGCGGACTGCTATGCGCAGGGTCGCGGTCGGCCGTCGATCCCGCCGGGCACGTTGGCGAAGGTCCTGCTGCTCGCCTACCGCTGCGGGTTGTCGGATCGGCAGGCGATGGAGGCGGTGCGGTTGGATCTGCGCTGGTAGGTCGCGCTGGGGTTGCCGCTCGACCACGAGGGCTTCCACCCGACGAGTCTGGTCAAGTTTCGGGCGCGCCTGCTCCTGCACGGCAAGGAGCGAGTCGTGTTCGAGCGCTCGCTCGCGCTCGCCCGCGAGTTGGGCCTGCTCGAGCAGGCGGTGGAGCAGGTGGTCGATTCCACGCCGATGCTGGGTGCCGCGGCGACGCAGGACACGGTCACGCTCGTCCGCTCGGGTGTGGGCAAGCTGCTCGACGCCGTCCGCGGCCAGGACGCCGAGGCCGCATCTCAGCTTGAGCGTGATCTCGCCTTCGACTACGCCAGGCCGCGCCAGAAGCCGGACTGCGAGTGGCGCTCGAAGCCGGCTCGCGAGGCACTGCTGACGCGGGTGGCGCAGGACGCGGAGCGGGCGCTGCGCGCGATCGAGGCCGACCAGGAGCTGGCCGCGGCGGAGCCGGTCGCGCAGGCGCTGCGGCTCTTGCGCGACCTGATCGGGCAGGATTTCGAGCTCGATGAGGACGACGTGCCGCGCCTGCGCCGGGGGACAGCGAAGGACCGGATCCTGTCGGTGCACGACCCGGAGATGCGGCACGGGCGCAAGTCGCAGCGGCAGCGCTTCGACGGCTACAAGATCCACGCCGCCGCGGCGGCGGAGGCGCCGCTTCTGACGGCGATCGAGGTCTCCCCCGGCTGCGACTACGACGGCGAGCTGGCGCCGGCGCTGGTCGATCAGCAATCGCCCGAGCTGAAGCCGAGCCGACTGCTCGGCGATACGGCCTACGGCGACTCGGAGACGCGCGAGCGGCTCGAAGCGCGCGCGGTCGAGGTGCTCGCACCGGTGCCCGAGCCGTCACCGCCTCCCGGCCGGCTCGGCAAGCGCGACTTCCGGATCGACCTCGCCGCCGGCACCGTCACCTGCCCGGCTGGGCAGGTCGCGCGGATCAGCGCGCGGCCTCAGCGCTCCGGCGTGCGCATCGCCGTCTTTCGCCGCAGCGTTTGTGGCTCATGCGCACTCGCGCCGCGCTGCGTCGGTGCGAACGGCCGCCGCCGGATCACGATCGCGCGACGCGAGGACCTCCTGCAGGCCGGCAAGCAAGCGATCGCACACCCACCGGCGCGCGAGCGCCTCCGCCGCACCCGCCCGCTGATCGAACGCCTGCTCAGCCTGCTCGTGCACCGCTACCAGGCTCGCAAGAGCCGCTACCGAGGCAAACGCAAAGCCTGCTTCCAAGCCGCCTGGACCGCGGTCCTCATAAACCTGCACCCGATCGAGGCCGCGCTCACCGCCTCGGCTGCATGACAGGAAGACACAATCAAGCCGCAGCAGCCAAACCAGATTAGAAAACCACGCCGCCCCGAGAACAACTTCACCAAACGACTTCTTCAGCGGCCTTCTAGCGGAGCGGGATCCCCGAATCGTCGCCCTGCTCGCGGGGCCCGAAGATGCGGCGCTCGGACTCCTCGATCGCCACGTCGTTGATGCTTGCCTCGCGCCGGCGCATCAGGCCGCGGTCGTCAAACTCCCAGTTCTCGTTGCCGTAGGAGCGCCACCATCGCCCGTCTGAGTCGTGCCACTCGTACTGGAACCGCACCGCGATGCGGTCGCCATTGAACGTCCACAGGTCCTTGCGCAGGACGTAGTCCAGCTCGCGCTGCCACTTTCGCACGAGGAAGGCGTGCACCTCATCGCGGCCGGAGAAGAACTCGTCGCGATTCCGCCACTCGGTATCCTCGGTGTAGGCGAGGACGACTCGATCCGGATCGCGGGTGTTCCAGGCGGCCTCGGCAGCCAGCACCTTCTGGCGCGCGGTCTCCTCGGTGAACGGCGGAACCGGCGGCCGCTCGGTCATCGGCGCATCATAGGGCTCCGCCTTACATCAGCGAATACTCGGGCCCGCTCCCGCCCTCAGGCGGCGTCAGCCGGCCGCCCTTGGCGGTGATCGCCCCGCACTGGACGCAGTTCGAGGGCGTCAGGTTCACGTCGACCATCCCGTCCCCGGCCGGCTCGCCAAGCTCGTAGACGGCAGCCGGGCACATCGACACCCAGGTCCGGGCGACCTCGACCGGCACGCGCCGCTGCACGCGGATGTGGTTCGGCTGGTCGTCGCGGCTGCGGTTGCCGGAGAGGAAGACGCTCGAGAGCTTGTCGAACGTGAGCGATCCGTCCGGGTCGGGGTACTCGCGCGGCTCGAACCGCATCTCGGCAGACGCGTCGGGGTGGGTGCGGAAGGCGCCGCCGGGGAACGCGCCCCGGGTGACGTCCATGGCGCCGGCCAGCGCACCGCCGACCATGAGGCCGCGGTTCAGCGCCTGGCGCATGTTGCGGACGCGATGCAGGTCGCGCCAGATGTGGCTCGCGCGGACGCGGCGGTCGTAGCCCGCCAGCGCGCCCGGCGCGGCCGGGTCGCCGCCGCCCCGGAGCACCTCGTGGACCGTCTCGGCCGCGAGCATCCCGGAGCGCATCGCGTAGTGGATGCCCTTCAGCTTGGGCACGTTCACGAACCCGGCCGAGTCGCCGGTGAGGAGCGCGCCCGGCGCCGCCAGGCTGTCGGGCACCGACAGGAGCCCGCCCTCCGGGATCGTCTTCGCCCCCCAGGCGACGCGCTCGCCGCCGCGCAGGAGCGACCGGATCATGGGGTGCGTCTTGAACTGCTGGAGCAGGTCGTGCACCGACAGCGAGGCGTCGTGGTACTCGAGGCCGACGACGAGGCCCAGCGCGATCTGGTCATCGCCCATCGGGTAGATGAAGCTGCCGCCGCTCTCGCCGTGCTTCCCCGCCCATCGCAGTGGCCATCCCAGGGTGTGGATGACGCGGTCGAGCGGCTGCGGCACGCGCCACAGCTCCTTCACCCCCAGGCTCCACACCTGCGGGTTCTGCGCGCGGAGCCCGAACGATTCCATGAGGGCGGCGGCGAGATGGCCCTGCGTCCCCTCGCACAGCACGGTCGCGCGGGCGTGGATCTCCGCGCCTGGCTCGAAGCTCGCCGTCTGCTCGCCGTCGCGCCCAAGTCCCTTGTCGCCGGTCACGACCCCGCGGACCGCGCCGTCGGAGACGAGCAGCGTATGGGCGTCGGTCTCCGGCAGGACGAGGACGCCGATCTCCTCGGCCTGCTCCGCCAGATACCGGCCCAGCCGGGCGAGCGAGAAGATCCAGTTGCCCTTGTTGTGGAAGGGGGGCGGGGTGGGAAGCCGGACTGCGTACCCGGGCCGCATGAGGTAGACGGCCTCGCGCCCGACGGGCCCGTAGCTCGGCAGCTCTTCGAGGGGCGTCTGCGGCAGGAGGTCGCGCAACGCCACCGGGTTCACGACTGCTCCGGAGAGCAGGTGCGCGCCGGCGACGCGGCCCTTGTCGATGACGGCGATCGGCGTCTCGCCCAGCGCCTCGGCCGTCGCCGGGTCGTCGGCGAGGAGCTGCGCCAGCCGGATGGCGCCGGCGAGGCCGGCCGGCCCGGCGCCGACGAAGAGGACGCCGACGTCGATGCGCTCGTCCTCGGCCGCCTTCGGCTCGGCGACGAACTCGCGCACCCGCACCGGGGGCGGATAGTCGGCTGGGCGTCGGGGCACGGCGGCTTGATCCTACTTCGGCCGCCGTCGGGGCCGCGCGACCAGCTCGCCGCCGCAGTTCGGGCACACGTCGCCCATCGCCGCGGCACAGTCCGGGCAGAAGGTGCACTCGTAGCTGCAGATCCGCGCGGCGCCGTCGGCCGCCAGGCCGGCGCCGCAGCGCTCGCAGGCGGATCGCATCTCCAGCGCCACGGCCGGGAGGATACGCTCCCCGGCCGTGCGCCAGATCGATCTCCGCTCCGACACCGTCACCCGGCCGACGCCGGAGATGCGCCGCGCCATGGCCGAGGCGGAGGTCGGCGACGACGTGTGGGGCGACGACCCGACCGTGATCGAGCTCGAGGCCGAGACGGCACGCGTGCTCGGGATGGAGGCCGCCGTCTACGTCCCCTCGGGGACGATGGGAAACCAGGCCGCGATCAGGGCACACACCCAGCCCGGCGACGAGGTGCTCGTCCACCAGCTCGGCCACGTCGTCATGCACGAGCAGGGCGGCATCGCGGCGCTCGCCGGCGCCCAGGCGAGGCCCCTGCCGGGCGAACGCGGCGTGATCACGGTCGGGACCCTCGAGGCCGCGCTCCGCGACCCAGGCGACCTCCACAACCCACGCCAGAGCCTCGTCTGCCTGGAGAACACCGTCGGGGAGGCGGGCGGGCGCGTGGTCGCGCCCGGCCACGTGCGCGAGGTGGCCGCGTTCGCCAGCGCCCACGGCATGCGCCTGCACGTCGACGGCGCCCGGCTCTGGAACGCGGCGGTGGCGCTGGGGATGCCACCGGCCGAGCTCCTGCCCGGCGTCGACTCCGTCTCGGTGTGCTTCTCGAAGGGGCTGGGTGCACCGGTGGGCTCCGCCGTCGCCGGCAGCGCCGAGCTGGTCGAGAAGGCGCGGCGCAATCGCAAGCTCTTCGGCGGCGGGATGCGCCAGGCCGGAATCATCGCGGCGGGCGCGCTTCACGCCCTGCGCCACCACGTGGAGCGGCTGGCGGACGACCATCGAAACGCCCGCCGCCTGGCGGCCGGGATCGGCGCATACCGGCGGCTCGCATGCGACGCGGAGGACGTCGAGACGAACATCGTGTTGGCCGCGGTGACCGACGGCACACCGGCCACGGAGCTCGTGTTGGAGCTGGCCGCGGTCGGCGTGCGCTGCGCCGAGCTGAACGCCCGGACGGTGCGCTTCGTGACCCACCTCGACGTCGACGAGGAGGCGATCGACGCCGCGGTTCGGGCTGCAGGGCCGGTGCTATCCTGAACCGTATGAAGACCGGCATCCATCCCGACTACGTGGTGGCACACGTCCGCTGCTCGTGCGGGAACGAGTTCTATACCCGCGCGACGAAACCGGAGCTGCACGTCGAGATCTGCTCCGAGTGCCACCCCTTCTATACCGGCAAGCAGAAGCTGGTGGACACCGGTGGCCGGGTGGAGCGGTTCCGCCGCCGGCAGGCGAAGTCTGCGGCGTCCTAGGCAAGAACGGCTCACGGTCGCGCGGCCCCGTGCCGAAGACCCGGGTATGAAAGGGGTTCCGTGAGCGCGAACGTCGGCGGCCAGGCCGTCCTCGAAGGCGTGATGATGCGGAGCCCCGGTACCTGGGCCGTGACCGTCCGCCGCCCGGACGGCGGCCTGGCCCGCGTCAGCCGCCCGATCTCGAGCGCGGCCGCGCGGCACCGGTGGATGCGGCTTCCGGTCGTCCGCGGCGTCGTCGCGCTCGGCGAATCGCTCGTCATCGGCTTCCGCGCGCTCGCCGTCTCGGCGACCTATGCGTCGGCGCAGTCAGGGGACGATGACGATCCGGAGCAGGCCGCCGAGCTCACCCGCGGCCAGCTGGCGTTCGCGTTTGCCATCGCCATCGGTTTCGCGCTCATCGTCTTCAAGGTGTCGCCGGCGGTGATCACCGGCCTTCTGCCCATCCATTCCACCGCAGGCTTCGTCGTCGTCGAGGGCGGCATCAGGGTGAGCTTCCTGGTGCTCTACCTGGCGCTCATCTCCTTCGTCCCCGACCTGCGGCGGGTGTTCCAGTATCACGCCGCCGAGCACAAGGCGATCAACGCGTACGAGGACGGCGCCGAGCTCACGCCCGAGCGCGTGCAGTCGTACTCGAAGATCCACCTCCGCTGCGGGACGGCATTCCTGCTGTGGGTGATGGTGATCGCGATCTTCGTCTTCGCCCTCGTTGGCCGGCCGGCGTGGCCGCTTCTCATCGCCTCGCGCGTCCTGCTCCTGCCCGTGATCGCGGGCCTCGCCTACGAGGTGATCCGCTTCGGCGGCAAGCACCCGCACAACCCCGTGGTGCGGGCGCTGCTCGCGCCCGGCCTCTGGCTCCAGTCGCTGACGACGCGTGAGCCGACCCTCGATCAGGTCGAGGTGTCGATCCAGGCGCTGCGCGACGTGCTCGACGCCGAGCGGGCGGCGACCGGGGCCACCGCCGTCGAGGTGATGGCGTAGGCTCCCGTCCGTGCCCGACCCCGACTCCGCCGAGTCGCTCCGCACGCTGATCGAGCGCTACAACGAGGCCTGGAACCGGCAGGACCTCGACGCCATCGCGTCGATGCACGCGTCGGACATGGTCTTCGAGAACCACACGGCCGGGGAGCGAGTCGAGGGCGAGGCCGTCCGCGAGCACATCGCCGGGATCTTCCGCAACTGGCCACGGCTCGAGTTCACCGGCCGCACGCTCTACGTCCGAGACGGACTGGTCGTCCAGGAGTGGACGGCCACCGGCACGCACGCCGAGACCGGCCGCACCGCCACATGGGACGGGATGGACATCCTGCCCACGCGGGGCGGGCGGTTCGTCCGCAAGGACGTCTACTCGGACGCCCTCGGCGTCATGCGCCAGCTCGGCCGAATCTAGAGTTCTCATGGTGGAAGAGCTTGTGCAGGAGATCGAGCGACGCTACGCCGAGCTGGAGGCCCAGCTCGGCCATCCAGCCGTGCTCGCGGACCAGCGCCGGTATGCCGAGGCCGCCCGCGAGCACAAGCGGCTGACACGCGCGGCCGAGCTGGCACGGCGCTGGCGGGAGCTGACCGCGCAGCAGGCCGAGGCGGCCGAGCTCGCCTCCGACGACGACCCTGACATGCGCGCGTTCGCCCACGAGCAGATCGGCGAGGCGCGGGCGGCGCTGCCCGCACTCGAGGAGGAGCTGCGGCTGGCGATGGTCGAGCGCGACCCGGCCGACGACAAGGACGTGATCGTCGAGCTGCGCGCCGGGACGGGCGGCGACGAGGCGGCCCTGTTCGCCGGCGACCTCTACCAGATGCTCGCCCGCTACGCCGAGCAGCGCGGCTTCAAGACCGAGGCGCTGAGCTCGTCGCCCGGCGACGCGGGCGGATTCAAGGAGCTGGTGTTCGAGATCCGCGGAGACGGCGCCTATTCGGTGTTCAAGCACGAGAGTGGCGTCCACCGCGTGCAGCGCGTCCCGCAGACCGAGTCGCAGGGCCGCATCCACACCTCGACGGCGACGGTCGCCGTCCTGCCCGAGGCGGAGGACGTGGAGGTGCCGCTCGACGACGCCGACCTTCGCGTCGACGTGTTCCGGGCGGGCGGCCACGGCGGCCAGTCGGTGAACACGACCGACTCGGCGGTGCGGATCACGCACGTGCCGAGCGGCACAGTGGTGACGTGCCAGGACGAGCGCTCCCAGCTCCAGAACAAGGAGCGGGCGATGAAGATCCTGCGCGCACGCCTCTACGAGGCCGAGCGCGAGCGGGTCGCGGCCGAGGCGGCGGCGGCGCGCGTCGCGCTGATCGGCACCGGCGAGCGGTCCGAGAAGATCCGCACCTACAACTTCCCCCAGAACCGGGTCACCGACCACCGCGTCGGGCTCACCGTCCACAACCTGGAGGCGGTCCTGGCCGGCGACCTCGACGAGTTCTCGGAGGCGCTGGCGGCGGACGAGAAGCGGCGGAAGCTGGCCGCCGCGGCCGGCGGGTGAGGACGCTCGCCGAGGTGCTGCGGCTGTCCGCGGGGCACCTCGAGCGGCACGGCAGCCCGACCGCGCGGCTCGACGCCGAGCTTCTGCTGGGCCACGCGCTCGGGCTGTCGCGGATCGAGCTCTACACGGCGTTCGACCGCCCGCTGACCGAGGCCGAGCTGGCCGCGTGCCGGGAGCTGATCGGCCGCCGCGCCCGCCGCGAGCCGGTGGCGTACATCCTCGGCCGCTGGGGGTTTCGCGGACTCGACATTGAAGTGAACGAGCGGGTGCTCGTTCCCCGGCCCGAGACCGAGCTTCTGGTGGAGACATGCCTTCGGCTCCTCGCCGGCGTCGAGGCGCCGCGCATCGTCGACGTCGGCACCGGCTCGGGGGCGATCGCGCTCGCGCTCGCGGCCGAGCTGCCCCAGGCGACCGTCACCGGCTCCGACGTCTCGGCCGGGGCGCTCGAGGTGGCGGCCCGAAACGGCGAGCGGCTGGGGATCGCGGTGGAGTGGGTCGAGTCGGATCTCCTCGCCGGCCTGGCGGGGCGGCGGTTCGACCTCGTCGTCTCGAACCCGCCGTACGTGTCCGCAGGGGAGATCGAGGGGCTCGAGCCGGAGGTGCGGGACTGGGAGCCGCGGGGCGCGACGGTCGCCGGCCCGGACGGCACCGAGGTCATCGCCCGCCTGCTCACGGAGGCGGCCGGGCACCTGGTCCGGGGCGGCGCCGCCGCGGTCGAGGTGGGCGCGGGCCAGGCAGATCCGGTCGTCGCCCTGTTCGCGGCGTCGGGATACAGGGATGTCGGCCGCGACCGCGACCATGCCGGCGTCGAGCGGATCCTGTGGGGACGGGTGCCGTGACCGAGCACGAGCAGGCGCTCCGTGAAGGCGGCCTCGCCATCCTCCCGACCGACACCGTCTACGGCATCGGCTGCGCGGCGTCTCTCCCCGGCGCGTGCGCCCGCCTGTACGCCCTCAAGGCCCGGCCTGCCGACCAGCCGACTGCGGTCGTGCTCGGATCGGTCGATGCGCTGACGGAGGTTCTCCCGGAGTTATCGGCGGACATGGGCGCCGTCGTCCGCAACATGCTGCCCGGCCCGGTCACGCTGATCGTGCCGACCGCGGGGCGCCGATTCAAGCACGTCTGCGGCGCGACCGTTGACAGGATCGGCGTGCGCGTGCCGGTCCTGCCTGTGGCGGTCGCCGCCCTCGCCGACGCCGTCGGCGGGCTGGCGCTCACGAGCGCGAACGCCCGCGGCGGGACGGCGCCCGCCCGGCTCGCGGATGTGCCGGACGAGCTCCGTGCCGCGGCTGCGTTCGCGATCGACGCCGGCGCGTTGCCGGGCGTGCCGTCGACGGTGATCGACGTTACGGGACCGCGACCGGTCGTTCTCCGTCCCGGGCCGGCTCCCTCGCCTCCCGCCTGATGGGGGCGGCCATCGGCGGCCTCATCGCGGGAAGCGTCCGCCGGATCCCCTGGCCCGCTCCGGTCAGGTACGCGATCAGCGCCCCTGTGCCGTAGAAGTCGGCGATCCAGAGGGCGGCTTGCTTCACGTCCCCGCCGGCTTGCGGCGCGACCTGATCCGACCAGATCGGGTGGAGCGACGGGCCGACGACGAACCAGATGCCTGCCGCCGCGGCGATCGTCGCGGGCCACGCACGGGATCCGGGGAGGAGGAGAAGGATTCCGCCGAAGACCGCGACGATGCCGGGGACGATGCTGAGCGTCCAGTGCTGCTCGGACAGCACCCAGGTGCGGGTGGTGTCGAAGCTGAAGTGGAAGTAGGGGCCGACGAGCGGCGCGAGTCCGCCCCAGGCCCCGAGCGCGATCACGAGCACCCCGAACGGGATGACGCGAGGCGTCCATGAGCGGGTGCCGGTGGTGGTCATCATGTGCACCTCCTCGCTATGTTCTATTCCCAGGGGGATAGGTGCGGCAAACGGCCCGCCCGTCGTGGCCATCGTTTAGCATCGGGGCGTGGCGACCGCCCAGGAGACGCTCGAGGTTCTGCGCGCGGCCGGCCTGGCCGACGCGGACGCCGACGTCGCCGGGCTGATCGACCGGGAGCTCGCCCGCCAGCGCGACCAGCTCGAGCTGATCGCGTCCGAGAACTTCACCTGGCCTGCGGTGCTCGAGGCGGTCGGGTCGGTGCTCACGAACAAGTACGCGGAGGGGTATCCGGGCCGGCGCTACTACGGCGGATGCGAGTGGGTTGACGAGATCGAGCAGCTGGCGATCGACCGGGCGAAGTCGCTGTTCGGCGCCGACCACGCGAACGTCCAGCCGCACGCGGGCGGGCCGGCGAACCAGGCCGCGTACTTCGCGCTGCTCGAGCCGGGGGACCCGATCCTGGGCCTGCGGCTCGACCATGGCGGCCATCTCACCCACGGCCTCAAGGTGAACTTCTCGGGCCGGCTGTACGACGTCCACGCCTACGGCGTGCGCCGGGAGGACTCGCGGATCGACTTCGACGAGGTGGAACGGCTGGCGAAGGAGTACCGGCCGCGGCTGATCGTGGCCGGCGCCTCCGCATACCCGCGCGTGATCGAGGCCGACCGGTTCCGGGCGATCGCCGACGAGGTGGAGGCGCTGCTCATGGTCGACATGGCGCATTTCGCCGGACTCGTCGCGGCCGGGATTCACCCGAATCCGGTCGAGCACGCCGACGTCGTCACGTCGACGACGCACAAGACGCTGGCGGGGCCGCGGTCGGGGCTCGTCCTGTCGCGGGCCGAGCACGCCGCGGCGATCGACAAGGCCGTCTTCCCCGGCCTCCAGGGCGGCCCGCTCTGCCACGTGGTCGCCGCGAAGGCGGTCTGCTTCAAGCTCGCGGCTACGGCGGCGTTTGGCGAGTACCAGCGCCGGATCGTGGCGAACGCGCAGACGCTCGCCGCCACGCTCATCGACGGCGGTATGGAGCTTCTGACGGGCGGGACGGACATCCATCTCCTCCAACTCGACCTGCGCCCGACGCAGTGGTCGGGGAAGGACGCCGAGGAACGGCTGCATGAGGTGGCGATCACGGTCAACCGCAACACGGTGCCGTACGACGAGCGGCCGCCGACGATCGCCTCCGGCGTCCGGATCGGCACCCCCGCGGCGACGATGCGCGGCTTCACCGAGGACGACATGCGCGAGGTGGGGGCGATCATCCTCGAGGCGCTCGACCCGGCCGCCGATCTGGCGGCTTTGCGGCGGCGGACGCACGAGCTTCTGGCCGGCCGGCCGCTCTACGCGGGGCTCTCCCATGGGCATCCAGTCGTCTGAGACGCTCGTCCTCGTCGACCACCCGCTGGCCCAGCACAAGCTTGCGCTGTTGCGCGACCGGGCGACGACGACGCGCGACTTCCGCTGGCTGATGGGCGAGCTCGCCGCGTTCCTCTGCTACGAGGCGACACGCGACCTCGAGTTGGAGGAGATCGAGGTGGAGACGCCGCTCGAGCGCGTGCGCGGCGCCCAGATCTCGGGTAAGAAGCTCGGGGTCGTGGCTGTCTTGCGGGCCGGGCTGGGGATGCTGGACGCGGTCATCGACCTCATCCCGGTCGCGCGCGTCGGCTTCGTCGGCCTCTATCGCGACGAGCAGACGCTCGAGCCGGTCAAGTACTACTGCAAGCTTCCGGGCGACCTGGACGAGCGCGACGTCCTCGTGCTCGACCCGATGCTCGCCACCGGCGGCTCCGCGTCGGCAGCGCTTCGGCTCTGCAAAGAGCGCGGGGCGCGGAGCATCCGCCTGCTCGCGGTGGTGGCGGCCCCGGTCGGTATCGACCGCGTGTCGGCCGACCACCCCGACGTCACGGTCTACACCGCCGCGATCGACCGGGAGTTGAACGGCGACGGCTTCATCCTCCCCGGCCTCGGCGACGCCGGCGACCGGCTGTTCGGCACGCGGTAGGGACAGTCCCCGAACGGTCCGCGTCACATTGGCGTGCCATCGTTGTGACGGTCGTACGGCGGCGGAGCTGCGACCCCGCGTTCCAGCCCATCGAGGACGCTCGCTCGAAACCCCGCTCCGCCGCGGCCGGCGCCAAACGCGTGCTCGACCCAATCGGTGTTGAGAAACGGGGGCTTCGCATCGAGGCCAACCGTTGCCCGATAGCTCGACCACCGCCACTCGTGCGGCAGTGTGCAGAGGCCGGCTCGAACGGGGTTGAGCATGAGGTAACGCATCAAGTTGATCA
The DNA here is from genome assembly GCA_035639615.1 of Gaiellales bacterium. Lineage (GTDB taxonomy): Bacteria > Actinomycetota > Thermoleophilia > Gaiellales > JAICJC01 > JAICJC01. The sequence goes on along the minus strand of DASQXS010000157.1, from coordinate 5,306 downwards.
CGTGCTCCTCGGTGGCGACGATGGCCGACCAATACCGCTCCTCGAAGAGATGGCCCTTGAAGCCGTTCCAGCGGTTGAATGCCTGGGCGTAGAGGCCGTTCAGGCGATGCATGCCGTCGCCGATGTTCGGCTCCGGCGTCCGAATCGCGAGGTGATAGTGGTTCGACATGAGGCAATACGCCTCGCAGACCCAGCCGAATCGTCGCACGATGTCCGCAAGGAGCGTGAGGAAGAACTCCCGCTCGTGGTCGGCCAGGAAGATCGGCGCCTTCCGGATGCCACGCGATCCCACGTGGTAGCGGGCTCCGGCGAGCTGGACGCGGTTCGTTCGGGCCATCGGTCTCACCGTATTCAGCGAATCGTTGACGAGACAGGCCTGGAACGTCACGGATGCGTGCCGGGACCGCAACGCGAAACGTTCGGGGACTGTCCCCTGCATGAACCCGGCCGGCGCTGTCGAACCGGTACCCTGTCCCCGCGCCGCAGGGCGCCGCTGCCATGAACTCCCTGCTCGACTACCAGGCCGCCGCGGTCGGATTCGCCGTGGCCTTCCTGCTCGCCGTTCTCCTGACGCCGGTCGTGTCGCTGGTCGCGTGGCGGGCGGGCCTGCTCGACCACCCAGAAGACGACCGGCGGATGCACCGGCTGCCGGTGCCGCGCCTCGGCGGGCTCGCGATCTTCGCGGCCATCGCCATCCCGTCGCTGGCCCTCGGAAACCACCACGGCTTCTGGGGCGTCATGCTCGGCGCGGCCCTCATGACCGTCCTGGGGGCGGTCGACGACGTCGTCCCGCTCCACCCCGGGGTCAAGTTCACCGGCCAGATCGGCATCGCCGCGCTCCCTGTCGCGCTCTCGAGCGGGAACATCTCGATCGACCACATCACGCTCCCGCTCATCGGCGCGTTCGACCTTGGCCCGGCCGCCTACCCGGTGACGATCGTCTGGATCGTCGCCATCGCCAACATCGTGAACTTCATCGACGGGATGGACGGGCTCGCGGCCGGCTTCTGCGCGATCGCCGCGCTGACGTTCGCTGTCCTCTCCGCCTCGCTCGGCCACGCCGACGCGGCCGCGATCGCCGCCGTCCTCGCCGGGGCGGCCATCGGCTTCCTCCGTTACAACTTCCACCCGGCGACGATCATCATGGGCGACTCGGGCTCGCTCATGCTCGGCTACCTCCTGGCGACGCTCGCCATCGAGGGCGTGCTGAAGACCGCGGCTGCCGTCTCGCTCGTCTTCCCGCTCGTCGTCCTCGCGCTGCCGATCCTCGACACCTCGTTCGTGATCCTGAAACGGCTCAAGTACCGCCAGCCGATCTACCAGGCCGACCGGTGGCACTTCCATCACCGCTTCGCCAACATCGGCTTCTCGCAGCGCCGCACCGCCCTCACCCTCTACGCGTGGTGCCTCGGCCTCTCGGCGTTCGCCCTGGCCATCCGCTTCGTGCCCGCCCACAGGCACGGCTGGAGCTGGGCGTCCATCATCATCCTCGCCGGGATGGGCCTGATCGCGCTGGCCTCGTCCGCCTACGTGATCTACACGCTCGAGATCATCAAGCTGCGCCGGCTGCGGGGACTCCGCGGCGGCCGCGCGGAGGCCGAGGAACCGTCCGTGGACCGGCCCGCGGCGTGACCGGCGCGGACGTCACAAAGTTGTCACATAGTCCGGCGCTCTGGCATACTACGCGCGCCCGCTAACTACCCGCGACGAGGATCCGACGCCCAGGGCAGGGAAACCGGCAGCATCGGGAGCGACCGCCGGAATCTATCTGCTGGCAGCGCTTGCGCTGTGCGAGGCGATCGGCCTCGGCGCCGGATGGCTGGTGGGTGAAACGGCCGCCGGCGGCGCCATTGGGCTGGCGGTCGGCGTCCCGGTCAGCTTCTACATCGTCTACCGCCGCTTTCGCGACATATGAGACCCACCCTTGCCAAGATCGCCGCGCACAACCTCGACGCCGCCGTCGCGATCGCGGCGCTCCCGGTCTTCGCCCTCGCCGGCTGGCCGCTCGAAGGCTGGTTCTGGGCGACGGCGCTCTGGGCCGCCAACCGCTACCTGCAGGTCGTGACCGAGCGCCGCGCCGCCCGCATGGGCGCGCTCACCGGCGTCGGCGTGCTCGGGGCGAGCATGCTCCTGCGCCCATGGATCGGCATGCTGGCGCTCTTCCTCATCACCCGGCACGACTCGGCGCTCGCGATCTCGTCCGTCCTGCTCTTCCTGCTCCTCCTCACGATCGACATCGGGACGCGCATCGTCACCCACCGCAACATCGGGCGCGGCGTGGGAGGGACCGCGTAGATGCCGTTCCTCAAGGTCAACTTCAACCCCGTCGCCGAGTTCACGGAGTTCGTTCACCACCCGTACGTGAGCCTGCCGCTCGGCCTGGACATCAACAAGGCCGTCGTCTACATGTGGATGGCCGCGGCGCTCGCGATGATCCTCACCCTCGTGGTCGTGCGGCGCGGGCTCGAGCTTCGCCCCGACGGCCGCCAGACCGCGGTCGAGGTGATCTACGACGTCTGCGAGCAGCAGATCGCCAAGGCCGGGCTGCCGGAGGACGGCATGCGGATCTGGTTTCCGTACGTGGCCACGCTCTTCGTCTTCATCTGGATGATGAACCTGATCGGGTTCGTCCCGCTCCCGTTCGGCGAGCGCCACTTCGACCTCTTCGGGCTCTCGATCCCGGAGTTCCAGATCTACGCCGCCACCGCCAACCTGTCGGTGACCCTGTCGCTGACGCTCGTCACGTTCTTCGCCACCCACATCGAGGGCATCCGCTACAACGGTACCGTCCCGTACTTCCGAAGCTGGATGCCGTCGGGCCTTCCGGCGGTGCGCCCATTCACGCTCTTGAGCCCGGCCAAGGCCCTCCTGCTCGGGCTGATCGCCTTCATCGAGGCCCTCTCCCAGCTCGTGCGGATCGTCTCGCTCAGCTTCCGGCTCTTCTTCAACCTGCTCGCCGGCCACCTCGTGATCGCCGTCTTCCTCTCGCTCGGCGCCCTCCTCGAGACCTACCTCGTGCTCCCGATCGGGATCCCGATGGGCGTCGCCCTCTACCTGCTCGAATGCACGCTGATCGCGGGCCTTCAGGCGTTCATCTTCGCGACCCTGTCAGCCATCTACATCGGTGGAGCCATCCACCCCGACCACTAGGAGCTCTCGCATGGCCATCACAGGAGACGTCCACGATTCCGCCAAAGCGCTCGAGCTGGGGCTCGCGACCGGCCTCGGCGCGATCGGCCCCGGCGTCGGCGTCGGCTTCATCTTCGGCAAGACGATCGAGGCGGTCGGCCGCCAGCCGGAGCTGCGCGGCCAGCTCCAGGGCCTCATGTGGCTCGGGTTCGCGCTGACCGAGGCGATCGTTTTCTACGCGCTGGGCATGGCCTTCGTGGCCTACGCCATCGCCTGACGGGAACGCCGCGATGCTCGTCTACGACTCGACGCTGATCACGCCCACAACGGGCCTCATGATCTGGACGCTCGTCACATTCGTCGTCGTCCTGATCGTGCTCAAGCGGTTCGCCTACGGGCCGTTGCAGCAGATGATCGACGCCCGCCGGCGGGCGATCGCCGAGGATCTCGACTCGGCCGAGAAGGCGCGGGAGGAGGCCCAGGCAGCACTGGCCGAGTACCGCCAGCAGCTGGCCGAGGCGCGCAAGGAGGCGTCCAAGATCGTCGAGGACGCCCGCCGGGTCGGCGAGGAGCGGCGGGCCGCCGACGTGGCCGCCCTCGAGGCGGAGACGGCCCGGCTGAAGGAGCAGGCCAAGACGGAGATCGAGGGCGAGACGCGCCAGGCGCTCGCCGCGATCAAGCAGCAGGTGGCAGAGCTGACGGTGGCGATGACCGAGAAGGTCGTCCGCACCCGGCTGGATGAGGCGGAGCAACGGCGCCTGATCGACGAGGCGCTGCGCGACGTCGACCTGGCGGCGCTCGTGCCCGAGGAGGCGGGCGAGTAGGGTGGCGGAGCGGATCGACCAGGCCGCCCGCGTCTACGCCGACGCGCTCTACGCAGCCGCCCGCGACGGCGGCCGCGTCCGCGAGGTCGATCGCGCCCTGCAGGCCCTCCTCGCCGCCCTGGCGGGGAACCGCCCCCTGCTGAAGACGCTCGTGAACCCGGCCGTGCCGCGCGAGGCCAAGCGGCGCATCCTGGCTCGGCTCCTCGCCGAGGAGGAGCCGCTGGCTCGAAACGCCGTGCTCGTCATCGCCGACCGCGGCCGCCTGACCATGGTCGCCGATCTGGCCGCGGCGTACGCCGAGCTGGCGGCGGCCGAGGAGCGCATCCTGACGGTCGAGGTGACGACCGCGATCGCGCTCGACGACGCCCAGGTCGAGGCCCTGCGGAAGCGGGTCGCCGACGCCGTCGGCCGCGAGGCCAACGTCGTCGCGACCGTCGACCCCGAGATCATCGGCGGGCTCGTGCTCAAGGCCCGCGGCGTCCTTCTGGACGCATCAGTCCGGCGCCGGCTGGAGGACATCCGCCGCGCGCTCGTCCGTACACCCTTGCCCGTTGGGAGTGAAGCGTGAAGCTGCGACCAGACGAGATCGCAAACATCCTCAAGTCCGAGATCGAGCGCTACGAGGTCTCGGCGGACGTCGAGGAGGTCGGCACCGTCATCCAGATCGGCGACGGCATCGCCCGCATCTACGGCCTCGACCGGTGCGTGGCGCTCGAGAAGCTCGAGTTCGACCACGGCGTCACCGGGCTCGCCCTGAACCTGGAGGAGGACAACGTCGCCGCCGTGCTCTTCGGCGAGTGGGATCGGATCAAGGAGGGCGACACGGTCCGCCGCACCGGCGAGGTGATGGCGATCCCGGTCGGCGAGGCGATGATCGGCCGGGTGGTCGATCCGCTCGGAAACGCGCTCGACGGCGGGCCGGCGATCGAGACGAGCGAGACCCGGCCGATGGAGTTCAAGGCGCCGGGCGTGGTCGACCGTCAGCCGGTCAAGGAGCCGCTCCAGACGGGCATCAAGGCCATCGACTCGATGATCCCGATCGGCCGCGGCCAGCGCGAGCTCATCATCGGCGACCGAACGACCGGGAAAACCGCAATCTGCGTCGACACGATCATCAACCAGAAGGGCGAGGACGTCGTCTGCATCTACGTCGCCATCGGCCAGAAGGCGTCGACGGTGCGCGCCGTCGAGGCGATCCTGCGCCAGCACGGAGCGATGGACTACACCATCATCGTCTCCGCGGCGGCGACCGAGGCGGCGCCGATCAAGTACATGGCGCCGTACGCGGGCTGCGCGATGGGGGAGCACTTCCTCTACAACGGCCGCCACGCGCTCGTCATGTACGACGACCTC
>DASQXS010000156.1:0-7487 GCA_035639615.1 Gaiellales bacterium | reverse complement strand
GTTGCTCCGGGACCGGTTCCTCGAGGCGGTCGACGCGGGCCTCGAGCCGCTTCTGGTCGTCCCCAATCGCACCGACGTCGAGGCGGTGGAGCGCGACCTGCTGCGGACCCGCCCGGTGCTGCTCGGCGGCGCCGTTGGGACGTTCGACGACCTGTTCGAGCAGGTGCTCGGGCGCTGCCGCGAGCTGCGCCCGGTCGCGAGCGAGGTGCAGCGGCGCGCCATCCTCGGCCGGGTCGTGCGCGACGCGCCGCTCTCGGTGCTCGCGCCGTCGGCCCGCTTCCCCGGCTTCCTCGACGCCGTGCTGGGCGTCGCGGACGAGCTCGCCGGAGCGCCCGGCCCGGCCGCGCCCAGCGACCCGCGCGTGGCCGAGCTCACCGGCCTCATCGCCCGCCACCGGACGGCGCTCGCGGAACACGGCCTGACAGACCGGGCTGGCGCGCACGCCCTGGCGGCCGATCTCCTCGAGTCGCGGCTCGAGGCATGGGACGGCCGGCCGGTGCTGGCCTACGGCTTCGAGGACATGACAGCCGCGCAGAGCGGGGCCCTGCGAGCGCTCGCCGCCCGCTGCGACGTGACGGTATCGCTCCCGTACGAGCCGGCACGGCCCGCCTACGCCGCCGTGCGCGAGCTCCAGGAGGAGCTGGCCCAAGGAGCCCGGATCCGCGAGCTGCCGCCGGCTGCCCACGTCGACGATCCCGCCCTCGCGCACCTCGAGCGCACGCTCTTCACCGACGCCCCCGCACCGCCGGCGCCCGACGCCGCCGGCGCGGTCGTGCTCCTCGAGGCGTGCGGCCGCCGCGGCGTCTGCGACGTCGTCGCCGCCGAGGCCGCGGCGCTGATCCGTTCCGGCACCGCTCCCGAGGACATCGGCATCATCGTGCCGTCGACGGCGGCCTACCGGGCGCCCCTCGAGGCCGCGCTCGCGGCGGTGGGCGTCGCCATCTCGGTCGATGCCCGCGTCACGCTCCCCCAGACCGCGTTCGGCGTCGCCCTGCTGGGCGCCCTGCGTTACGCGTGGATGGGTGGGGAGCGCCAGGATCTCTTCGCCTACCTGCGAAGCCCGTTCTCGGGGATCGCCCGGCGCCGGGTCGACTACGCCGAGGGACGGATGCGCGGCCGCGGAGTCACAGGGCACGACGAGACCCTGGCGGCCGTGATCGAGTTCGCGGGGCCGGAGGGCTATCCGGTGCTCGACCGGCTCGCGGCGTGCGAGGACCCCCTCGCGGGACTTTCCGACCTCGCCCGGGGCATGACCCGGGCGGCGCGGTCGCTCCAGGCGCGATTCGTGCCGGCGCCGGCGCGGGCAGACCTGCGCGCGGCCCGGGCAGTTCTCCAGGCCGCCGAGGATCTCCGCGCGCTCGGCCCCGCGAGCCGCGAGGCGGTGATCGAGGCCGTGCAGCGGCTCGGGGTGTGGATCGGCGCCGGCGCCGAGCCCGGCCGGGTCGCCGTCCTCGACCTGCGCCGAGCGCGCACGCGCCGATTCCAGGCCACCTTCGTGCTGGGGCTCGAGGAGGGGAGCCTCCCCGGGCCGGCGGCGGAGCGGCGGCTGCTGGACGCCGACGCGGCTGCGGCGGCCGGGCTTCGCCGGGCCGACCCCGTCGAGGTGGAGCGCCACCTCTTCACCATCGCCTGCACGCGCCCGTGGCGGCGGCTCTATCTGGCCCGCCAGGCGGCGACCGACGAGGGCAAGCCGCTCGAGCCGTCGCCGTTCTGGGCCGAGGTCGTGCGCGCGTTGGGCGACCAGGCGGCCGCCCTCGTGCGGCGCCGCGGCCTGGCGGACGTGGCGTTCCGGCTGGAGGCCGCCCCGACCGATCGCGAGCGGCTGCGGGCGCTCGCCCGCTCCCTCCGCGACGACGCCGAATGGGCGACCGGGGTGGCGGCGATGATGGGGTGGGAGCGGAAGCTCGTCCGCGCCATGGAGGCGCAGCGGCGGCCGACCGACGTGCGTGACGGCGAGCTTCTCGCCGAGCTTGGAGCCACCGACCGCTTCTCGGTGACCGAGCTCGAGAAGTACGGCGACTGCTCGGCGATGTGGTTTGTGGAGCGCGTGCTCGACCCGCGCCAGATCGACTTCGAGCTCGACGCCCGCACGCGAGGATCGGTCGCCCATGCCACCCTGGCCCGCTTCTTCGCCCAGCTCCCGGCCGAGCTCGGGACGGAGCGGCTGACCGAGGAGAACCTCCAATCCGCCTACGGGCTCATGCGCGCCTGCCTGGAGGAGGCCCTCGCCGGCCAGCGCGTCCCCGAGTCCGTCGCCGGGAAGGAGCTCGGGCGGGCCCTCGAGCGCGATCTCGAGGGGTTCCTCCGGGCCGAGGCACGGCTGGCGCTCCCGCTCGTGCCGCGCCGCTACGAGGTCCGGTTCGGGTCGGCGATGGCCGCGCCCGGGCTGAAGGACGGCCTCGCGATCGGCGACTTCCGCGTCTCGGGCCAGATCGACCGGGTCGACGTCGACCCCGGCATGTCCCCGCGCGGACTGGTCTGGGATTACAAATCGGGCGCCTCGGCCCACTCCGCGAGCGAGATGGAGCGCGAGGGGAAGCTCCAGATCCCGCTCTACATCCTCGCGCTCCGCGACCTGCTGGGAATGGAGCCGCTCGGCGGCATGTACCGCGCGCTCGCCGGCAAGCGGGCGGCCCGTGGCCTGGTGCTGGCCGGCGAGGTCGACGCCGCCGGGCTGGCGCGCGCCGACGTGCTCGACGTGGACGAGTTCTGGGCACAGATCCAGCGCGCGCAGGAGCTGGCCGAGGCGGCCGTCGCCGGGATGCGGGCGGGCCGCATCCGCCACGACCCGCGCTGGGGCGAGTGTCCGGCCTGGTGCGCCCAGCACCCGATCTGCCGGGTCCCGCGGCCGTGACCGGACGGTTCACGCCCGAGCAGCGCGACGCCGTCGAGCGGCGCGGGAGGGTCTTCGTCTCCGCCGGCGCGGGCACCGGGAAGACGGCCGTCCTCGTCGAGCGCGTCCTTCGCCGGTTCCGCGAAGGCACGCCGATCGACCGCCTGCTCGCCATCACGTTCACCGACCGGTCGGCGTCCGAGCTGCGCCGCCGCGTTCGCGAGGGGCTCGAGCTCGCGGGGGAGATGGAACAGGCGCGGTCGGTGGACTCGGCCTGGATCTCGACCATCCATCGCTTCTGCCTGCGCATCCTTCGCGCCCATGCCTTCGAGGCCGGGCTCGACCCGCGCTTCGGGATCGCCGACGACGTTCGCTCCGGGGTGCTCCTGCACGAGGCGTTCGACATCGCCCTCGAGCGCTTCCTTGCCGAGCGCTCGGACCAGCGGCTCGACCTGCTCGCCACGTACGGCCGGCGCCGGCTGCGGCCGATGATTCTCGACGCCCACGCCCGGCTGCGAAGCGCCGGCCGCCCGCTCGCGCTGCGCCCGTTCGCGCAGGCGGAGCTGGACGGGGCGATCGCGTCGGCCCGGACCGTTGCGGCGGGTGTCGACCGCGACGAGGCGGCCGCTCTGGTCGCGCGCCTCGATGCGGGGGCCGGGGCGGCCGAGCTCGCCGACCTCTCCGACTACCGGCTCCGCAACGTCGCCGCCCACCAGGAGCTGAACGCGGCCCGCGAGCAGGTGGAGCAGGCGGCCCGGGACGTCCTCGCCGCGGCGGACCTGGCCGAGCTCGACCGCCTCCTGCGCATGCTCGACGCGAGCTACCGGGAGCTCAAGGACGCGCGCAGCCTGGTCGACTTCGCCGACCTCGAGCTTCGCGCTCGCGACCTTCTCACCGAGCGGCCCGAACTGGCCGAAAGCTACCGGGAGCGGTTCGCAAGCGTCCTCGTCGACGAGTTCCAGGACACGAACAGGCTCCAGTGCGAGCTCGTCGACCTGGTCGCCGGCGGCGAGCTCTTCCTGGTCGGGGACGAGTTCCAGAGCATCTACCGCTTCCGCCACGCCGACGTCGAGGTCTACCGCGAGCGGCGTACGGAGGCCGGAGACGGCCGGATCCAGCTGCGCCGCAACCACCGCTCCCGGCCGCACGTGATCGCCGCGGTGAACGAGGTGTTCGGGCGCGACTTCGGCGACCGCTACACGCCGCTCCTGGCCGAGGCCCGGCACGAGGGCGCGCCGCCGGCCGGCGGCCGGGTCGAGATCCTCCTCACGGACAAGCTCGCGTTCCGCCAGGTGGGGGAAAGCTGGCGTGAGGCCGAGGCCAGGGCGCTCGCGGCCCGGATCGGCGAGCTGGTGGACGCCGGCGAGTGCCTGCCCGGCCAGGTGGTGCTCCTGTTCGAGGCGGGGACCGACGCGGCTCGGTACGAGGCGGCGCTGCGCGAGCACCACCTGCGGACCGTCCGCACCACCGGCCGGGGCTACTACGCCACCCAGCAGGTGTCCGACCTGCTGGCTTACCTGCGGCTCCTGCGCAACCGCTACGACGACGTGGCGCTGCTCACCGTGCTCGCCTCGCCGCTCGTCGGCATGTCGAACGACGGCCTCCTGCGCGTGCGCCGGGCGGCGGTCAAGCGGCCGATCTTCACCGCGTTCGAGCGCGACGACCCGCCGCCGGGCCTGGCGCCGGCCGAGCAGCGGATGGCGCTCGCGTTCGCGCAGCGCTTCGCCCGCCTCGTCAAGCGCTCGGGCGAGGTCTCGCTCGAGCGGCTGTGCGAGCTGATCGTGGCCGAGCACGACTACGACCTTGCCTGCCTCGCGATGGCCGACGGCGACCGCCGCTACGCGAACCTGCGCAAGCTGAGCCGGCTCGCCGCCGAGTTCGAGGCGGTCCGGGGCCCCGACCTCGAGGGCTTCATCCGCTTCTGCGACGAGCAGGCCACGCTCGCGGCCCGCGAGGGCGAGGCGGCGATCGCCGAGGAGGGTCGCGACGCGATCGTGCTCATGACCGTGCACGCCGCCAAGGGCCTCGAGTTCGACGTCGTCGTGCTTGCCGACCAGGGCCGCGAGCGGATGGCGCGCCACCTGCCTGACATCCTCGTCTCCGCCGATGGGCGGGCGGCGATCAAGGCGCCGGACCCGGCGGGCGGGCTCCGGCCGGCGCTCGGCTACGCGGAGGCGGCGGCGAGGGAGCGGGCCGCCGAGCGGGAGGAGGGGCGGCGGCTGCAGTACGTTGCGATGACCCGCGCCCGCCAGCACCTGATCGTGAGCGGGGCGCTTGACCCGGGAGAGCAGACCTCGATCGCCGAGGTGTGCCGGCTGCTCGAGGTCGGGCTGGACGAAGACGGCGACGTCGACCGGGGAGCGGCCGCGCTGACCGTTCGCGTCACCCGCCCCGCGCCGGGGCCTCCCGGCGGGAACGGCGCCGCCCGGCCCGCGGTGGTCGAGGCAGCGCCGGCGGGTGGCGAGGTGGGCGCACAGCTGGCGCTCTTCGTCGACGGCGGCCGCAGCCCCGAGGCACTGCCGCCGCTCGTGCCGATCCCGGCGCCCGCGCCGGTCGCGCTCCGCCGGCTCTCCTACAGCGCCCTCTCGCTCTACCGCCGGTGCGGGTATCGCTACTTCGCCCAGCGCGTCCTGGGGCTGCCCGAGCCGGTCGCGGAGGTGGTGGAGGGGGAGGGCCTCGGCCCGCTCGAGCTGGGCGACGCCGTCCACCTCGAGCTCGAGCGCGCGGACGGGCGCTGGCGCGACCTCTATCCGCACGCGACCGACGCGGACACCGAGCGGATCGCGGCCTTCGTGGCCGCCTGGGCCGAGTGCCCGCTGCGCGGGCGGGTGGAGGCGCTCGCCGCCGCCCGCCCCGAGGTGCCGTTCGCGTTCGAGGTGGACGGCGTCCTCTTCCGCGGCCGCTTCGACGTGTTCGGCCGCGAGGCGGACGGAGCGGCGCTCGTCGTGGACTTCAAGACGAACCGGCTCGAGGAGCGTGCCGCCCAGGACGTCATGGACCGCTCCTACGGCGTGCAGGTGACGACCTACGCGCTCGCCGCCCTCCGCACCGGCGCACCCTCCGTGGAGGTCGCCTACGCGTTCCTCGAGGACGCGAAGGCGGTTGCACAGCGCCGGTTCGAAGCGGCGGATGCCGGCGCGCTCGAGGCCGAGCTCCGGGACGCGATCGACGCGATACGGGCAGGCCGCTTCCCGGCCCGGCCGGGGCCGCACTGCCAGGAGTGTCCCGCGCTCGACCTGCTCTGCGCTGGGCCGCGGCTGGAGTGGCAGGGGTGAGGGCGCGGCGGGCCCGCGCCGTAGAGATCCTCGATCGCCTGCACGCCCAGCACCCCGACGCGGCCATCGAGCTTCGCTGGACGACGCCGCTCGAGCTGCTCGTGGCGACGATCCTCTCGGCGCAGTGCACCGACGTGCGTGTGAACCAGGTCACGGCCGACCTCTTCCGCCGCTTTCGCCGGCCCGAGGACTACGTCGCCGTTCCTGCCGAGGAGGTTGAGCGGGCCGTCCAACCGACGGGCTTCTTCCGCCAGAAGACCGCTGCAATCCGGGGCTCCTGTCTGGCGATCCTCGAGCGACACGGCGGCGAGGTGCCGCGGACGACGGCGGAGCTGGTCGCCCTCCCGGGCGTGGGGCGGAAGACGGCCGCGGTGGTTGCATCGAACGCCTTCGGCGCGCGCGAGGGGATCGCGGTGGACACCCATGTCGGCCGGGTCGCCCGCCGCCTGCGGCTCACCCGCCACCGTGACCCGGCGAAGGTCGAGCGCGTCCTCATGCAGCTCTACCCGCGCGAGCGCTGGCTCGAGGTGACCGACGTCCTGATCATCCACGGCCGCCGCGTGTGCCACTCCCGCACGCCCCGCTGCCGCGACTGCGCCGTCGTCGATCTTTGCCCGTCAAGGCGGCTGTGAGGGTTTCAGGCTCATCTCAGAATGAGCGGTAAGCCGATCGCCGGGACGGGCCGTCTGGATTTATGCACGCGAGCACCCCCGAGATCACAGCGCATTCTGAGTTGAGCTGCACGTACCGCACATGGTCGCGTGACGGTTCCGGGACGCATTCGCGACACCTGGGCTGTAGCGGCGTGAGGCGCTCGGCCCGATCCTCGGCGTATGGGACGGATCGAGCTCGAGCTCTACGCGGATCGGCTCGCCCGGCACGCCGGCCGGCTGCGCGACGACGTCGACGGCGCGCGCCTGCGGATCGCATGGGCCGAGGTCGAGCGGCTGGCACGGGCCGAGCTCGGCGCCCGTGACGTCGCCGTCCTCGAGGCACTCGGCGTCCTCGTCCAGCCCGACGCCGCCGCCGAGCGACGGCTGCTCGAGCGCCGCGTCCGCCAGCTCGCCTCGGTGGAGCGGCTCCAGGCCATCGTCGAGCGCGAGCTCGGCGCCGCGTCGGCCTAGTGGATCGTCCGGCAACGTTCGCCGCTCTCGCCGTCTGCCTGAGTAGCAGACGGCTCACGAGACCTGTCAACGCGGGCGCGTTGACAGGCTAGCGGCTGCAAAGCGCGTCCGCGCTCTGCTGGGTAGCAGATCGCTCCCGAACGTCGCAAGGCAGAGCCTTGCGACTGCTGCGGTGTCCTCGGTCGCGCCAATAGGTTCACTATTGGCGCTCCCTGCGTCCTAGCATCGCGTGCTTTTCGCTCGCCATCGACGCCA
>DASQXS010000155.1:0-13154 GCA_035639615.1 Gaiellales bacterium | reverse complement strand
CAGGCCGCCGGGCGCGTCGGCGCGGCTGGCGGTGCGATCGGCCGCGCGGTCGAGCGCTGCGCGCAGTCCGTCGAGCCCGGCGCCGGTGCGCGCCGACACCACCACGGCCTCGGCGCCCGGCAGCAGCTCCGCGGCCACCCGATCCAGCGCCGCGCGCACCTCCTCGATCCCATCACCGGTGCGCGCGCTGCACACCACGGCCTCCGCGTCGGGCAGCAGCTCGGCGGCCTGCTCGAGCGCAGGACCGGGGTCGGCGAGGTCGGACTTCGTGACCGCCACGACGCCGGCGGGGATCTCGAGCATTCGGACGATGGCCGCATGCTCGCGCGTCTGCGGCATCACGCCGTCGTCGGCGGCCACGACCAGGAGGAACAGGTCGATGCCCGTCGCGCCGGCGACCATCGTGCGCACGAACCGCTCGTGCCCAGGGACGTCGACGACCGACAGCCGCCGCCCCGACGGCAGCTCCAGGGGCGCGTACCCGAGCTCGATCGAGATGCCGCGGGACTTCTCCTGCGGCAGCCGGTCGGTGTCGACGCCGGTGAGGGCGGCCACGAGCGCCGTCTTGCCGTGGTCGATGTGCCCGGCGGTGCCGAGCGTCAGAGGGCTCATCTCAGAATGTAGTGTGACCCTGGGGGTGCTCGTGTGCATGAATCCAGCCAGGCTGACCTGATGCACCCAGGATCATCCCCCGGCACCCATCGCAATGTCCGGCGCATCATCCCACCCTGGCTGCCCTTACGCACGGCCTCGTCGGGACGAACGCTGCACCGCTCATTCTGAGATGCAGTCAGAGGGAGATGCGAAGGCACTCGTCGTCGGAGAGCGTGCGGCAGTCGAGCAGGACGCGACCCTCTTGCACCCGGGCGACGACGGGCGGGTCGCCCGCACGCAGCGCCGCTGCCAGGGTGGCGCCGCCGTCCAGGGCGCAGGCGAAGCTGCGAAGCTCGAGCAGCGGCACGGCCCCGCCGCCGATCCGCGCCCGGGTCTCGACGACCCGGCCGCCCAGCCTCGCGGCCAGGAGTTCGGCCCGCCTCCGCACATCCTCGGCCGACTCGGCCGCGGCCCTGAGGACGGGCACGGCCCGGAGCGCGAGGGCCGGGTCGCGGTAGAGCTCGAGCGTCGCCTCGAGGGCGGCGAGGGAGAGCTTGTCGATCCGGACGGCGCGCGCGAGCGGGTGGCGCCGGATCCGGCCGACCGCCGCGGCGGTGCCGACGATCACGCCGGCCTGGGGCCCGCCCAGGAGCTTGTCGCCGGAGAAGCAGACGGCGGCGGCCCCGGCCTCGATGCTCGACCGCGCCGTCGGCTCGTCCGCCAGGTCGGGCAGGTCGAGGAGCTGGCCGGACCCGAGGTCGTCGATCAGCGGCACGCCGTGCTCGCGGCCAAGCCTGGCGAGCTCGCCGAGCGACGGCGCATCGGTGAACCCGACGATACGGAAGTTCGACTGGTGGACGCGCAGGACGGCGGCCGTCTCGGGACGGATGGCGCGCTCGTAGTCCTCGAGCCGCGTGCGGTTGGTGGTCCCCACCTCGACCAGGCGCGCTCCCGACTGCACGAGGATGTCGGGGATGCGGAAGCCGTCTCCGATCTCGATCAGCTCGCCGCGGCTGATGAGCACCTCGCGGTCGGCCGCGAGCGCCGCCAGCGTGAGCATCACCGCGGCCGCGTTGTTGTTCACCGCGAGCCCGTCCTCGGCGCCGGTGAGCTCGGCGAGGATGGCGGCGAGATGCGCGTGGCGCGATCCGCGCCCACCGGCGGCAAGGTCATACTCGAGGTTCGAGTAGCTCCGGGCCACGTCAGCGATGCGGTCGATCGCCTCGGCGGGGAGCGGCGCACGGCCGAGGTTGGTGTGCACGATGACCCCGGTCGCGTTCAGCACCCGCCGCAGGCTCGGCGGCCGGTCGAGCAGCGCCGCTGTGGCGGCGAGCAGCTGCTCCGGCGCCTCGGCGCGGCCGCGGGTGCGGGCCTCGGCGAGTGCCGTCCGGATCGCCCCCACCACGGCCGGGCGGCCGTGACGCTCGACGAGCGCCGCGCCGGCGTCCAGGCGCAGAAGCGCATCCACCGACGGCAGCCCGCGTAGCGGATGGCGCTCCATGGATGCAATTCTATGCACCGCCGTGGCACGCCAGAGACGCCCGACCCTGTACGCGATGCAGTCCTTCGGACGCCGCCGGCGGCCGCGCGCGCTTCCGAACGTGCGGCCGCTGCCCGCGATCCTCGTCGGCCTGGCCTCGGCCCTTCTCGCCACAGCCGGGTTCGTGGGCTACCGGCTCTGGCCGCTGACCGATCGGGCCGCCGGCGCGATCCCGGCGTCCGCGTCGCAGCCGGCGGTGCAGCCGGGGAACGGGCCGGCGCCCCCGCATGCCGGACTCTTCGTCGGCGCGCCCGTCGGCGGCCGCCCGCACGGCGTTCATGCGCGAGCGGCGATCGTCGTTGACCGGGTCACGGGACGCGTCCTCTGGTCGCACGCCCCACACCGACGGCTTGCGATCGCAAGCCTGACGAAGCTCATGACCGCCGCGGTCGCCCTCGACCGCGCCGGGCACCTCGACCGCCCCTTCCGCGTGACCGCCGCGATGACGGGGGCGCCGGGCTACACGATCGGCCTGCACCCCGGCCAGGTCGTGACGGAGCGGCGGATGCTCGCCGCGGCCCTCATCGAGTCGGCGAACGACGCCGCCGACGCGCTGGCCGTGCACCGGGCGGGGTCGATCGGGCGGTTCGTGCGGCTGATGAACGCGCGCGCGGCGAGCTTGGGCCTCGAGGACACGCGCTACTCGAACCCTTCCGGGATCGTCGACGCCCACAACCGCTCGTCCGCCTGGGACATCGCCGCGCTCTCGCTGCGGGTCCTGCGCCAGCCGCTTGTGCGCGCCCTGGTCGCCAGGAAGACGTTCGCAACCGGGCCGACGACCTCGTACGTGAGCCGGAACCGCCTGTTGTGGACATACCCGGGCGCCATCGGGATCAAGACCGGACAGACGACGGTTGCAGGCAACTGCATCGCCGCCGCCGCGCAGCACGGTTCGCGCTCGGTGGTCGCGGTGCTCCTCCACGTTCGCGGAGACGAGTTCGCGGCCGCGGCGCGGCTTCTGACCTGGGGCTTCCGGCACGACCGGTGAGCGCCAGCGTGACATCCGCGCCTACGATCCTGGCCCACCTGAGCGACCCCCATGTGCGGGCCGGCCCGGGCGACGGCGGCGCCTCGGCGGCGCTCGCCGCGGCGGTGGCGGCCGTGCTCGGCCTCGAGCCCGAGCCCGATGCCGTCATCGTCACCGGCGACATCGCCGACACGGCGGCGGCCGGCGAGTACGACCGCGCCCAGGAGCTCCTGGCGCCGCTTCCGATGCCCGTGCACGTCCTCCCGGGAAACCACGACGATCGCGACGCGCTGCGCGAGCGGTTCGGCCCGGCGGGCGCGGGCGGCCCGGGCGGGCCGCTCCGGTACGCCGTCGCCTGTGGCCGCTTTCGTCTCGTACTCTGCGACTCGACCGTTCCGGGCGAGGACGGCGGCCAGGCGGACGCCGACTCGTGCGCCTGGCTCGAGCGGCGGCTCGACGAGGAGCCGGAGACGCCGACGATCGTGGCGATGCACCATCCGCCGCTTCTCACCGGCGTTCCCGATCTGGACGCGATCGGGGTGCCGGAGGCGGACCGGGCCGCGCTCGCAAGCATCCTGGGCAGGGCACCGCAGGTCCGCCTCGTCGTCGGCGGGCACGTGCACCGGGCGGTCTTCTCAACCCTCGGAGGCTGCGGTGTCGTTGCCTGCCCGAGCACCCATCTGCTGGCGCGGCTCGAGATCGGGAAAGGGATGCTCGAGCTCGTGCCGGAGGCCCCCGCCTTCGCGGTGCACGTCGCGCTCGGCGACGAGCTGGTCTCCCACGTCCAGCCGGTTACGACGGCGGCGTGACGTAGGCGGCGTGCATGCCGACTACGAGCGCGGCGACGAGGCCGAGGTAGACGCCGGCCACCGCCGCCCGCTGGCCCCAGGTGACGGCGTGGTACGCGCGGAACTCCGGCTCGTTGCGGCGGTTCCAGCGCCGGTAGAGCTCGAACGCGCCGAGGGCGAGGACGATCAGCGCAAGCAGGTTGTGGAAGGCAAAGAAGAAGAGCGCGACCATGAAGAGGCCGAGGAACCAGAACGCGGGATGAAGCGCCGCCGCGGCGCGTCCGCCGTCGAGCGGCACGACCGGCACCAGGTTGATCAGGTTGAGCAGGAAGCCGACGTACGCCAGTGCACGCAGGAGGTTGCTGTCGGTCTGCTCGGCCCAGAGCAGCACGACCAGGGCTCCGGCGCTTCCGAGCACCGGGCCGGCCAGGCCGACCTTCGCCTCCGTCCATGCGTTCTGGGGCAGCTGCTTCATCGCGACGAACGCGCCCAGGAAGGGGATGAATGTCGGCGCCGAGGCATCGACGCCCTCCCGCCGGAGCTGGATCACGTGGCCGAGCTCGTGGACGAGGAGGAGGATGACGAACCCGACGCCGAACTGCCACCCCCACGCCCACGCGTAGAGCGCGGCCGAGATCAGGAAGCTGAAGAGGAACTTCGCCTTGAAGAGGAAGGCGAACTTGCCTAGGAACTTGAGCAGGATGAGCCCGCCGGCCGCTGCACCCCCTCCGGCCCGGCGGAGAAGGCCGCGGTGCTCCTGCACCGGGCTCTCGAATGCCGGCTCCGGCTCGGGGGCAGGCGCCGCCGTGCCGGCCGCGGCCTCGTATCGCTCCCAGGGGTCGGACGTCATGATCTCAGAGTAGCGGGGGCGGCTGGGATGTCCATGTGCGCGGGCCGTCGAGAGTCAGGTGCCTTCCCGGCCGATCCACTCCTCGCCGCCCTCGAACACCTCCTTCTTCCAGATCGGCACGGTCTGCTTGAGCGTATCGATGGCCTCGCGGCACGCATCCATCGCAGGGCCGCGGTGGGCCGCGGAGACCGCGATCACGACGCTGGCCTCGCCCAGCGGGACGTGGCCGGTGCGGTGGGCGATGGCGACGTGGAGGACACCGTGCCGGGCCTGGACGGCCGCGGCGATCCGCCGCATCTCGGCTTCCGCCATCTCGGGGTAGGCGTCGTACTCGAGCCGGGTCACCGTCCGGCCGCGGCTGTGCTCCCGGGTGACGCCGATGAACGTGGCGACCGCGCCGGCGCCGGGGTCGGCCACCTCTGCGACCACGGCATCTACGTCGAGAGGCTCGGCCTGGAGCCGGAACGCGCCGCCCGACACGGGCGGGATCACTGCCACCTCGTCGCCCGACGCGAGGAGGTCGCTGCGCCCGGCATACTCCCGGTTTCGGGCGTAGGCCAGCCCGGGCGGCTCATCGCCCAGCCCGAGCGCGGGCCACACGTCGGCGACCGCCGCGCCGTCGGGGACGTCGAGCTCGCGCTCCGACCAGCCGGCCCGCTCCCGCAGCGCCGCGAACAGCCGCACGGTGATTCTCACGGGGGCAGCGTACCCCTGGCGACCGCCCCGGCTCCTCTATCGTTCTCCCATGACCAAGCCGGTGTACGGGCCCGAGGACGCGGCCGCTCCGAGGCCGTCCCCTGGCGAGTATCCGTACACGCGCGGCATCCGCCCGGACGGCTACCGGAAGCGGCCGTGGACGATGCGGCAGTACGCGGGCTTCTCCTCGGCCGAGGAGACGAACCGGCGCTTCCGGCTCCTGCTGGACCGCGGCCAGACGGGCCTCTCGGTGGCGTTCGACCTGCCGACGCAGCTCGGGCTCGACTCCGACGACCCGCTCGCCCTCGGGGAGGTCGGCCGCACAGGTGTCGCCATCGACTCGCTCGAGGACATGCGCCTCCTGCTCGAGGGGATCCCGCTGGACGAGGTCTCGACCTCGATGACCATCAACGCGCCCGCATCGCTTCTGCTCCTGCTCTACGAGCTCGTGGCCGAGGAGCAGGGGGTCTGGCCGGATCGCCTCTCCGGCACGATCCAGAACGACATCCTGAAGGAGTACATCGCCCGCGGGAACTACATCTTCCCCGCCCGGCCGAGCATGCGCCTGACGGTCGACGCGTTCCGCTACTGCACCGAGCGGCTGCCGCGCTGGAACACGATCTCGATCTCGGGCTACCACATCCGCGAGGCGGGGTCGACGGCCGCGCAGGAGCTGGCGTTCACGCTCGCCAACGGCATCGCCTACGTGCAGGCGGCGGTCGACGCCGGCCTCGAGGTCGACGGCTTCGCCCGCCGGCTGTCGTTCTTCTTCAACGCCCACAACGACTTCTTCGCCGAGGTGGCGAAGTTCCGGGCGGCGCGGACGCTCTGGGCCGGGATCATGCGCGACCGCTTCGGCGCCCGCGACCCGCGCTCCGGGATGCTGCGTTTCCACGCCCAGACCGGCGGGTCGACGCTCACCGCACAGCAGGTTGAGAACAACATCGTCCGGGTCGCGATCCAGGCCTTCTCCGCCGTCTGCGGCGGCACTCAGAGCCTGCACACCAACGGCTATGACGAGGCGCTCGCGCTGCCCACCGAGCGCTCGGCCACCATCGCGCTTCGAACGCAGCAGATCCTCGCAACGGAGGCGGGCGGGACGGCGACGGCCGACCCGCTCGGCGGGAGCTACTACGTCGAGGCCCTGACCGACGATCTGGTGTCCGAGGCGCGGTCGCTGATCCGCGAGATCGACGACATGGGCGGCGCGGTGGCGGCGGTGGAGGCCGGCTGGGTGCAGGACCAGATCGAGCAGAGCGCCTTCGCGCAGCACCGCCGCGTCCAGTCGGGCGAGGAGACGATCGTCGGGGTGAACCGGTTCCAAAGCGGCGAGGAGGAGCCGATCGAGCTCCTTCGCATCGACCCTGAGGCCGAGCGCCGCCAGGTGGAGCGAACGCAGACGCTCAGGCGGGCGCGCGACGCGGGGGCGTGGGAGCAGGCGATAGACGCCGTCCGCGCCGCGGCCGCGGGTGACGCGAACGTTCTCCCGCCGATGCGCGAGGCGCTGCGCGCCGGCGCGACGATCGGGGAGGTGTGCGGGGTCCTCCGCGAGGAGTGGGGCACCTACGACGCGGAGCGCGCGCCGACGTGAACGCGAATGGGGCGCCCTGCCGCCGAGCGAGAGCCGGCGTGGGCGCCCCCGGGATCCGGCGCGTCAGGTCGCGCCGCGAGTCTTGCCCATGAGCGCGGGGACGGTGCGCATGATCAGCTTGATGTCCCCCCACAGGCTCCAGTTGGTGACGTACAGGTAGTCGAGGACGAGCATCTGCGAGAACGTCACCTCGCTGCGGCCGCACACCTGCCAGAGGCCGGTGAGGCCCGGGGTCAGGTCGAGCCGGCGCAGCCCCCAGTCGTTCACGAACTGATGCTCGTGCGGGATGAGCGGCCGCGGCCCGACCAGACTCATCTCGCCGCGCAGGACGTTCCAGAGCTGCGGGAACTCGTCGATCGAGTACTTGCGCAGGAACGCGCCGACGCTCGTCACCCGGGGATCGTCGGGGATCTTGAACATGCGCGCGTCGCCGAGGTGGCGGTGCGCGTTCAGGTGGGCGACCTCGGCCTTGCGCGCCTCGGCGTCCTGCACCATCGTCCGGAACTTGACGATCGTGAACGGCTTCTGTCCGCGGCCGATCCGGGTCTGGCGGAAGAACACCGGCCCCTTGCTGTTCATGCGGATGGCGAGCGCCGTCACCAGGAAGAGCGGCGACAGCACAACGAGGCCGAAGAGCGCGCCTGCCACGTCCATCGACCGCTTTGCCAGCCGGTGCGACGTGCCGAGCTCGGGCGGCGTGAGGCCGAGCAGGGGCGTGCCCTCGAGCGAGTAGACGCCGGCCCGGCTGCCGACGACCTCGAAGAGGCGGGGGACGATGTCGACCTGGACGCCGAGCTCGTTGCAGACGCGGACGACGTCGAGCCCGGCCTCGTGGTCCGCGGTGAAGGCGAGGACGACGTGGTCGATGTCGTGGGTCTGGAGGATGATCCCCAGCTCGTCGGTCGAGCCGAGCACGGGCAGGTCCGCGAGCTCGTCATGGAGCGGGAGCGGGTTCTGGTCGACGAAGCCGACCAGGTCGAGGCCGTAGCTCGGCGAGCGCCGGATCTTGCGCGCGATCTCCTGGCCGACGAGGCCCGCGCCGACCACGACGGCGTTCTGCTTGAGCGCGAACTGGCGTCGAAGGACGGAGCGGGAGAGGCTGCGGTATGCGGGGATCGCGATGGAGGCGAGCGCCCAGAAGGCGATGACCCGGCCGCCGTGGAGGCGGGTCGGGGCGAGCCCCTGCACGATCGCGAACACGGCCCACGACGACACCGTCACGCAGTGAAAGATCGGCCACACCTCGTCGAGGGTGGCATTGTCGGCGCCGACGCGGTCGCGCCGGTAGAGGCCGTAGAAGCCGGCGAGGACGGCCCAGCACGGCAGGATCAGAAGCAGCGGATCGACGCCCGCGCCCCCGGTCGTGAGGAGATACGCGCCCGCGATCGCGGTGATCAGTCCGGCGAGGTCGGCGAGCCCGAGCGCATAGCGCACCATGCCCCGGCGGACACGGCCGGCGGGGCGGGCGGAGCGCTGGACGGGACGCGCAGCAGGGGTCTGTCGCGGTGCGCGTACGACCGCATTCGCGGTCGCGTCGTCCATCGTGACCGCCGATGCGGTGTCTGCTCTCGCGTGCTCGCCCACGGGGTGCCCACCCTTCTCGGTTTCGTGCCTCGCATGGTCGAACGTACCCTCGTCAGCCCGCTGCGTCAAGATCGATTTTCACCAAATCTTTGCAATTTGCCCCCCGTGGCGGAGGCTCGCGACCATGCGCGGGCATCCTACTCGCATGACAGGACTTCGGTAGGCTGCCGCGGCGATGCCGTCACATTCCACCCGCGAACGGATCGACTCGGTCGAGCGGTTGCGCCAGGAAGCGGCACATGCGGGCTCTCCAAGGGCGGTCGAGCGGCAGCGCGAGCGGGGCAAGCTGCTCGCACGAGAGCGCATCGAGCTCCTGCTCGACCCGGGCTCGTTCACCGAGCTCGACGCCTTCGTCCAGCACCGAAATCCTAACTTCGGGATGATGGAAACCCGGCCCTACGGCGACGGCGTCGTCACCGGACACGGCACCGTCGAGGGCCGGCGGGTCTTCGTCTTCTCCCAGGACTTCACGGTCTTCGGCGGCTCCCTGGGCGAGGCCTTCGCCGAGAAGATCGTGAAGGTGATGGACATGGCCCTGCGGTACGGCTGCCCGATTGTCGGCATCAACGACTCCGGCGGCGCCCGCATCCAGGAGGGCGTCGTCTCGCTCGCCGGCTACGCCGACATCTTCGTCAGGAATGTCCATGCGTCGGGCGTGATCCCGCAGGTGTCGCTGGTGATGGGTCCCTGCGCCGGCGGCGCGGTCTATTCGCCGGCGATCACCGACTTCGTCATGATGGTCGAGGAGACCTCCCACATGTTCATCACCGGTCCCGAGGTCGTCCGCACGGTCACGGGCGAGGAGGTGAGCTTCGAGGAGCTCGGCGGTGCCGCGACCCATGCCGGCCGGTCGGGCGTCGCCCACTTCACCGCGCCCGACGAGCGGTCGCTGCTCGAGGACTGCCGCTACCTGCTGTCGTTCCTGCCCCAGTCGAGCGCCGAACCGGCGCCGTGGGAGCCGCCGTCGGATCCGGCCGATCGGGAGGATCCCGAGCTCGACCGCATCATCCCCGACGAGCCGACGAAGCCCTACGACATGCACGACGTCGTGCGCCGCGTCGTCGACGACGGCGAGTTTCTGGAGGTGCAGGGACGCTGGGCCGAGAATCTGATCTGCGGGTTCGCCAGGTTGGGCGGATACCCCATCGGTGTGGTTGCAAACCAGCCCCGCGCGCTCGCCGGCGTGCTCGACATCGCGAGCTCGGTGAAGGGCGCCCGGTTCGTGCGCACCTGCGACGCGTTCAACCTGCCCCTCGTCACGTTCGTCGACGTGCCCGGCTTCCTTCCCGGCACCGACCAGGAGTGGGGCGGGATCATCCGCCACGGCGCCAAGCTGCTCTACGCCTACTGCGAGGCGACGGCGCCCAAGCTGGCGGTCATCACGCGCAAGGCCTACGGCGGCGCGTACGACGTCATGAGCTCGAAGCACGTCGGCGCCGACTTCAACTTCGCCTGGCCGACCGCCGAGGTGGCTGTGATGGGGCCGGACGGCGCCGTCAACATCGTCTTCCGGAAGGAGCTCGAGGGAGCGGAAGACCCCGAGTCCCGCCGGGCCGAGCTCGTCGAGGAGTACCGCGAGCGGTTCGCGAACCCGTTCACCGCCGCTGAGCGCGGGTACGTCGACGATGTCATCGTCCCGCGGCGGACGCGGCCGGCCCTCATCACCGCACTCGAGGCGAGCCGCGGGAAGCGCGTCGACCGCCCGCGGCGGAAGCACGGCAACATCCCGCTGTGAGCGGCGAGCGGATCACGATCGAGCCGGAGCCCACCCCAGAAGAGCAGGAGGCGATCCGGCGCGCCCTCGAGACCCTCGGCCTCGTCGAGCCGGACCGGCCGGGCCGACCGCCGGAGCCGGAGCGGGGTCAGGCACCGCACCCGCCGGCGTGACCGGTTCCGTGACGCATTCGAGGCGGAGCCTGACACCCTAGAATCGCGCGGTGTTCACCAAGGTGCTTGTCGCCAACCGCGGCGAGATCGCCATCCGGATCATGCGGACGCTGCGGGAGATGGGCATCGCGTCGGTCGCCGTGTACTCGGAGGCGGACCGCGAGCAGCCGTTCGTGGCTCGCGCGGACGAGGCGTACCTGATCGGCGCCGGGCCTCCCGCGCAGAGCTACCTGATGGGCGAGACGATCATCCGCTCCGCGACGCGGGCCGGCGCGGAGGCGATCCACCCCGGCTTCGGGTTCCTGGCCGAGAGCGCGGACTTCGCCCGCGCCTGCGCCGCCGCCGGCCTCGTCTTCATCGGCCCGCCGCCCGAGGCGATGGAGGCGATGGCGTCCAAGACCGCGGCGCGGCAGGCCATGGCGGCCGCGGGCGTGCCGATCGTCCCCGGCGGCACAGAGCCGGTCGAGACGGCGGACGCCGCGCGCGCCCTCGCCGCCGGCATCGGCTACCCGGTCGCCGTCAAGGCGGCCGCGGGTGGAGGTGGGAAGGGCATCAAGGTCGTCCGCTCGGAGGCCGAGCTCGACCGGGCCTACGAGTCGGCTCGGCGCGAGGGCAAGGCGTACTTCGGCGACGACGCCGTCTACCTCGAGCGGTATCTCCAGAGCCCGCGGCACGTCGAGGTGCAGGTCTTGGCTGACCTCCACGGCAACGTCATCCACCTCGGCGAGCGCGACTGCTCGATCCAGCGCCGTCACCAGAAGATCCTCGAGGAGACGCCGTCACCGGTCGTCACGCCCGACATGCGCGAGTGGATCGGCGCGATCGCCGTCGACGCCGCCCGCGCCGTGGGCTACACGAACGCCGGCACGGTCGAGGGGCTCCTCGATGCAGATGGCTCCTACTACTTCCTCGAGATGAACACCCGCCTCCAGGTCGAGCACACCATCACCGAGATGGTGACCGGGCTCGACTTGGTGCGCGAGCAGGTGTGGATCGCCGCCGGCCGTCCGCTCGGCTGGCGCCAGGAGGACGTCCGCCTCTCGGGCCACGCCATCCAGTGCCGCATCAACGCCGAGGACGCCGCCGCGGGATTCGTCCCCACGCCGGGGCCGGTGACGCGCTACCGGGAGCCGTCGGGGCCAGGCGTCCGCGTCGACTCGGGCGTCGTCGAGGGCACCGTGATCTCCGACCTCTACGATCCAATGATCGCAAAGCTGGTCGTCTGGGATGAGGACCGGGAGCTCGCCCGGCGGCGCATGATCCGGGCGCTCGGCGAGTTCGAGATCGAGGGCCCGCGGACGCTGATCCCGCTTCACCTGCGCATCCTCGAGCATCCCGACTTCGTCGCGGGCGGGCTCCTCCACGACTTCGTGGAGCGCGGCGGCGACATCGCGCCCGCGCCCGCAGATCCGGCGGCGGCTCCCGTGGAAGCCGACACGCGCACGCTGGCCGTCGAGGTCGACGGCAAGCGCTTCGACGTCACCGTGGCGATGCCCGAGCATCCGGGACGCGCGCGCCTCCGAGCCCGCCGGGCGGCCATCGCCGAGCGCGAGCGGGCCGCGCACGGCTCGGCCGACCTGATCCGAAGCCCGATGCAGGGCACCGTCCTCAAGCTCGGCGTCGGCGAGGGTGACACCGTCGCACCCGGTGACGTCCTCGTCGTCGTCGAGGCGATGAAGATGGAGAACGAGATCGTCGCCCACCACGCCGGCCGCGTCGAGGCGGTCGAAGTCGCCGCCGGCGACCAGGTCACCGGAGGGCAGACGCTGGTGCGCCTGGCGGCCGAGTAACGCCCGCGCAATTGCGGGGTCAGGCACGGAATTGCGGTGCCACACCTCGAGCCCTGACTGCGCAATTGCGTGCCTGGCCCCGGAATTGCGTCCTAGGACTAATTGCCCGTGCTCATCTCGGCCGGACGGCCGATGTGCGAACGGCCGGCCGCGCCTACGGTGGCGCCATGACCACGAATCGCACTGCCATCATCACCGGCGCCTCGCGCGGGCTCGGACTGGCGCTCGCCAGGGCGCTCGCCGACCGCGGCTGGAGCCTCGTGATCGGTGCGCGCGGCGCCGACGAGCTGGATCATGCCCGCGCCGAGCTCGGAGCGGTGACCGCGGTCGCGGCCATCCCCGGAGACATCGCCGCGGCCGGCCACCGGCACGCGCTCGTCGAGGCCGCCGGGGAGATGGGCGGGCTCGACCTGCTGGTGAACAACGCGGGCGCGCTGGGCCCGTCCCCGCTCCCCGCCGTTGCCGACCTCGCCCCCGCCGACCTCGAGGCGCTCCTGCGTACGAATGCCGTCGCGCCGCTCGCCCTGATCCAGGAGGCGCTGCCGCTGCTCGCGGCGCGCGCCGGCCGCATCCTCAACGTCACGTCCGACGCCGCCGTCGAGGCGTACGAGGGCTGGGGCGGGTACGGCGCCTCGAAGGCGGCGCTCGAGCAGCTCTCGAACGTGCTCGCGGCCGAGCACCCGGAGCTCCGAGTCTATTGGGTCGATCCGGGCGACATGAACACGCGGATGCAGCAGGACGCCTATCCGGGCGAGGACGTCTCCGACCGGCCGCCGCCCGAGGCGAGCGTGCCCGGGCTGGTGAAGCTCATCGAGGGTCGGCGTCCGAGCGGCCGCTACCAGGCCCGGGCGCTGGCGTCGCCAGAAC